>NC_018027.1:310206-620413 GCF_000266905.1 Mycolicibacterium chubuense NBB4 | reverse complement strand
GCGCTGCACACCAAGGCGCTCAAGCTCGGGGTCGAGCCTCTGACCCTCAAACCGGAAGTCTGCTGGCAGCTGCCGATCCGCCGGACCCAGGAGTGGGTCACGCGGCCTGACGGGTCGGAGATCCTCAAGTCGACGATCACCGAGTACGACCGGCGCGGCTGGGGCGAGGGCGGCCTCGACCTGACGTGGTACTGCACCGGCGACCCCGCCGCCCATGTCGGCGAGAAACCAGTTTGGGAGTCGTATGCTCCCGAGCTCACCGAACTGCTGGGCGAAAAGGTGTATGCCGAGCTCGCGGCGATGTGCAAGCGCCGCAGCGGTTTAGGGCTCATCGCGGTGCATCCGGCCACCCGCGCCGCGGAATGAGCGCAGCCCCGGCATCGCTGTTCCTGTTCCGGTTGATCCCGCCGCGGCCCGACTTCGCCCAGACCATGACCGATGTCGAGCAGCAGGCGATGGCCCAGCACATGACGTACTGGGAGACACTGCTGGCCGCCGGCCGGGTGGTGGTCTACGGACCGGTGGCCGATCCCGAAGGAGTGTGGGGGCTCGGGGTGCTACGCGCCGGCGATCGCGCCGAGGCACTCGCCATCGCCGACGCCGATCCGTCGGTCGTCGCGGGGATCAATACCTACGAGGTGCTGGAGATCCTCAACGGCGCAACGGGTTAGCCGCCTTCCACCGGGCGAGCAGACACCTAGCCCTCGAGTTTGTACCCCAAGCCCCGGACGGTGACCAGGTGCACCGGGTTCGCCGGGTCGGCCTCGATCTTGCTGCGCAGCCGCTTGACGTGCACATCGAGGGTCTTGGTGTCCCCGACGTAGTCGGCACCCCACACCCGGTCGATCAGCTGGCCGCGGGTGAGCACTCGCCCGCTGTTGCGCATCAGGTACTCGAGCAGATCGAACTCCTTGAGCGGCAACGTGATCGGCGAACCGTTCACACTCACCACGTGGCGCTCGACGTCCATGCGGACCGGGCCGGCCTCGAGCACGCCATCGGCGATGCCCGTGTCGTCGGGGTCGGCACCTCGGCGCAGCACGGCCCGGATGCGCGCGATCAACTCACGGGCCGAATACGGTTTGGTGACATAGTCGTCGGCGCCCAGTTCCAGGCCGACGACCTTGTCGATCTCGCTGTCGCGAGCGGTCACCATGATGACCGGCACGCTCGAGCGGGCCCGCAACTGCTTGCAGACGTCGGTGCCGCTCATCCCCGGCAGCATCAGGTCCAGCAGGACGATGTCGGCACCCGCCCGATCGAATTCCGCCAGAGCCGAGGGGCCGTCGGTCACCACGGTGGCCTCGAAACCCTCTTTACGAAGGAGGAAGGCCAGGGGATCGGCCAAGGACTCCTCGTCCTCCACGATCAGCACGCTGGTCATCGATGTACTAGTCCTCTCGTTCGTCGTGCTCTTCAGCTTCTTCGCCGCGCGGATAGGCGGGAATGGACAACGTGAAGGTCGATCCGGTGCCCGGCTGGCTCCACAGCCGGATGGAACCGTTGTGGTTGGCCGCGACGTGCTTGACGATCGCCAGCCCGAGTCCGGTGCCGCCGGTGGCCCGCGAGCGCGCCTTGTCGACACGGAAGAACCGTTCGAACACCCGCTCCTGATCGGCCGGCGCGATGCCGATCCCGCGGTCGGTGACCGCGATCTCGATGTTGTCGCCGCGCCGCCGGCGACTGATCGACACCGAAGAACCGTTGGGCGAGTAAGCAATTGCGTTGGACACCAGATTGGCGATCGCCGTCACGAGCAGGGTCTGGTCGCCGAGTACCCGGTAACCGGTGGGGGCATCGGTGGTGATCGCGATGTCGGCGTTGTCGGCCGCCACCTTGTGCCGCGAGAGCGCTTCCGAGACCACGGTGTCGACGTCGACGGCCTCGAGATCGGGCAGCCGTTCGGCCCCCTGCAGGCGGGACAGTTCGATCAACTCGCCCACCATGTTCGCCAGCCGGTGCGACTCGGCGACCATCTTCTCCGCGAAGTGGCGCACGGTCTCCGGATCGTCGGCCGACGCCAGCACGGCCTCGGCGAGCACCCCCATCGCGCCGACCGGCGTCTTGAGCTCGTGGCTGACATTGGCGACGAAGTCCCGGCGGGTCGCCTCCATGCGGGCGTGCTCGGACTGGTCGTCGACGTACACGACCGCGAAGCGGCGGTCGTCGTCGGTCAGCAGCCGTGCCTGCCCCCGGACCGACAGGCCGGAGCGGCCGGTGCGCTCGCGGCGGCGCGGTGAGAGGTCGAACTCGATGTCCTCGCCGGTCGTCAGCGTGCGGTGGGCGGCCACCCAGGCCCGGTCGTCGAGCAGGCGGTCCCGCACCAGCCCGAGTTCGGTGGCGCGCTGATTGGTGTAGACGACGTCACGGTAGGTGTCGACGACCACGATCCCGACCGGCGACTGAGCGACGATGTGGCCGAGCATCTGCGAGACGGTGATCCCGGACTGTTCCACCGACCGGCGCTGCCGGCGTTCGCGGAGGCGGGGACCCGCCGTCACGCCGACCGCCACACCGATCGCCAACGCCACCAGTGCCACGGTGGCCGCGAGCAGCAGCGCCGATACGACACTCACGCGAAAATCGTACGCAGTCGGTGAACGTCATCCCAGCAGCGTGCGGCCATTTCGGGACAAGTCACACAGTCAAACACGGATGTTCGGGATCGCGTTCTCCACTGTTCACCCACTGTTCGCCGGGCGACGGAAGAACCGGCGGCCCGCCTACTTGGCACCCTGGGCGGCCACCGCCGCCGCACCGGCCGCGGCGGCCTCGGGATCCAGGTACGTCCCGCCCGGCACCGTCGGCTTGAGCTCGGCGTCCAGGTCGTAGCGCAACGGGATACCGGTCGGGATGTTCAGCCCGACGACGTCGTCGTCGGACATGCCGTCGAGGTACTTCACCAGCGCGCGCAGCGAGTTGCCGTGCGCCGCGATCAGCACGGTCTTGCCGGCGACCAGGTCGGGCACGATCGCCTCGGTGTAGTACGGCACGAACCGCTCGACGACGTCTTTGAGGCATTCCGTCAGCGGCGGGCCGCCGGGGATGTCGGCGTAGCGGGGGTCGGCATCCTGGCTGTACCGGCTGCCGACCTCGATCGGCGGGGGCGGGGTGTCGTAGCTGCGCCGCCAGGCCATGAACTGCTCGTCGCCGTACTTGGCCTTGGTCTCGGCCTTGTCGAGGCCCTGCAGCGCGCCGTAGTGCCGCTCGTTGAGCCGCCAGTCGCGGTGCACGGGGATCCAGTGCCGGTCGGCCTTGTCCAACGCGACGTTGGCGGTGGTGATGGCGCGCCGCAACAGCGAGGTGTACAGCACGTCCGGCAGCCGGTCCTGGTCCTTGAGGAGCTCGCCGGCTCGGGCCGCTTCCGCCCTCCCCTTGTCGGTGAGGTCGACGTCGACCCATCCGGTGAACAGGTTCAGCGCGTTCCACTCACTTTCGCCATGGCGGAGCAGGATCAGCGTCGCGGTATCAGCCATGTCGGGAATCTTCTCACGGCTGTTCCGGCCAGGTCGGCTGTCAGTCGTCGTCGATGAGGTGTTGGAACGCCTGCAGGTTCTTCAGCGATTCCCCGCGCGAGACCCGCCACTCCCACTCCTTCTGGATCGAGGTGCGGAACCCCAGCTCCAGCAGGGTGTTGAAGTCGGAGTCGACGGCTTCGAGCACCTGCCCGAGGACGCGGTCGACCTCCTCGGGCGTGACCGAGGGCAGCGCCATCCGGCCGACGAGGTAGATGTCGCCGACGTTGTCGAGGGTGTAGGCCACGCCGTAGAGCCTGCGGTTGCGCTTGAGCAGGAACCGGTAGACGCCCTCGTAATTCTCGTCGGGCTGGCGGCAGACGAAGGCCTCCACGCGGACGGAGTGCTCGCCGATGGTGAGGATGGTGTTGGTCTTGAGCTTGCGCTCGCCGGGCAGTTCCACGACCAGTCCGGGCAATCCGCCGGCCGCCCCCTCGTGGCGGGAGTAAGCCAGGTCGTGCTCGGCCAGCGTCTTCTCGATGACGGCCTGGACCTCTCTGCCCTCCTCTCGTCGCGCAAGCGGCTCATCGCCGGGGTCCGTCATGCGCGCACCCCGCGGCGCATCGAGAAGCGCCGGCCGCTGCGCCGCGCCGAGAGCTGGCGTTGGTGCCGGGACCGGTGGTCGGCGATCGCACGTCCGTAACCGGCCAGCAGCGCGTCGACGGTGTGCGCCCACGAGAAGCTCGCCGCGTGCTCGGTCGCCGCCGGCCCGAGGGTGGCGGGACCCCGGGCGAACACGTCGCCGATCGCCGCGGCCCAGTCGTCGGGGTCATGGCCGTCGACGAGCGCGCCGCTGACCCCGTCGCGCACCGCCACCGGCAGCCCGCCGACCGCGGCCGCGACGACCGGGGTGCCGCACGCCTGGGCTTCGACGGCGACGAGCCCGAAGGATTCGGAGTAGCTGGGCACCGCGACGATGTCGGCCGCGCGGTACACCTGCACGAGGTCGTCGCGCGACTGCGGAGGAAGGAACGTCACGCGATCGGTGATACCCAACTCCGAGGCGAGGTCATCAAGACCGTGCGGGGTGGCGAGCCCGGAGCCGGAGGGACCGCCGGCGATCAGCACGTGCACATCGGGCAGCTTCGCGATCGCGCGCAACAGCACGTCGGGTGCCTTGAGCGGCTGGATCCGTCCGACGAACGCCACGATCGGCACCGCGGGATCGAGACCCAGCGCCGCACGGGCGGCGTCGCGGTCACCCGGCGTGAAGATCTGCAGATCGACCCCGGGATGGACGACGTCGATCCGCGCGGCATCGGCTTGGTGCAGCGACACCAGTTGATGCGCTTCGTGTTCGGTGTTGACGATCAGTCTGTCGGCCTCGTCGACCACCTGCTGCTCGCCGATCGAGCGCATCGGCGGTTCTGGGCTGTCGCCGTCGGCCAGGGACGCATTCTTCACAGCGGCCAGCGTGTGGGCGGTGTGCACGAGAGGCACCGCCCACCGGTCGGCGGCCAGCCAGCCGACCTGGCCGGAGAGCCAGTAGTGCGAGTGCACGATGTCGTAGTAGCCGGGTTCATGGGTGGCCTCGGCGCGCAGCACGCCCGCGGTGAACGCACACAGTTGGGTCGGCAGGTCGTTCTTGTCGAGTCCCTCGAACGGGCCGGCGGCGACATTGCGGACCAGCACACCGGGTGCGACCGGGACGACCGGCTGGTCGGCCGACGAGGTGGCTCGGGTGAAGATCTCGACCTCGACGCCGCGGCGGGCCAGTTCCAGTGCCGTCTGCAGCACGTAGACGTTCATGCCGCCCGCATCACCGGTGCCCGGCTGGGCCAGGGGCGAGGTGTGTACCGAGAGCACCGCCACGCGGCGAGGGGTCGGCAGGCCGTGCACATCGGTGGCTGGACGCACACCGTCATGTCTACACCGCGGTGCCGAAGCCGCCGCTCAGGCACTCACTTCGGGGCGGCGCGACTGGAGCAGATTCGCTCCTCGCGTGCGCGGCGCCCGGCGCATGGCGCCGATCGGGTCGGCGTAGAGCCCGCCGAGCGACACGACACCGGCGCCCGCCTCCTGCACCCGGTTGCCGAACGCCGTCACCCGGATGTCGCGATGCGGCAGCACCGCACGCGCCGCGAACGCCGCCTCCACGGTGCTCATGCCCTCCGGGTACTCGGTGAACGCCTGTCCCCCGACGACGAGGTCGTCCGGGTTGAGCAGGTCGCGCAGCAGCGCCACCGCCTCACCGAGGACCCGCGCCCGCTCGGCCACCAGCGCGACGGCCTGCTCGTTGCCGTGACGCGCCGCGCGCAGCACTGCGGTGACCGTCGACGTCGGCCCGTCGGCGGGAATGATCCGCGCCGCGCGGGCCGCCACCAGCACGGCCTCGTCGCTGACCGTCGACTCCAATTCCCCGCTGCCGCCCAGCAGGTCCGAGCGGACGGGCAGCGCGGCGATGGTCCCGGGGCCGCTGGCCGGCGAGTGCACCCGCCCCCCGATCGACAGTGCATAGCCGACGGTCTCGCGGGCGTAGACGTAAAGGCTCGTCGCGGGTTGCCGCCGCCCACCGAGCAGCAGTTCGGCCCCGGCCATCGCGTCGACGTGCGACGCCACCGACACCGGCAGGCCGAGGGCTTCGGCGAGGACGGGTCCGACCGGTGCGTCCGACCAGCCGAGCCGTGGGTGGTCGAGATATCCGGTGATGCTGTCGACGACACCGCCCACGGCCACCCCGACCCACAGCGGGCGGCGCCGGTGCCAACGTCTCAGGTAGCGACCCGCGCTGCCGGCGATCGCGGTCAGGGCCGCGGCCTGCCCCGCGTGCGGAGTGGGTGTCTCGACCACATCGAGCGTGCGGCCCAGCAGGTCGGTGGCCACGATGCTGGTGGTGCGGGCGCCGATGTGGATGCCCAGGGTCAGGAACGGCTCGTGGTTGACCTCGACGGGCACGCGTGGCCTTCCGATCGCGCCCGACACGGCGAGGTCGGCCCGCTCCCGCAGCAGCCCGGCGTCGAGCAACGCGGTGACCTGACGGTTCACCGTCGCGATGCTGAGCCTGGTGACCTGGGCGATGACGTCGCGGGCGATCGGACCGCGCTGGCGTGCCGCGGCGAACACCGAGGCCGCGGCCGCCTCCGGCAGGCGCAGCGCCGGCGCGACGATGTGGCGCACGAGCGCCTGGGACCGCGTTGTGAACACGGCACGCGGTGTCTGAGAGGTTCCGGAAACGGTGGTGCTCATGGAATGTCCTTGCGCGAAGTCGGGGAGGGGGCCGGGGGCCACACCTGAGGACTCAGCGGGACGGGATCAGTCCAGGTTCGGTCAGGCGCGGCGGGATGCGCGACAACAGCACGCACGCAGCGCTGCAGCGGAGGCTGCCTGACCGGTTCCGAACACGCCGGTGAACTTAGCACGACCGTGAGCGCTCGCGCGATGGCTCGGCGACCAGGCCTAGTGTTGGGGCCATGACGACGCCATCAGATATCCGCCGCGTGGCGGTGGTCACCGGAGCCAGCGCCGGAATCGGCGAAGCGACCGCGAGAACTCTTGCCGCACAAGGCTTTCACGTGATCTGCGTGGCGCGTCGCGAGGCTCCGATCGCGGCGCTGGCCGCCGAGCTCGACGGGACGGCGATCGTGGCGGACGTCACCGATCCCACCGCCGTCGCGGCGCTGGCCGGGCGGCTGGACCGGGTGGACGTCCTCGTCAACAACGCCGGCGGCGCCCGCGGGCTGGAGTCGGTGGCCGACGCGGACGTCGACCACTGGCGCTGGATGTGGGAGGCCAACGTGATGGGCACGCTGCACGTCACGCGCGCGCTGCTGCCCAAGCTGATCGACTCCGGCGACGGACTGATCGTCACGGTCACCTCGATCGCCGCGCTGGAGATCTACGACAACGGTGGCGGCTACACCGCGGCCAAGCATGCCCAGGGCGTGCTGCACCGGACGTTGCGCAGTGAACTGCTCGGCACGCCGGTGCGGCTCACAGAGGTCGCGCCGGGGATGGTGAAGACCGACTTCTCGCTGCGCCGCTTCGAGGGTGACGAGGAGCGGGCCGCGAAGGTCTACGAGGGAGTGACCCCGCTGGTGGCCGAGGACGTCGCCGAGGTGATCGGATTCGTCGCCAGCCGCCCGTCACACGTCGACCTGGACCTGATCGTGGTCCGGCCGCGGGATCAGGTCAGCGGCGCCTCCGGGTCGCGCTTCAACCGGAGGTTGAAGAACTAGCAGCGCAACCGGAGGTGAGATCCCCCGCCGAACTTGCATTCCACGCGCGCGCCACTCGGGCAATTCCGCGTGGAATGCAATTTCGGCGGTGGGTCAGCCGCCGGGGCGGCCGTTGACCGGTGTCGGAGCCCCCGGCGGCGTCGCGGGCGCGCTCGCGGGGATGTTCGACGGCGGCTTCTCGGTGCTGATCGCCGACATCGACTTCCACTCGTCCCACGGCACGGCCCAGTCCCAGATGTCGCCGTCGGCGTAGGACAACTCGATGCGGGTGCCGGTGACCTCGACCGGATCGCCGTAGAGGGCGGTCTGGAAGTACTGCTCGGCATCGGCGGTGGACAGGTTGATGCAGCCGTTGGTGACGTTGGTGTTGCCCTGCGCACCCGAGCTGGCCGGGTTGGCGTGGATGAACTCGCCGTTGTTGGAGATCCGCACCGCGAACCGCTCGTGGGCGTTGGTGTAGCCGCCGGCCGGGTTGGACATCCAGAAGTCCTCGTACTTCTCGGTGACCACGTGGATGCCGCTGCGGGTGACGTTGCGGTCCACGTCGCCCTCGCCGTAGCTGCACGGGAAGTCGAAGAGCACCCCCGCGTCGGTGATCACCTGGATTCGGTGACTGGACGCTTCGGCCTTGACCACCTGACGCCGGCCGATGGTGATGTCCAGCGTCGAGTCGGCGGCGCCATAGGCGTCGTCGCCGAAGGGCACGCCGTAGAACTTGGCGTCGACGTGCACGGTGGTGCCCGGCGGGTAGTACTCGCGGGTGCGCCAGTGCATGCGGGAGCCGCCTGCCTCGTCGGGCAGCCACGCCCAGCTGCCCTCGACCTCGGGAGTGGTGGTGACCTTGAGCGCCTTCTCGACCTCGGCGCGGTTGTCGTCGGCGATCGCCGCGTCGAACTGCAGGATGATCGGGGCCGCGACGCCGACGGTCTGGCCGTCGGACAGCTGGAACTGCCCGTTGACCTTCGTGCTGGGGTCGATGGTTGTGAATGACCCCTTGACCGGCACCGCCTTGCCGTCCTGGCCGACGGCCGCGCCGGCCCACTTGTATTCGGCGCCGTAGCCGAGCGGCTCGCTGACCGTGAACTCGGTGCGGTCCCGGTTCAGGGCGCCTGCGACGACCTTGCCGTCGGTGTTGACCAGGCTGACCTTCTGGAACCACCCGTCCTCGACGCGGACACCGACACGCGCGGTGGGCTTGACGTCGGACGCGTTGTCGCCGGGGTCGTAGGTGACCTTCGGCGGGTTGGGCTGGTCTTCGGCGGCAATTCCCGCAGAGGAGCCTCCGCGGGAATTGCATGCGGCCAGGGCTCCCGGCGCGACGATGCCGACCGCCAGCGCAGCGAGGGCACGCCGTCGACTCAGGGACGGCACCGGATTGGCAGGGCTCACGTGGTACGAGGCTACCTAGAGAACGCATCCAATCAGAATCGGCTCGGGTGTGAGTTCGATCCCGAATGCTTTCCTGACGCCGTCGCGCACGGTTCTGGCCAGCGCGAGGATGTCGGCGGTGGTGGCCGCGCCGCGGTTGGTGAGCGCCAGCGCGTGCTTGGTGGACAACCGGGCGGGGGCGCCGTCACCCGGATAGCCCTTGGTGAAGCCGGCCTGCTCGACGAGCCATCCCGCGGCCAGCTTCACCCCTCCGGGGGCGGGATAGTTCGGCACCGGTCTGTCGGCATGGGCGACCAGACGGTCGTACTCCGCACTGGTGACGACGGGGTTGGTGAAGAAGGACCCGACGCTCCAGGTGTCGTGGTCGGCTTCGTCGAGCACCATGCCCTTGCGTGACCGCAGCGCCAGCACCGCGTCGCGCACCCGGACCGGATCGGCGCGGGTCCCCGGTTCGGCGTCCAGTGTGGTGGCCAGTTCGCCGTAGCGCAGCGGGGCGCTGCGGCCGGCGGGGTCGAGCGCGAATTCCACCTCGAGCACCACCGCCGCCGTCGATTTCTTCAAAACGCTTGTGCGGTAGCCGAATTCAAGTTCCTCTGCCGGCACCCAGCGATCCACACCGGAATGCCGGTCGAACAGCCGAACCCGCCGGATGGTGTCGGCGACCTCGGCTCCGTAGGCGCCGACGTTCTGCACCGGGGTGGCGCCCGCCGAGCCCGGGATGCCCGACAGACATTCCAGGCCGCCGAGCCGGTGGGTCAGCGAAGCGGTGACGACGTCGTCCCATACCGCGCCCGCTTCGGCCCGCACGACGGCGCCGTCGACGGCGATGCCGGCGTTCGCGACCCGGATCACGGTCAGGTCCTCGAGATCGTCGGCCAGCACCACGTTCGAGCCGCCGGCCAGCACCAGCGCCTCGGGGCCGAACCTGCGCAACGCCTCGACGAGCTGTTCGGTGGTGGCACAGGTGGCGAGCCGGCGCGCGACCGGCCCGACGCGCAGCGTGGTCAGCGGCGCCAGCGGGACGTTCTCGGCGACCGC
Source organism: Mycolicibacterium chubuense NBB4 (assembly GCF_000266905.1). The sequence goes on along the minus strand of NC_018027.1, from coordinate 610,296 downwards.
CACACCCCCTGTCGACGAAGTGACCACGGGCGGTAACGGTAGCCTGGCCAGCTATGCCGCGTTCATTCGACATGGCCGCCGAATACGGGGGCACGGTCGAACAGGTTCACCGCGCGTTCAGCGACGAGCAGTACTGGCTGGTGCGCCTCGGCGACTCCGGCGCCGACGACGCCACGCTCGACGCAATGGACATCGACGGTGACGGCGGCGTCCACATCCGCACCACCCAGACGCTGCGGGCGGATCGCCTGCCCGCCGTGGTGACGCAATTCCACCGCGGCGACCTGCATTTCGTCCGCGAGGAAACCTGGACGCCGGTGATCGACGGCCAGGCGACCGCGGTGGTGCGGGGGCAGATCCCCGGCGCGCCGGCACACCTGAGCGGCAACGCGGTGCTGGCGCCGATCTCGGCCGGGCAGGGGTCGCGGATGGCCTTCACCGCCACGGTCGAGGTTCGCGTTCCTCTCGTCGGCGGCAAGATCGAGAACTTCATCGGCAGCCAGCTGGTCGATCTGCTGATCGCCGAGCAACGGTTCACCACGGTGTGGATCACCGATAACAGCTGACCGATTCCCTAAGATCACCGCATGCGGCCCGGGCCTGCCAGCTCGTCACGGCCACTCGGCGCGATCACCCGCGGCACGACCGGTCACAACAGGCTGCGGCGCAGCGACCGGTGGCTGGTCCACTCCTCCCGGGTCCGCACCGCCCTGCAGGCCGCGGCCGATCCGCTGGTCGTCGACCTCGGGTACGGCGCCCTGCCGGTCACGACGCTGGAGTTGGCGATCCGGCTGCGACAGGTGCGCGTCGACGTCCGCGTCCTCGGACTGGAGATCGACCCGCAGCGGGTGCGCGCGGGCCAGGCGGCCGCCACGGCGGGCGTGGAATTCGCGCTCGGCGGCTTCGAACTCGGCGGTCACCGGCCGGTGCTGGTGCGCGCGTTCAACGTGCTGCGGCAGTACCCGGTCGAGGAGGTGCCCGGCGCATGGGCGGTGATGCAGCGCAGCCTCGCGCCCGGCGGGCTGATCGTGGACGGGACGTGCGACGAGCTGGGACGCCGATGCTGCTGGGTGCTGCTCGACGCCTCCTCTGCCCTGAGCCTCACGCTGGCGTGTGATCCGTTCGCCATCGAGCGGCCCTCCGATCTGGCCGAGCGCCTCCCGAAGGTGCTGATCCACCACAACGTCGCCGGCCAACCGATCCACACGCTGCTGCGCGCCGCCGACCGCGCCTGGGCCAGCGTCGCCGGTCACGGCGTCTTCGGTCCCCGCGTGCGCTGGCGCGCCATGGTGGAACTGCTTGTCGCCGATGGCTTTCCCCTGACCGCGCCGCGACGCAGCGTGCGTGACGGCGTGCTCACGGTGCCGTGGTCATTCGTCGCGCCCGTCGGCTGAGCCCCGCCCGGGGGTCCGTAACTAGGCTGGGACTCATGCGAGTTGCACTGGCTCAGATCCGCAGCGGCACCGACCCGGCCGCCAACCTCGCGCTGGTCGAAGATCACACGCGCCGCGCCGCCGACGCCGGGGCCTCCCTGGTGCTGTTCCCCGAGGCGACCATGTGCCGGTTCGGGGTGCCGCTCGCACCGATCGCGGAGCCGTTCGACGGCCCGTGGGCGTCGGAGGTCCGGCGCATCGCGGCCGGGGCGGGCGTCGTGGTGGTCGCGGGCATGTTCGTCCCCTCGGAGGACGACGACCGCGTCACCAACACGCTCATCGCCACCGGCCCGGGGGTGGACGCCCGCTACGACAAGATCCACCTCTACGACGCGTTCGGTTTCGCCGAGTCCAAGACCGTCGCGCCGGGCCGTGAGCCGGTCGTCATCACCGTCGACGGGATCACCGTCGGCCTGACGCTGTGCTACGACATCCGCTTCCCGGAGCTCTACGTCGAGCTCGCCGAACGCGGGGCGGAAGTCATCACCGCGCACGCCTCGTGGGGCACCGGACCCGGCAAGCTGGAGCAGTGGACGTTGCTCGCGCGGGCCCGCGCGATCGACACCAACAGCGTCGTCGCCGCCGTCGGTCAGGCCTATCCCGGCGACGAGATCGCCGCCCTCGGTCCCACCGGCGTCGGCGGCAGCGTGGTCGCCTCCGCCCTGGGCGAAGTGCTCGCGTCGGCGGACGCCGACCCGCAGCTGCTGGTCTGTGACATCGACCTGGAGGCCGCCCGCAAGGCACGCGAGACCGTCGCGGTCATGCACAACCGCTCAGGGTTTGCTCATCACAGTAGGGCAGAATCCCTGGGGTGACCGATCCCTGGGCCCACCCGCCGCAGCAGCCCGGCACAGGGCAGCCACAGTTCCCGCAGCATCCGCCGCAGGGTTACCCACCGCAGGGCTACGCCCCCGCAGCCCCCGCGACCCCTGCTCCCCCGCCCCCCGAGGAGGATTCGTCGTTGCCGGCGAAACTCAAGAGGCTCTTCAGCGACCCCCTGTCGATCGTCCTGGTCGTCGTGATCGTCATGGCACTGGTGTTCGCTGTCCTACTCGGCGGTGAGCTCTACGCCCGTCACCGTGCCGACTCGGTCGTCACCAAGGTCGTCGAGTGCGTCGTGCAGGACAACGCGAAGGCGTCGTTCGGGGTGCTGCCGCCGTTCCTGGTGCAACACATGTCGGGGCACTACACCAACATCCGCATCGAGACCGCGGGCAACCAGGTCCGCGAAGCCAAGGGGATGAAGGTCAACCTCGACATCAACGACGTCCGCCTGGAGAACACCGCGAACTCCGGCGGTTCGGTCGGTTCGCTGACCGCCGACATCACCTGGACCTCCGACGGCATCAAACAGACCATCCAGGGCGCGGTTCCGCTGATCGGCAGCTTCGTCACCGGTGTGACGACGAATCCCAGCGACGGCACCGTCGAACTCGAGGGCGCGCTGGGCAGCATCACCGCCAAGCCACAGGTCGTCGATGGCGGCATCTCCCTTCAGGTCCAGAAGGTCACCGGGCTGGGCTTCACGCTGCCGCGCGAGACCGTGCAGCCGGCGTTGGATGCGTTCACCTCGCAGCTGACGAAGAACTATCCGCTCGCCATCCACGCCGATTCCGTCCAGGTCACCGATACCGGTGTGGTCAGCCGCTTTTCGACACAGAACGCGTCGCTGCCCAAGCAGAACGACGACCCCTGCTTCTCCAGCCTCTAGGCACCGCGCGCACGGCTCGTCAGCACCAGAGGCGGACCGTCGGTGATCGCAATAGTGTGTTCGCTGTGGGCGGTTCGAGATCCGTCCGCGGACCGGATGGTCCACCCGTCCGGGTCGTAGACGATCCTGTCGGTGCCGGCGGCGAACCAGGGCTCGAGCGCGAGGGTCAGGCCCGGCCGCAGTTCGAGCCCGCGCCCGGGACGCCCGGTGTTGGGGACGTGCGGATCCTCGTGCATGGTGCGCCCGATCCCGTGGCCGCCGAACTCGGTGTTGACCGCATACCCGTAGTCCGCCGCCACCGCACCGATCGCCGCGGAGACGTCCCCCAGCCGGTTCCCCGGCAGCGCGGCGGCGACGCCTGCTGACAGTGCCTGCTCGGTCGCGGCGACGAGGCGCCGATCCTCGGCGCGCGGGGTGCCGACGATGACGGTGCGCGCGGAATCGGCGGCCCATCCGTCGATGGACACGGCGATGTCCATGGTCAACACGTCCGCATCCTTCAGCACATAGTCGTGCGGAAGGCCGTGCAGCACTGCGTCGTTGACCGACAGGCAGATGACGTTGCGGAACGGCCCGCGCCCGAACGACGGCTCGTAATCCCAGTAGCACGACTGGGCACCGCGCGCCGCGATCAGCTCCCGGGCCCGATGTTCGAGATCGAGCAGGTTCACTCCTGGGCGCGCACGACGAGCGAGGTCGTCGAGAAGTTCGGCGATGAAGATGCCGGTGACGCCCATCGCCGCGATCTCCCGCGGCGTCTTCAGTTCCAGCAAGCGACCCTCCAGAAAGCGGTATGAAAATACCAGCGTAACCGGAGGCCGCGGTATTTTCATACTGAATCGAGGTAGGCTGCCCGCATGGTGCGTCTTCCGCTGACCGCAGAACAGCTCGCCGCCGGTAAGCGCCTCGGCCGGCAGCTCCGCCTGGCCCGGGGGGACCGCACCATCGCCGAAGTGGCTCAGGCGGCGGCGATCTCGCCGGAGACGCTGCGCAAGATCGAGACCGGACGGCTCGCGACACCCGGGTTCAGCACCATTGCCGCACTGGCCCGGGTCCTCCCGATGTCGCTCGACGATCTCGCAGAGATCTGCCTCGCCCGCAACGACTTTCAGCAGACGGGCTGATTCACCGCCGAGCGCGTCAGTCGGGAATTCCGTCCAGCACCGCACGGGTGCCCGACAGCCCCAGCCGGGTCGCGCCCGCCTCGAGCATCGCGAAAGCGTCTGCGGCCGAGCGGATTCCGCCGCTCGCTTTCACCCCCAGCCGGCCGCCGACCGCGCCCGACATCAACTCGACCGCTCGGACCGAGGCGCCGCCGGCGGGATGAAAGCCCGTGGAGGTCTTGACGAAATCGGCTCCCGCTTCCTCGGCGGCCCGGCACGCGGCGAGCAGAGTCTCCTCGTCGCCGAGGCTCAGCAAGGCTGCCGATTCCACGATGACCTTCAGCACCGCATCGGGAACGGCGTCGCGCACGGCGGCGATGTCGGCGCGCACCGCGTCGACGTCGCCGGCCAGCGCGCAGCCGATGTCGATGACCATGTCGATCTCCCCCGCGCCCGCCTCTGCGGCCAGTCGCGCCTCCTGGGCCTTGATGGCGGAAAGGTGCTTGCCGGAAGGGAATCCGACGACCGCGGCGAGCGCCTGCCGCTCCGAGCGGGACTGCTCGGCGATTGCTGCCATCGACGGCGAGACACAGATCGCGAACACGCCGAGGTCCGCGGCCTCGGCCGCCAGCGCCTCGATGTCGGCGGGAGTGGCTTCGGGTTTGAGCAGCGTGTGGTCGACGAGCGCAGCGACCTGCGCGCGCGTATAGGAGCCCATCAGAAGGGTTCTTCGGCGCCGCCCGGGTTGCAGCCCGTCTTCAGCATCTCGTCCTGGCTGACCTGCGGGCGCCACGGCTCGAGGTTCCAACTGGCCTTGCCCGGCTCGAAGATCTCGGCGAACTTCCAGTGGCAATCGAATTGGTCCTTCATGCCCGCCGTCGCGGCATCGGGCGAGAGCTTCAGGACCTCGGCCCACGCCTCGTCCGCCTGCGCGGAGGTGCCGGGCCGGCCGGACGTGTCGCGGCCGGCGGGCGTGGGATACACGCGCAGGCTGGACAGGTCGCCCCACGTGGCCCACTGGACGTGGTCGACGTACGGCGGCGGCTGGATGCCCGGAGCGGCGGCGGCCGCGGGGGCGAACGCGACAGGCAGAACGCACGCCGCTGCCGCGGCGGCCAGGGCGAGTCGCACTAGCGGGACTTCCCCTGGATCTCGAGGATCTTGGGACGCACGTCGACGAGGTAGACGCCCGACGCCACGGCCGCGATCGCGACACCGGTGATACTCAGCACGAGCGCCAGCAGGATGCCGACGCCGAGGATCACCAGCCACACCGGCTTGGTCAGCTTGTCGGCCGCGGTGTAGGCGTCGGGTCGCTGGATCGCCGCGTGGACGAACGCGTACACCGCCATCACCAGGACGGCGACCTGCACAGCGAAGAGGACGTAACCCACCAGGCCTTGGAGCTCCACGCTCACAGCCTATGCGGGTTACGTCCCCTTGGTCTAACTACACCGCTCGCGGTGGTGTCGACTTCCGAAAAGGGAGCCGATTACTTCTGCGTCACCTTCTTGGCCGGCGCCTTCTTGGCCGGCGCCTTCTTGGCGGGCACCTTGGCGGCCGACGTGGAGGTCGTCTTGGCCGGAGCCTTCTTCGCGGGCGCCTTCTTGGCGGCCTTCTTCACCGGCTCCGCACCCGACTCCGCACGCTTGGGCAGCTCGACGCCGACCAGCTTGGCGGCGCGCTCACCGACGGCACGAGTCTGCGACGCGACGTTGCCCAGCGCCTCCTGGGTGAGCTCGACGGCCTGGTCGGTGTACACCTCGACCCGGCTGGCGGCCTCTTCCAGCGCGGGCTGGCTGCGCAGGCGCTCGAGAGCGGCCTCACCGCGCTCGATCAGCTTGGTGTACGTCGACTGCGCGGCCTCGGCGTAGCCTTCGGCGAACTTGCGCAGCTCCTCCGACGACAGCCGGCCACGGATCTCGGCGGCCTGTGCCGGCAGGTCTTCCTGCAACTTGTTGATGCGGGCGCGGCTCTCCTCGACGCGGGTCTCGGCGTCGGTGCGGGCCTCACCGGCACGCTCGCGCAGCGTCGCGACGATCTCGTTGACGCGCTCCAGCGCCAGATCGGCGGCACCGACCGCGGCGAGCAGCGGAGCCTTGAGGTCGTCGATGTCGAGCTGATTCTTCTCAGCCATGGGTGATTCCTCTCATGTCACGGTTGAAGTCGAACGATGGTGTTTGCGGGATTTCTAGAGGGCTCTTGTGCTGTTCAGTCGTCGGCTCCTCTTCTGCTTCGCTGACACGTTGGTGCGGCGCACCGTCGTCGGGGAGGGTGGCCTCGTTCTGCTGACAGAACGACGTGTAGATGTCGAGCAGCACCTGCTTCTGCCGCTCGCTGATCGCCGTGTCGGTGACGATGGCGTCGCGCACCTCGTTGGACTCACTCGGCTCCAGAATCCCGGCCCGGATGTAGAGCACCTCCGCAGAGACCCGGAGCGCCTTGGCGATCTGGTTCAGCACGTCGGCCGAGGGTTTGCGCAATCCCCGCTCGATCTGGCTGAGGTAGGGATTGCTGACGCCGGCCTTCTCGGCCAGCTGCCGCACCGACACCTGCGCGGCCTCGCGCTGTGTCCGGATGAACGAGCCGATGTCCTGTGCAGCGCTGGACACGACAGCGGCAAGATTCTCATCCTGCGGCATGAGTGCTCCCTCGTGCGGTGGGTATCCGATTACCGACACCATCAACCGTACGGACTAGTGCTAACTTTTGCAAGCACTAGTTAGCGCAGGTCAGAACAGGAACTGCGCCACCGTATAGATCACCAGACCCGCCAGCGAACCCACCACCGTGCCGTTGATGCGGATGAACTGCAGGTCACGGCCGACGTGCAATTCGATCCGGCGACTCGCCTCGTCGGCGTTCCACCGCTCGATCGTGTCGGTGATGATCGTCGTGATCTCCGCTCCGTACTCCCCGACGAGGTGCTGTGCACCCCGCACGAGCCAGTTGTCGACCTTGTCGCGCAGGTCGGCGTCGTCGCGCAGCGATTCACCGATCCGCACCACGGTGTCGCCGATCCGGGCGCGCAGCGTCGACGACGGGTCGTCGACGGACTCGAGGATGATGCGCTTGGCCGCACTCCAGGCTGTCTCGGCGGCGCGGGCGACCTCGTCGCGGGCCATGATCTGCTCTTTGACGTTCTCGGCCTTGAGAATCGTCGTGTCGTCGTGCTGCAGGTCGTCGGCGAACTCGAACAGGAACCGGGTGGCCGACCGCCGGAGTTCGTGGTCGGGGTTGCGCCGCACCTTGTCGGTGAAGTCCATGAGCTCGCGGTGGATGCGGTCGCCGACCAGGTGGTCCACCCAGCGCGGCGACCACGTCGGCGAATCACGCTCGATGACACGCTCGATGACCTCGCCGGCGTTGAGCGACCACTGGAACGCGCGGTCGGCCAGCAACTGCAGCAGCGCCTCCTGGCGTCCCTCGGCGAGCAGCGTCGCGAGCACCCGGCCGATGGGCGGACCCCACTGGGGCTCGGCGATGCGCTTGATGATCATCCGGTCCAGCACCTGCTGAACGTCCTCGTCACGCAGCAGCTCGACGAGCACCCGCAGCACCGTCGCCACCTCGGCCGCCACCCGCCCGGCGTTGACCGGTTCGGCCAGCCACTTGCCGGTGCGACTCGCCACGTCGGCGTCGCGCAACTTGGTCTCCACGTTCGCCGGCGACAGGAAGTTCTCCCGGACGAACGCGCCGAGCCCCTCGCCGAGCTGATCCTTCTTGCGCTTGATGATCGCCGTGTGCGGGATCGGGATGCCCAGGGGGTGCTTGAACAGCGCGGTCACCGCGAACCAATCGGCCAGCGCGCCGACCATGCCGGCCTCGGCCGCCGCCCGCACGTATCCGATCCAGGCCGACCCGCCACCGGCCCCCCGCGACTGCGCCCATGTGCACAGCAGAAAGATCACGGAGGCACCGATCAGGAACCCCAGAGCCACGGTTTTCATGCGGCGCAGCGCACGACGGCGTTCGGCGTCGGCGGCGGAATCGGCCCCGGCGAGCGCCTCGGCGAAGCTGGTCCGCTTCGGCGCGTCATGGACCGCCGCCGGTGGGCCGGCGTCATTCAATCGGTGTGCCACACGTCCATCATCCGTCAAGTGAGCCACTGCCAGCCGGTGCGGCTCTGCCGCCGTCGTCCGTCACCGCCGGTTCACCGTTACCGCCGTATTATCGACGGGGACTAGGGAACGGATCACAGCGAACGTGGCACAACAATCCTCGCCGGTGGCGGTCAAGACCGATGGGCGTAAACGACGCTGGCACCGGCACAAGGTCGAGCGGCGAAACGAGCTGGTCGACGGCACGCTGGAGGCGATCCGCCGCCTCGGCAGCAACGTCAGCATGGACGAGATCGCCGCCGAGATCGGCGTCTCCAAGACGGTGCTGTATCGCTACTTCGTCGACAAGAACGACCTGACCACCGCAGTGATGATGCGGTTCGCCCAGACCACGCTGATTCCGAACATGGCCGCGGCCCTGTCGTCGAATCTGGACGGCTACGACCTGACCCGCGAGATCATCCGCGTCTACGTCGAGACCGTCGCCGCCGAGCCCGAGCCGTACCGCTTCGTGATGGCCAACAACTCCGCCAGCAAGAGCAAAGCCGTCGCGGCGTCGGAGGAGATCATCGCGCGCATGCTGGCGGTGATGCTGCGCCGGCGAATGGTGTCGGTGGGCATGGACACCGGCGGCGTGGAGCCGTGGGCGTATCACATCGTCGGCGGCGTGCAGCTGGCCACACACTCGTGGATGTCGCACCCGAGGATGAGTGCCGACGAGCTGATCGACTACCTGACCATGCTGTCCTGGAGTGCACTGTGCGGCATCGTCGAGGTCGGTGGCTCGCTGCAGAGATTCCGCCGCGCTTCTCATCCTTCCCCGGTGCTGCCCCCGCAACTGCTTGACTAGGGGCATGAGCGAAGTCGATGACCTGCCATCGATGTGGTCGCATGAGCCGCACGAGAAGCTGAAGTTCCGCCTCGGCGACAAAGTGGCCGACATCGACGTCGACGCCACCCCCGGCTTCCACGGTAAGAAGAGCAACGCGGCGACCCTGCAGTTCGAGCGCAACCTCCGGTTCGCCGAGCTGCAGGAGATGCTGTACGCCAGGAGCCGCTCGGGTGACACCCGCTCGCTGCTGCTCGTGTTGCAGGGCATGGACACCGCGGGCAAGGGCGGCATCGTCAAACACGTTGTCGGGGGCGGCAATCCGCAGGGAATCAAGTACACCAGCTTCGGCAAGCCGACCGAGGAAGAGCTCTCGCACGACTTCCTGTGGCGGATCCGCAAGGCGCTGCCCGAGCCCGGCCAGATCGGCGTGTTCGACCGGTCGCACTACGAGGACGTGCTGATCGTCCGCGTGCACAACCTCGTCCCGCCCGAGGTGTGGGAACCGCGGTACGACGAGATCAACACGTTCGAGCGGGGACTCGTCGACAGCGGGACCACGATCGTGAAGGTCGCGATGTTCGTCTCGCTCGAGGAGCAGAAGAAGCGTCTGGCCAAGCGGCTGAAGCGGCCCGACAAGTACTGGAAGTACAACCCGGCCGACATCGACGAGCGGCTGAAGTGGCCTCTGTATCAGCAGGCCTACCAGGCGATGCTGGACCGCACCTCCACGGAGTACGCACCGTGGCACATCATCCCGGCGAATCGGAAGTGGTACAGCCGGCTGGCGATCACCGAACTGCTGATCGAGGCGCTCAAGCGGATGAACATGTCCTGGCCGCCACCGACTTTCGACGTCGACGCGGAGAAGAAGCGGCTGGCGTCGGTGTAGTGGCGGGCGTTGGTCCTGCGCGTCGAGCGCACGGTTTCTGACGGATTCCGGCCGATTTTCGTCACAATGCGTGCGTTCGCGGGGCGGTCACCTGCCGACCCAGCCCCGCTGGGTGAGTGCGTGGAGTGTGCGTCGGACGATGTCGTCGGGTTCGTACCTGAGCTGCCGTGCGCTGACCCGGACGATGAGCCAGCCTCGGGCGGCGAGGAACTCCAGCCGGGTGATGTCCTCAGCGTGCGCGGCGGGGTCGGTCCAGTGCTGTTCGCCGTCGTACTCGACACCGACGCAAAACTGTGGCCAGCCCATGTCGATGCGCCGCACCACTCTGCCGTAGTCGTTCACGACGGGAATCTGGGTGTCGGGTCTCGGGAGGCCCTTCCGCATCAGTAACAGGCGCACGCGGGTCTCCTGGGGTGACTCCGCGCCGCCGTCGACGAGACCGATCGCCGCACGGAAGCTGCGGATTCCCCGCGCACCCGGGTGGCGGGCGCCGATTCTGCTCACTTCCGCCAGCGGGAGGCGGGTGGCGTTGAGCAGCGCGTCGATGCGAATCACGGCCTCGTCACCCGGCAGTCGTCGTCCGATGTCGAAGGCGGTCCGCGCGACGGTGGTGCAGTCGATGCTCTGCACAAGGCACACCTCGTCGTCGAACAGGGTGTCGCGGTGGATCTGGACTCCGGGTGCCTTCCCGCACCGGGTGCGGGTGAGTTCGGCGGGCCCGTCGGCGGGGAGCCACCGCGAACCATGCATGGCGGCCGCGGAGAGCCCGGCGAGTGTGGCCTTGCGCTGCGACCAGAGCCACGCCGCGTACGCACGATCCCGAGCCGACAAGGCCATGCCCTGGGGCGCATACACGTTGTGGTGAAGCTTCACATACCGGCGCCTCAGGTCGTTGCGCGTCACCCGTCCGCCGGCGAGTGCCTCCGACCCGACGATGATGTCCTGCACATCGGATTAGGCGCACGGATCGCCCGATCGGTTCCCGAACGCACGCAATCTGACCGAAATCGGGCGTATCGCGTCACATTCCGTGCACTCGGCGCCGAACTCAGTAGGTGTAGAAGCCCTGCCCGGTCTTCTTGCCCAGCTGGCCCGCCTCGACCATGCGCTGCAGCAGCGGCGGCGGCGCGTAGTGCGCATCCTTGTACTCGTCGTACATGGAGTCGGCGATCAGCTTCATGGTGTCGAGCCCGATCAGATCGGACAGCCGCAGCGGACCCATCGGGTGCGACAGCCCCGCGACGACGGCGGTGTCGATGTCCTCGACGCTCGCCACACCGGCCTCGGCCATCCGGATCGCCGAGAGCAGGTAGGGCACCAGCAGCGCGTTGACGATGAAGCCCGAGCGGTCGCCGCAGCGCACCACCTTCTTGCCCAGCATCTCACCGGCGAACTGCTCCACCCGAGCGACGGCCTCGTCGGAGGTGACGAGTGTGTTGATCAACTCGACGAGCGGCAACACCGGGACCGGATTGAAGAAGTGCAGACCCAGCACGCGGCTCGGATTCTTGGTCGCCGCAGCGATTTTCATGATCGGGATGCTGGAGGTGTTCGACGCCAGCACCGCGTCGGGGTCGGTGACGATCTCGTCGAGCTGCGCGAACAGCTTGGCCTTGACGGCCTCGTCCTCGACGATCGCCTCGATGACCAGCTGGCGGTCGGCCAGGTCGGCGAGGTCGCTGGTGAATGTCAGCCGCGCCAGCGTCACCTCGAACTCGTCGGCGGGCAGCTTGCCCTTGGCCTTGGCCCGTTCCAGCGAGGCGGTGATGCGGCTGCGACCGGCCTCGGCCAGCTCGTCGGTCGGCTCGTACACCAGCACCTGCGCCCCGGCCTTGGCGCAGACCTCGGCGATGCCGCCGCCCATCTGCCCGGCGCCGACCACACCTACCCGTTCAATGCTCACGAAAGACTCCTCACAGCGATCAGGCCCCGCCCGAGACTCGGACGGGGCCTGACGCTATCAACCCTCAGTGGAACTGGCCCTCTTCGGTCGAGCCGGCGAGCGCGGTGGTCGACGACGTCGGATCCACGGTGGTGGCGATCCGGTCGAAGTAGCCGGCGCCGACCTCGCGCTGGTGCTTGGTGGCGGTGTAGCCGCGCTCCTCGGCGGCGAACTCGCGCTCCTGCAGCTCCACGTAGGCGCTCATCTGGTTGCGGGCGTAGCCGTAGGCCAGATCGAACATCGAGTAGTTCAGCGCGTGGAAGCCGGCCAGCGTGATGAACTGGAACTTGAAGCCCATCGCGCCCAGCTCCTTCTGGAACTTCGCGATCGTCGCGTCGTCGAGGTGCTTGCGCCAGTTGAACGACGGCGAGCAGTTGTAGGCCAGCATCTGGTCCGGGAACTCGCTCTTGACGCCCTCGGCGAACTTCTTCGCGAGCTCGAGGTCCGGGGTGCCGGTCTCCATCCAGATCAGGTCGGAGTACGGCGCGTAGGCCTTGGCGCGGGCGATGCAGGGCTCGAGGCCGTTCTTCACCCGGTAGAAGCCCTCGGCGGTGCGGTCGCCGGTGATGAACGGCTGGTCGCGCTCGTCGACGTCCGAGGTGATCAGCGTGGCGGCCTCGGCGTCGGTGCGGGCGATGACGACGGTCGGCACGTCGGCGACGTCGGCGGCCAGACGGGCCGAGGTCAGCGTGCGGATGTGCTGCTGGGTCGGGATCAGCACCTTGCCACCGAGGTGGCCGCACTTCTTCTCCGAGGCCAGCTGGTCCTCCCAGTGCGAACCGGCGACACCGGCGGCGATCATCGCCTTCTGCAGCTCGTAGACGTTCAGTGCGCCACCGAAACCGGCCTCACCGTCGGCGACGATCGGGGCCAGCCAGTTCTCCACCGAGCGGTCGCCCTCGACCTTGGCGATCTCGTCGGCGCGCAGCAGCGCGTTGTTGATGCGGCGCACCACCTGGGGCACCGAGTTGGCCGGGTAGAGGCTCTGGTCGGGGTAGGTGTGGCCGGACAGGTTCGCGTCACCGGCGACCTGCCAACCCGACAGGTAGATGGCCTTCAGACCCGCGCGCACCTGCTGCACCGCCATGTTGCCGGTCAGCGCACCGAGCGCGTTGACGAAGTCCATGTCGTGCAGTTGCTCCCACAGCACCTCGGCGCCGCGGCGGGCCAGGGTGTGCTCCTCGACGACGGTGCCCTGCAGGGCCACCACGTCGGCCGGGGTGTACTCGCGGGTGATGCCCTTCCAGCGCGGGTTGTGATCCCAGTCGTGCTGGATCTGCTCGGGGCTCTTCGGCGTGCCGACGGTCGACTTCGTCATGAGAGGGACTGCTCCTTCTTTCACATCGCCGGGACTCCGAGGTCCCCGCGGTTGTTAACGCTCCAGCTTCTTTACTGGCGTGCTAATCCGAGGATGCATCACGCCATAACCGCAGGTCCAGCGAATTCTCTTGTGAACTTTGGCGAACGGGCCTGCCGAATTTGCGAATCTTGCGAAGCCCGCGAAGTGCTGAACCGGTTCAGGAGCTACTCGCCGGTAACCGATTTCCGCAGGTCAGTACGCTTGTACTGTTTGGCAGGGCGACTCAGAGGGCGAAGATCGCGGCGACCGCTTTGGTCTCCTCACCGACCGCATATGTGAGCGTTGTAACACTGCGATCGGTCAGCTCTTCGCCGAACCTGTCGGTCGAGCCGGGCGGGTAGGTGTGCCGGATGATCTCCAGCTTGTCGCCCAGGGCCACGGGCAGATCGTGCTCGATGGTCACGCGCAACGGCGCCCGCATCAGCTCCGGCTGCGACAAGAGATAGTCCTCCACCACACTCCAGTACACCGAGTTGTTCATGTGGTCGAAGATGTCGATGTCGCTGACGCGCACCGGAAAATCACGGATGTGCTCGGCGTCCTCGCGGCTGCCCGGCTTCAGATAGGCCTTCCACCGCAGCCGGCTCTCGCTGGTGGTGCGCCGGAGGCCCTCGATGAAGTCGTCGGCGATGCGCGCCGGGCCCTGCGTCTCCCGGTTGATGTTGATCCAGAACGCCTCCGACTCGACCAGGCCGCCCTTGCGGCCGTCGATGCGCACCCGCATCTCACACCAGCGGTTCGACGTCCCGGAGCACCAGCGGCGCAGCCGCAGCATGTCCTTGAACACGATCGGCTCGATCATGTCGATCATCGTGCGGCGCACGATCCAGAGCGGATGCGTCTCCTCGAAGCCCATCTCCCGCAGTTGGTCGGTGCCGACGTCCTGGATGTGCCGGGTCGCCGCGTCGAACTTCAGCCGGCCCTCGCGGTCCACATCGGCCACCCGCAGCGGCCACTGAACGTCGAAGACGTCCGGATGTGGATCCGGGACGGGCATCATCGCCTTCGACAGCCCCGTGCCGGGGGGACGCGAGGAACCCTGAGTGCTCACGGACTCCGATCCTGCCACAGCGCGCACCGTGCCAATGCTGCGAAGTGCGCCCTTAACAAGGGTTAGCAATCAACGTTTACGCTGGCGACGTGGCCAAAACGTTCGTCGGCGCCCGCGTGCGGCAGTTGCGCAGCGAGCGCGGATTCAGTCAGGCGGCACTCGCGCAGATCCTCGAGATCTCCCCCAGCTACCTCAACCAGATCGAGCACGACGTGCGTCCCCTGACCGTCGCGGTGTTGCTGCGCATCACCGAGGTGTTCGGCGTCGACGCGACGTTCTTCGCGTCCCAGGACGACACCCGGCTGATCGCCGAACTGCGCGAGGTCCTGATGGACCGCGATCTCGACGTCGAGGTCGACGCGGCCGAGGTTGCGGACATGGTCGCCGCACATCCGTCGCTGGCTCGCGCCATGGTCCACCTGCACCGCCGCTACCAACTGACCACCACCCAACTGGCGGCCGCCACCGAGGACCGATTCAGCGGCGGCAGCGGAAGCGGCTCGGGCACCATCACGATGCCCCACGAAGAGGTGCGCGACTACTTCTACCAGCGGCAGAACTACCTGCACGAGCTCGACACGGCCGCCGAGGACCTGACCGCGGGGATGCGGATCCAGCGCGGCGAGCTCGCCGGTGACCTCTCCGACCGGCTGCGCTTCGTGCACGGCGTCACGATCATCCGTGGAGTCGACCTCGGCGAAGGGGTACTGCACCGCTACGAACCGGCCTCCAAGAGGCTCTACATCAGCTCGCAGCTGTCGCCGGGCCAGACCGTGTTCCGGATGGCCTCCGAGCTCGCGTACCTCGAATACGGCGACCTCATCGACGCGTTCGCCGAGGAAGGGCACTTCACCAGCGAGGAGTCCAGGAAGCTGGCCCGGCTGGGGCTCGCGAACTACTTCGCTGCGGCGACGGTGTTGCCGTACGGGCAGTTCCATGACGTCGCCGAGAAGTTCCGCTACGACATCGAGCGGCTCTCGGCCTACTACTCGGCCAGCTACGAGACCATCTGCCATCGGCTGTCCACCCTGCAGCGGCCCTCGATGCGCGGAGTGCCGTTCTCGTTCGTTCGCGTCGACCGTGCGGGCAACATGTCGAAACGCCAGTCCGCCACGGGTTTTCACTTCTCGTCCAGCGGAGGTACCTGCCCGCTGTGGAATGTCTACGAGACGTTCGCCAACCCGGGCAAGATCCTCGTGCAGCTCGCCGAGATGCCCGACGGGCGCAGCTACATGTGGGTGGCGCGCACCGTGGAGCGACGCGCGTCGCGCTATGGTCAGCCCGGTAAGACGTTCGCGATCGGCCTCGGCTGCGAATTGCGTCACGCGCAGCGGCTGGTCTACTCGGAAGGCCTGGATTTGAGCGGCGGCCCCCATACCTCGGCGACTCCCATCGGGGCCGGCTGCCGAGTCTGTGAGCGCGACAACTGCCCGCAGCGCGCCTTCCCCGCGCTCGGCCGTGCGCTCGACATCGACGAACACCGCTCAACCGTCTCGCCGTATCTGGTGAGGCAGGCATGAGCACCCCCGCGCGCATCCCGCCCGGCGGCTTCAAGGAACTCGGCCCGGTCAACTGGGCGATCGCCAAGATCGGCGCCCGCGGCATCCGCCGGCCGAGGTTCAGCCTCATGAACGTGCTCGGCCAGCACCGGACGCTGTTCCTGGCCTGGTTGCCGTTGTCGATCCACCTTCTCGGCGCCGGCAAGCTGTCGCGCCGCGACGCGGAATTCGTCATCCTGCGGGTCGGGCACCTTCGCAATTGCGAATACGAACTGCAGCAACACCGCAGGCTGGCCCGCACCCGGGGTCTCGACGCGGACACCCAGGCCAGGATCTTCGCCGGACCCGACGCCGACGGGCTGACCGATCGGGAGCGCGTGCTGATCACCGCGACCGACGAGTTCGTCGTCACGCGCGGGGTGTCGGCGCAGACGTGGCACGCGCTCGCCGCGCACTACAGCACGCCTCAGTTGATCGAATTCTGCTTGCTGACAGCGCAATACGACGGCCTCGCAGCCACCATCACGACGCTGCAGGTGCCGCTGGACTTCCCTGACTGACATACCGCCAACGTGGCCGCTTCCCGTGGCTACGATCCAGCCATGAAACCCGCCAACCCGTGGCGCCATCCGCCCGGTGTCCCCCGCTGCGAGCCGCCGCGCGCCGAAGGCTGCTTCTTCCTGCCCGACGGCCGCCGGATCGGCTATGCGGAGTACGGCGACCCGACCGGTCCGGTGGTGCTGTGGTTCCACGGCACGCCCGGCGGCCGCAGGCAGTTCCCGATCGTCGGCCGCCGCGCCGCCGAGAAACTCGGACTGCGGGTGGTGCTCGTCGAACGTGCGGGGTCGGGCCTGAGCGACGCGTACCGCTACGAGCGCATCGGTGACTGGGCCACCGACATGGCGCACGTGGCCGACATCCTCGGCGCGCAACGGATCGGCGTCGTCGGGCTCTCCGGCGGCGGGCCCTTCGCCTTGGCCTGCGCGGGGATGCCCGCGCTGGCCGACCGTGTCGCCGCCGTCGCCGTGCTCGGCGGGGTGACGCCGGCGGTCGGGCCCGACGCGACGTGCAGCGGAGCGATCGCGTTGGCCCGGCGCTTCGCACCGGTGATGTCGGTGGGTCGCCGGCCGTTCGCCGCCGTCACCGCGGGTCTGCTGACCCCGGTGATTCCTCTCGCCCACCTGGCCTACTCGGCGCTGGCAGCCGCGATGCCGGAGGGGGACAAGCGCGTCTTCGCCAACCCCGAGATCGAGGCGATGTTCATCGACGACATCGTGCACGCCGCCAACGGACGATTCCAGGCACTGCTCGACGACGCCCGGCTGTTCGGTGTGGACTGGGGCTTCCGGCTGGCGGAGGTCACGGTGCCGGTGCGGTGGTGGCACGGCGACGCGGACTCGATCATCTCGCTGGCCGACGCGCGGGCCGCGATCGATCACCTGCCCGACGTCGAGTTGACGCTGATGCCCGACGAGAGCCACCTCGGCGGGTTCGCCGCGGCCGACGACGTGCTCGGGTTCCTGCACCCGCATCTACAGGTAAGTCACGCCCAGCACGGTTAGCGACAGCAGCACCGGCGACACCGTCAGCGCCCAGAGGAACACCGCCCGGGCCTCGTCGCGGGACGTCTTCCGTTGCCAGGCCCGCCATCCCAGCCACCCGCACAAGCCGCCCGCCACGAACGACACCGAGGCGACCACCAGCACCCAGCTGGGCACGTCCGACGTCGCGATGGCAGCCGAGATCGCGGCCAGCCACAGGATGTGGCCGACGACCAATCCGCCGATACCGGCGACCCAGAGCGCTCTCAACTAGAAATTGATCATGTGGCCGACCAGGCCGTGGAAGCACTCTTGCATCGCTTCGGACATGGTCGGATGGGTGTGCACGTTGCGGGCCAGTTCGTTGGCCGTCAGGTCCCACTTCTGCGCCAGGGTCAGCTCGGGAAGCAGTTCGGAGACGTCATGCCCGATGAGGTGACCACCGAGCAGTTCGCCGTACTTCTTGTCGGCGACCAGCTTGACGAACCCGCTCGGGTCGCCGAGTCCGTGCGCCTTGCCGTTGGCGGTGAACGGGAACTTCGCGACGACGACGTCGTAGCCCTCGTCCTTGGCCTGCTGCTCGGTCAGCCCGAAGCTGGCCACCTGCGGCTGGCAGAACGTCGCGCGCGGCAGCATCCGATAGTCGCCCAGCGCCAGCGTCTCGGCCCCGGCGATGGTCTCGGCGGCGACGACACCCATCGCCTCCGCGACGTGGGCGAGCTGCAGCTTCGCCGTGACGTCACCGATGGCGTAAATGTGCGGCACGTTGGTGCGCATGTAGTCGTCGATGCCGATGGCCTTGCGGTCGGTGAGCTCGACGCCCGCCTTGTCCAGGCCGAAGCCCTCGACGTTGGGCGCGAAGCCGATGGCCTGCAATACCTTGTCGGCCTTGAGTTCGTCGGTCTTGCCGTCCTTGGACACCGTGACCTTGACCGCCGAGCCATCATCTTCGATCTTCTCGACCTTGGTGCCGGTGAGAATCTTCACGCCGAGCTTCTTGTACTGCTTCTCGATCTCCTTGGAGACCTCGGCGTCCTCGTTGGGCAGCGCGCGCGGCAGGAACTCGACGATGGTGACGTCCACGCCGTAGTTCTTCATCACGTAGGCGAACTCCATGCCGATCGCACCCGCGCCGGCGATGATGATCGAGCCCGGCAGCTCCCGCGACAGGATCTGCTTCTCGTAGGTGACGACGTTCTCCGACAGCGACGTTCCGGGCACCAGCCGGGTGCTCGACCCGGTCGCGATGATCGCGTTGTCGAACTCGAGCTTCTCGGTTCCGCCGTCGTTGAGATCGACCTCGATGCTGTTGGGCCCGGTGAACTTGCCGTAGCCGTGGACCTCGGTGATCTTGTTCTTCTTCATCAGGAAGTGCACGCCGGCCACGCGGCCGTCGGCGACCTTGCGGCTGCGGTCGAAGGCGGCGCCGTAGTCGAAGCTCGCCTCTCCGCTGATGCCGAACGTCTTGGCTTCCTTGGTGAACAGGTGGGCGAGTTCGGCGTTGCGCAGCAGCGCTTTCGACGGGATGCACCCGACGTTGAGGCAGACGCCGCCCCAGTACTTGGGCTCGACGATGGCGGTGCTCAGTCCGAGTTGGGCGGCGCGAATGGCCGCGACGTACCCGCCGGGGCCGGCTCCGAGAACGACGACGTCATAGTGGCTCACGCCTTCACCCTAATGGTCGCGCGATGAGCCGGAGGGGCGCTATCGGGTGATCCAGCCGAACACGTAACCGCCGTAGAGCACCGCCGCGGCCGCCGTCGACGCCAGCGGCGCCGCCATCATCGCGATGGCCATCGCCGAGACCGCCGGCTTGTGCTGCACCATCGCGGTGAGCAGGCTGGCCACGATGCACGCGATCAGGTAGACCAGCGTGACGAACACCGGCATCGTCTTGTCCAGCGCGTGATACCACCAGTAGTAGAGGCCCAGACCGGCCGCCGCGGCGACGATCCACACGCCGGCGACCACGAGGACGAACTTCCAGCGGCTGATGAACTGCGGCACCCCGGGCACGACGACGGGCGCTGCTGTGTGCGGGGTGGGGGCGGCCGGTTCGTCGAGCACGCCGGCCGCGGCGAACGCGCCGGTGAACTCCGGCGTGAACGGCTGGGTGTGTTCACCCGGCAGCGTGTCGCGGTCGACGTCAGGCACCGGAGGCCACCTGGATCGCGGCCAGGGCGCCGAACCAGCCCGGTCCGATCGCGAGGATCATCGCTCCCAGCGCGGTGACCCACCGTCGTCCCGACGCCAGGATCGTCAGCATGCCGATCACGCTGGGCACGCCGACCACGAGCGCGATCACGACATCCGGGCGGACGGTCGCGCTGACCTGGACGGTCGCGGCGATGCCCGCGACCATCCCGATCGCCACACCGACGATCATCACTCCGGCCAGGACCGATGCGCGCGGCAACGGTATCACGGTGTCGACGATAACGCCGCGGCATGCCATGTCCGTGGCGACGCGCCCTACCCGGGACGCCGCTCACCCGCCGGCGAGCGTGCGCACCGAATCGGGAACCGCGATGCCGGGCCGGAGATCGGGCGCCGGCAGCGGGATGCCACAGGTCACGGCCATCGGCACGACACCCGCCCACGAGTCACCCGCGACGTCCTCGTCGGGATCCTCCGGCCACCCTTCGCTGATCTTGAGCGACCAGTTGTCCGCATCGATCGGCAGACGCAGCGCCAACGTGGCGGCGAGTTCCTTGCGTGTGCTGCTGCGGAGTTCGGTGACGCGGCCGGGGATGAACTTCTCGGTGATCGCATCGAGACAGGCCACCTTCTGTTCGGCGGGTACCGTCGCGAACGCCCCGAAGACGACCGCGCTGCGGTAGCGGAACGACGACTCGAAAGCGCTGCGCGCCACCACGACTCCGTCCAGGGTGGTCACCGACACCGCTGCGGGTGAACCGGCCGCCAGGGCGCGCATCCACGGCGAACCGGTGGAGCCGTGGATGACCAGGTCGTCGCCCACCCGGACGAAACCCGTCGGGAAGACCACCGGATGCCCGTCGCGGACCAGCGCGATCGTCGCCAGCGGCGAGGCGTCGAGCACGGCATCCAAGTCACGGCGCGACGTCGACTGCTTCTCGCCGAGGCGACTGACCGTCGTCGACGGCTGCGATACACCCATGGCGACATGATGCCGTTGCGGTGGGCCCCGGGGCGAGCCGATTTCAGGTCGAGCGCAGCGGAACCGGGCAGGCGTCGGCGGCGTCGGCCACCACGTGCGTCCCGTTGGCCGGCGGGCGCGCCCCGCGTTCGTAGTCGGCCCCGGTGATCGGCGCGATCGCCTCGAGCGCCCGGTTCTCCTCGTCGGTGAACGCCCGGCCGCGCGACAGGAACCGCATGCCCTCGGGGGCTTCGAGGCTGAAGCCGCCGCCGCGCCCCGGGACGACGTCGATCACCAACTGGGTGTGCTTCCAGGCGTCGAACTGCGGGCCGGAGATCCAGACCGGTACCCCGTCCCCGACGTCGAGCACGGCGAGCAGCACGTCGCGGTCGCCGACCATGAAGTCGCCGGCGGGATAGCACATCGGGGACGAGCCGTCGCAGCAGCCGCCCGACTGGTGGAACATCAGCGCGCCGTGCTGATCGGCAAGTCTGCGCAGCAGCTGGGCGGCGGGCTCGGTGACCAGGGCTCGGTTCGGTGCGGGCATGTCACCCATCCTCCCCCAGCCGCGCGGCGCGGACGGCCGGCGCCGTCGACGGCGGCAGCAGCATGCGCCGGTCGTCGGGATAGTCGACCCCGAGGGTGACCGTGCCGGCGAATCGGTAGGGCTGCGCCGCGAGCAGTCCGGAGAACTGCTTGCGCAGCCGGGACATCTCCGCGCGCACCGTCACCACCCGCGACCGGTCGCCGTAGAGGTCCTCGGCGAGTTGCGGGGCGGTCCGCCCCTGCGGCGAAAGCGCCAGTGCGCAGAGGATTTCCGCGTGCCGCAGAGACAGGTCGTGGCGCCAGCTGCCGAATTCGCCGCTCATGAGCAGCGACGGCCGGTCCGGATCGCGGAAGTCGAGCGTCACTTGCGAGACGCGCTCGGCCTCGTCGTCGCCGTCGGCCAGGCGCACCAGCCACCCACCTGGAAGGGGCTCGACGGCGCACATCCCCAGCGTCGCCAGCCACACCCGGCCCGGCGCCATCTGGTCCGGCAGCAGGATGCGGTTGTGCAGCGGCATCGCGTCGACGGCGGCCACCCAGCCTTCGGTGTCGACGGCCAGCGCGGGACGGCCCATCCGGGCCAGGATCGGGGCGGCGAACGCCCGCAGCCGGTTCAGTATGCGGTCGTGTTCGGATCGCAGCTGCGATTCCGCCAGCCGTGCCACGGCGTCGACCAGCGCGATCGTCGTCGGGTGCACGGTCGCGGCGGGTCCCGAGACGTCGACGACACCGATGACGTGCCCCGTGCGCGGGTCTCGGATCGGGGCGCCCGCACACGTCCACGCGTGGTGGCTGCGCAGGAAGTGCTCGGCGGAGAACACCTGCACGGCGCGTTGCGCGGCCAGAGCGGTGCCGATGGCGTTGGTGCCGACGGCCCCTTCGCCCCAGTTGGCGCCTTCGACGAACCCGAGCCGGTCGGCGTTGTGCAGCACCGCCGGGGATCCGGACCGCCACAGCACCCGGCCCCGCGCGTCGGCCACGACGAGGATGTTCTCGCCCTCGGCGACCAGCGACTCCAGGCCGTGCGAGATCTCGTCGAGCACCTCGATCAGCCCGGACGAGCGTCGCAGCGTCTCCAGCCCGCCGGCCTCCACCACGGGTTCGGCGTTCTCGTCCGGAGTGACACCGCTGGCCATGAGCCGCTGCCACGACGCGCCGATCACGTCGCGCGGACGCGCGGGTGCGCGGTGGCCGGCCATCGTCGCGTCGTAGACGGCCGACATCAGCCGCGCATAGCTGCGCGGGTCCTCACCGACTGCCACCGCGGGTTCAGGCACGGGCGTCCCCTGCATCACGCCCGATTGTGCTCCCCATGTCAGCGGTACACCAGGCCGCCGTCGATCAGCCCGGACTGGCCGGTCATGTAGTCAGCGTCGGGCCCGGCGAGATAGGAGACGAAGCCCGCGACGTCGTCGGGGGTCTCGGCGCGGCCCAGCGCAATGCCGCCGACGAACTTGTCGTAGGTCTCGCCTTCGGCCGCGCCGGTCAGCTCGGCGAAGCGCTTGTCGATCTCCACCCACATGTCGGTGCCGACCACGCCGGGGCAGTACGCGTTGACGGTGATGCCGTCGGCGGCGTGCTCCTTGGCCGCCGCCTGCGTCAGCGCCCGGACCGCGAACTTCGAGGCGCTGTAGACGCCGAGCATCGCGAAGCCGTCGTGCCCGGCGATGGACGAGGCATTAATGATTCGGCTGATCTTTCCTTGGTCTTTATTCCCGTGTGCCCTGAACTTCGCGACCGCGGCCTGGGTGCCCCACAGCACGCCGTTGACGTTGATGGCCCACACCCGGTTGGCCTCGTCGGGTGTGACGTCGGCGAGCGGCCCCACCAGCGCGATGCCGGCGTTGTTGACCATGATGTCGAAGCCGCCCAGCGCCGACGCCGCGTGGTCGACCGCGGCGAACACCTGGTCGCGATCGCTGACATCGGCGACGAATGTGGTTGCCTTGCAACCGATCTCGCCGATCTCAGCCGCGACGCTGTCGATGCCGTCGGCGCGGACGTCGACGAGGGCGACGTCGGCGCCGTCGCGCGCGAGGCGCAGCGCGATGCCCCGCCCGATCCCCCGCCCGCCGCCGGTGACCAGGGCGACTTTTCCGTTGAGGGTCATGCCCGGGCCCCGTTCGGGTCGACGAGAACTTTCATCTTCTTGCCGGCGTGCAGCGCCTCGAAGCCCGCGTCGACGACGTCGTCGATCGGGATCCGGGCCACCCAGCCGGTGGTGTCGTAGCGGCCGTCCGCCATCAGCGCGATCACCGCTTCGAAGTCCGCGCCGGTGTAGCACAGAGAGCCCTGGATCCGCGACTCGTTCATGACGAGGTTGAGAAGCGGTGTCTCCAGCGGCTTTTCGTAAATCGCCACGCTGATCATCGGTCTACGTGACCCGACACAGGCCAGCGCGGTCGCCACCGCCGGCGTCACGCCCGCCGCGTCGAACACCGCGTCGGCGCCGTCACCTCCGGTGTGCTCGGCGATGAACGCGGGCACGTCGGTGGCGGTCGGATCCAGCGTCTGCGCGCCGAGCGCCTCGATGGCCGCGCGACGGGTCGGTGACGGCTCGACGACGAACACGTCGTCGAGTCCCTTGCCGCGCAACGCGAACCACAGCCCGATGCCGATCGGGCCGGCACCGAACACCATCGCGGTGTCGCCGGGTTCGACGTCGCCGAGGGTGGCGGCGTGGTACGCGACCGACATCGGTTCGACGAGCGCGCCGAGTTCGAGTGAGACGTTGTCGGGCAGTCTGTGCAGCATGCTGGTCGGCACCACGGTGTACTCGGCCATCCCGCCGTCGGACATCAAGCCGTGGAAACCGATCTGCTGGCAGACGTTGTAGTTACCCGCCCGGCACGGCGAGCAGTGGCCGCATTTGTAGATCGGTTCGACGGCGACACGATCACCCTCCGCCCAGCCGGTGACGCCGTCGCCGATCGCGGTGATGGTGCCGGAGAACTCGTGGCCCAGGGTCAGCGGCAGCTGCTGCCCGGTCAGCGGGTGCGGTTCGGTGGGCACGAAGATCGGACCGGCGTAGTACTCGTGCAGGTCGGTGCCGCAGATCCCGTTGAATCCGACCTGGATCTTGACGGTGCCCGGCGACGGCTGCGGCTCGTCGACGTCGGCGATCTCGAGCTTGTTCGGTCCGTGGTAGACAGCTGCTTTCATGGTCGCAGTTGTATGTGACCGCGACCACACCGCGACAGAGTTGCAGGGGGTTGCAGTGCCCCGGTCTGGCCGTGCAACGGTTCGCAACTCTTGCTGCCGCCGGCAGGCACGGTGTGGTCTGGCTCACATGACTTCCACTCTCGAACCTCAACTCACGTCCGACCTGACGCCGCAGCAGCGCGTCGACGCCTGGTTGGCCGACTTCGAAGCGGCGCTGGCGGTGCGCGACATCGAGCGCGTCGTCGGTAAGTTCGCCGTCGACAGCTTCTGGCGCGACCTCGTCTCGTTCACCTGGAACCTCACCACCTCGGAGGGGCGCGACCGGATCGCCGACATGCTGGCCGCGCGCCTGACCGAGACCGATCCGTCCGGCTTCCGCACGCGGGAGACACCGACGCAGGAGGGTGCGGTCACCACCGCATTCATCGAGTTCGAGACCGCGGTCGGCCGCGGCGTCGGGCACCTGCGGCTCAAGGACGACGGTGAGGGCGACCGGGCGTGGACGCTGCTGACCACGCTGCAGGAGCTCAAGGGGCACGAGGAACGCAAGGGCGCCACGCGCGTGCTCGGCGCGGTGCACGGCAGCGACCCGGACCCGCGGTCGTGGGCTGAGAAGAAAGCCGCCGAGGACGCCGAACTCGGCCGCACGGTGCAGCCGTACGCGCTGGTGATCGGTGGCGGGCAGGGCGGCATCGCACTCGGCGCACGGCTGCGCCAGCTCGGGGTCCCGGCGATCGTCGTCGACAAGCACGAGCGGCCCGGCGACCAGTGGCGCAAGCGGTACAAGTCGCTGTGCCTGCACGACCCCGTCTGGTACGACCACCTGCCGTATCTGCCGTTCCCCGCCAACTGGCCGGTGTTCGCCCCCAAGGACAAGATCGGCGACTGGCTGGAGTTCTACACCCGGGTGATGGAGGTGGCGTACTGGTCGAAGACCACGTGCCTGTCCGCGTCCTTCGACGAGGAGACGCAGACCTGGACCGTCGAGGTGGACCGCGACGGCGAGCGCCTCACCCTGCACCCCACCCAGCTGGTGCTGGCGACCGGGATGTCGGGCAAGCCGAACGTGCCGACGCTGCCCGGGCAGGACGTGTTCCGCGGCGATCAGCACCACTCGTCGGCGCATCCCGGGCCCGACGCCTACGTCGGCAGGAAGGCCGTCGTGATCGGCTCCAACAACTCGGCCCACGACATCTGCAAGGCGCTCTACGAGAACGGCGTCGACGTGACGATGGTGCAGCGGTCCTCGACCCACATCGTCAAGTCGGACACCCTGATGGACATCGGCCTCGGTGACCTCTACTCGGAGCGGGCGCTGGCCGGGGGGATGACGACCGAGAAGGCGGACCTGACGTTCGCGTCGCTGCCGTACCGGATCATGCACGAGTTCCAGATCCCGTTGTACGACCGGATGCGCGAGCGCGACAAGGAGTTCTACGACCGCCTGGAGGCTGCCGGTTTCGAATTGGACTGGGGCGCCGACGGTTCGGGGCTGTTCATGAAGTACCTGCGTCGCGGGTCGGGCTACTACATTGACGTCGGCGCCTGCGACCTGGTCGCCGACGGCAGCATCAAGCTGGCGCACGGCCAGGTCGACCGGCTGACCGAGGACTCCGTCGTGCTGTCCGACGGCACCGAGCTGCCGGCCGACCTCGTCGTGTACGCGACCGGCTACGGCTCGATGAACGGCTGGGCCGCCGATCTCATCGGGCAGGACGTCGCCGACCGGGTCGGCAAGGTGTGGGGCCTGGGCAGCGACACCCCGAAGGACCCCGGGCCGTGGGAGGGCGAGCAGCGCAACATGTGGAAACCCACCCAGCAGGCCAACCTGTGGTTCCACGGCGGCAACCTGCACCAGTCGCGGCACTACTCGCTGTACCTGGCCCTTCAGCTCAAGGCTCGCTACGAGGGCATGGCCACGCCGGTGTACGGCCTCGCCGAGGTGCACCACCTGAGCTGAGCCCCCCCTTCGCCGAACTTGCATTCCGCGCGCGAAAAATCGAGTTGAGGGCGCGTGGAATGCAAGTTCGGCGGTTCGTCAGAATGGGGGCGTGACGAACCCACCCGACGCAACCGACCCGTACCTCTGGCTCGAGGACGTCACCGGCGAGGACGCGCTGGCGTGGGTGCGCGAGCACAACGAGCCGACGGTGGCCGACCTCGGCGGCGAGCGGTTCGAGCAGATGCGCGCCGAGGCGCTCGAGGTCCTCGACACCGACACCCGCATCCCGTACGTGCGGCGGCGCGGCGATCACCTCTACAACTTCTGGCGTGACGCCGCCAACCAGAAGGGGCTGTGGCGGCGCACGACGCTGGAGAGCTACCGCACCGAGGAACCCG
Source organism: Mycolicibacterium chubuense NBB4 (assembly GCF_000266905.1). Next base: position 583,708 of record NC_018027.1, on the reverse strand, counting down.
ACTGGGACGTCATCATCGACGTCGACGAACTGGCGCGCGCTGACGGCGAGAACTGGGTGTGGGCCGGCGCCGCAGTCATCGAGCCCGACCATTCACGCGCCCTGATCAGCCTGTCGCGCGGCGGCTCGGATGCCGCGGTGGTGCGCGAATTCGACATGCGGACGCGGACTTTCGTCGAGGACGGGTTCGAGCTGCCGGAGGCCAAGTCTCAGGTGTCCTGGGAGGACGAGGACACGCTGCTGGTCGGGACGGACTTCGGCGAGGGCTCGCTCACCGAATCGGGCTATCCGCGGCTGGTGAAACGGTGGCGGCGCGGACAACCGCTCTCGTACGCCGAGACGGTGTTCGGCGGAGCCGGAACCGATGTCCTGGTGGCGGCGTCGAGAGACCGCGCCGAGGGCTTCGAGCGCACGCTGGTCAGCCGGGCGGTCGACTTCTTCAACGAAGAGGTCTACGAGTTGCGCGGCGCCGAGCTGATCCGCATCGACACGCCCACCGACGCGACGATCTCGGTACACCGCACCTGGCTGCTGATCGAGTTGCGCACCAGCTGGTATCACGGCGTCGACGAATACCCGGCGGGTTCGCTGCTCGCGGCCGACTACGAGCAGTTCCTGGCCGGCACCGCGCCACTGCGCGTGGTGTTCGCGCCCGACGAGCACACCTGCCTGCATCACTACGCGTGGACCCGCGACCGGTTGGTCGTCGTGACGCTGGCCGATGTCGCCAGCCGGGTGGAGGTGTTCACACCGGGTGACTGGAGCTCGGAGCCGGTGGCGGGCCTGCCGGAGAACACCAACACCGCGATCGTGGGCGCCGACCATCTGGGCGACGAGATCTTCCTGGACTCCTCGGGTTTCGAGACACCGTCGCGACTCCTGCACGGGGCCGCGGGCGGCGAGTTGGCCGAGATCAAGCGCGCGCCGTCGTTCTTCGACGCGGCCGACCTGGAGGTGACGCAGTACTTCGCCACCTCCGATGACGGCACCCGCATCCCGTACTTCGTCGTCGGCCACCGTCACCTGCAACGACCTGGACCGACACTGCTCGGCGGGTACGGCGGCTTCGAAGTGGCCCGCACACCGGGATACGACGGTGTGCTGGGCAGGTCGTGGCTCTCCCGCGGCGGAACCTACGTGCTGGCCAACATCCGCGGCGGCGGCGAGTACGGCCCGACGTGGCACACCCAGGCCATGCGCGAGGGACGGCATCTGGTAGCCGAGGACTTCGCCTCGGTGGCAAAGGATCTCGTCGCGCGAGGCATCACCACGGTGGAGCAGCTGGGCGCCCAGGGCGGCAGCAACGGCGGGTTGCTGATGGGCATCATGCTGACGCAGTACCCGGAACTGTTCGGAGCGCTGGTGTGCAGCGTGCCGCTGCTCGACATGCGACGCTTCCACCTGCTGCTGGCGGGAGCCTCGTGGGTCGCCGAGTACGGAGACCCCGACGACCCCGACGACTGGGCGTTCATCTCGAAATACTCTCCCTACCAGAACATCTCGGCAGATCTCCGCTATCCCGCGGTGCTGATCACCACGTCGACCCGAGACGACCGGGTACATCCCGGCCACGCACGCAAGATGACCGCGGCACTCGAGGCGGCCGGTCACCCGGTGCGCTACTACGAGAACATCGAGGGCGGCCACGCCGGCGCCTCGGACAACCCGCAGATCGCCTTCCGTTCTGCGCTCATCTACGAGTTCCTGCTGCGCACCCTGGGCGGGCGCTGACATGCGCACGAGCGTGAAACTCGTTCTCGCCCTGATGGCCTCGGCCTCACTGCTGACGACCGGCTGCTCGCGCGACGTCACCGGCACCGCCGTCACCGCGGCGGGCTCGGCACCCGGGACTGGGCCGGGCGACGCGGCCCAGTGCGCGACGGTGGACGCCCCGCTGGCCGACATCCCGTCGGTGAACGCCCGGGAGCCGCGGCTGCGTATCCCGGTCCCGCCGGGGTGGAAACGCAACACCATGATGGACAGCCGGATCATCCGCTACGCCATCGTCGCCACCAGACTGATCGCCGACGACTTCGCCCCCAACGCCGTGGTCACGCTGGAGTCGGCGCACGGGGTGCAGGACGCCGACACGGTTTTCGAACAGAACCGCGCCAACCTCGTGAAGATGATGGGTGCGTTCGACCTGAAGACCGACAGCAACATGACGTGCGGATTCCCCTCGGAGACGACTCATTACACGGCGCCAGCGATGGGCAATGCGCCGCAGCGCCCGATCATCATGCACGCGGTGGTCGCCCGCAACGGCGTCACCACGTACCTGGCGACGCTGACGATCCAGACCACCGACGCGCAGAATCCCACCTACGGCCGCGACGCCGAGGAGATCGTCGACGGGTTCCAGATGCTGCTGCCGAAGTCATGACGACGACGTCGACGGTGTTGCTCGCCGCGGGTGCGCTCGCGCTGCTGCTCGGCGCCGCGATCCCCGGCTGGGACACCGGGACCGCCCCCAAACGCGCGGTCAAGCGACGGATCTACTGGGGTGGCGCCATCATCGGCGCGGTCCTCCTGTTCGCCGGCGGCCTACCGGATCTGCAGAGCTCGGTCGCCTTCGTGGCGGCCGCCGCGATCCTGATGATCGGCTTCGCGTACTTCCGCACCCCCCACATCAAGATCGCCGGACAGATCCGGTCGGCCGACCCGCGCAACCGCGAACCCGATCCACCCCCGCGGCGGGGCTGAGACCGGGCACACTGCTAGCCATGCCGCAGTTCGAGACAGTCCTGTACACGGCCGCGCCGCCCGTCGCGACCATCACGCTGAACCGGCCAGACCGGCTGAACACCATCGTGCCGCCGATGCCCGACGAGATCGAGGCGGCGATCGGGCTGGCCGAACGGGATCCGGACGTCAAGGTCATCGTGTTGCGCGGTGCGGGCCGCGCGTTTTCGGGCGGATACGACTTCGGCGGCGGGTTCTCCCACTGGGGCGAGGCGATGCACACCGACGGCCGGTGGGACCCCGGCAAGGACTTCGCGATGGTCTCCGCCCGCGAGACCGGGCCCACGCAGAAATTCATGGCGATCTGGCGGGCCTCCAAGCCGGTCATCGCGCAGGTGCACGGCTGGTGCGTCGGTGGCGCCAGCGACTACGCGCTGTGCGCCGACCTCGTCATCGCGAGCGACGACGCCGTGATCGGCACTCCCTATGCCCGCATGTGGGGCGCCTACCTGACCGGGATGTGGCTCTACCGGCTGTCGCTGGCCAAGGTGAAGTGGCATTCGCTCACCGGCGAACCGCTCACCGGAAAAGAAGCCGCCGCAGTCGAACTCATCAACGAGTCGGTTCCGTTCGAGCGTCTCGAGGCGCGCGTCGCCGAGATCGCGGCCAGGCTGGCGACCATTCCGCTCTCGCAGTTGCAGGCGCAGAAGCTCATCGTCAACCAGGCCTACGAGAACATGGGTCTGGCATCGACGCAGACACTCGGCGGGATCCTCGACGGGCTGATGCGCAACACCCCGGACGCGCTGCGCTTCATCGACGTGGCGGCCGACGAAGGGGTGCGGTCCGCGATCGAGCGCCGCGACGGCCCGTGGAACGACTACAGCCAGGCGCCTCCGGAGCGACAGCCCGATCCGTCGCACGTGATCGAGCCCTAGCCCATCCGCCCGGCTAATCCATTCGACCGACGGAGACCACGCGGATCACGGGCACGCCTTGCTCGTCGGAGGCTTCCAGGTCGACCTCGACGTCGATGCCCCAATCATGGTCTCCCGCCGGGTCGTCCAGGATCTGGCGCACCCGCCACACGTCGCGCCTGCGGTCGATGATCAGCATCGCCGGGCCGCGCGCCTGCGCGTCGATTCCCACGTCGCCGTGTTCGTCGTAGTACGCGTCGCCGACCTCCTTCCAGCGCTGCGCCGGCCATCCGGAATCCTTGTCCAGCGCACCGAGGTCGTCCCATCGGCTGCGCGCGAACGCCTCCACCCGCCGGAACAGCGCATTGCGGACCATCGCGGTGAACGCCCGCTCGTTGCCGGTCACCGGCCGGGGCCGCGCCGGGACCGCCACCGGGACGTCGGCCGGCTGGTCCGGATTCGTCAATTGTTCCCACTCGTCGAGCAGACTCGAATCCACCTGCCGCACAAGCTCGCCGAGCCACTCGACGATGTCGGTCAGCTCCTCGGTGCGGGCGGCGGCGGGCACGCCCGACCGCAGCGCCTTGAATCCGTCCGACAGGTACCGCAGGACCGCGCCCTCCGAACGGGTCAAGCCGTAGTCGCTGATGTACTCCCGGAACGTCATTGCGCGCTCCCACATCTCCCGCACCACCGACTTCGGCGACAGCCGTCCGTCGGCGGCCCACGGATTGCTCTGCAGGTACACCTCGTAGGCGTGGTGGAGCAGTTCGGAGAGCGGCATCGGGTAGGTGACGTCGTCGAGCAGTTCGATGCGCTCGTCGTACTCGATGCCCTCGGCCTTCATCGCGGCGACGGCCTCTCCCCTCGCCTTGTTCAGTTGCGCCGCCAGGATCTGGCGCGGATCCTCGAGCGTCGCCTCGATCACCGAGACCACGTCGAGCGCATAGGTTTCCGACGCCGAATCCGGCAGCTCGATCGCCGCCAGCGCGAAGGTGGACAGCGGTTGGTTGAGGGCGAAGTCGCGGGGCAGATCGATGGTGAGCCGGTACCGCCTGCCGTCGGCATTGGGCGTCGGCAGGCGCTCGATCACCCCGGCCTGCAGCAGCGAGCGCGCGATGCCGACCGCCTCGCGGATGAGTTTGAGCTGCCGCTTGCGGGGCTCGTGGTTGTCGGTGAGCAGGTGGCGCATCGCGGCGAACGGATCACCGGGACGGGCCACGACGTCGAGGATCATCGCCGTCGACACCCGCATGTTGGACGTCAGCGGTTCCGGCTCGGCGGCGACCAGGCGCGTCATCGTCGACTCGCTCCACGGCACCATGCCCTCCGGGGCCTTGCGCCGCACCAGCTTCCGGCGCTTTTTCGGGTCGTCGGCGACTTTGGCGAACTGCTTGAGGTTCTCCACCTCGTGCTCGGGCGCCTGCACGACGACGGTGCCCACGGTGTCGAAACCGGCCCGCCCCGCCCGGCCGGCGATCTGGTGGAACTCGCGGGCGTTCAGCAGCCGGGTGCGGGTGCCGTCGTACTTGGACAGCGCGGAGAACACGACGGTGCGGATCGGGACGTTGATGCCGACGCCGAGCGTGTCGGTGCCGCAGATGACCTTGAGCAGACCGGCTTGAGCCAGCTGCTCCACCAGGCGCCGGTACTTGGGCAGCATGCCGGCGTGGTGCACGCCGATGCCGTGCCGGACGAGTCGCGACAGGGTGGTCCCGAACGTCGTGGAGAACCGGAAGGCCCCGATCATGTCGGCGATCGCGGCCTTCTCCGCCTTGGTGCTGACGTTGACGCTCATCAGCGCCTGCGCCCGCTCCAGAGCGGAGGCCTGCGTGAAATGGACGACGTAGACGGGCGCCTGCCGCGTGTCGAGGAGGTCGCCGATCGTCTCGTGCATGGGGGTGGTGGCGTAGCTGTAGTACAGCGGGACGGGCCGTTCGGCATTGGCCACCAGGGCAGTGGGCCTGCCGGTGCGTCGAGTCAGATCCTCGCGCAGTGTCGTGACGTCACCCAATGTCGCTGACATCAGCAGGAATTGGGCGTGGGGCAGCTCGAGCAGCGGGACCTGCCAGGCCCAGCCTCGGTCCGGGTCACCGTAGAAGTGGAATTCGTCCATCACCACCAGGCCGGCACTGCTGTCCGGGCCTTCGCGCAGCGCGATGTTGGCCAGGATCTCCGCGGTGCACGCGATGATCGGCGCGTCCGCGTTGACCGCGGCGTCGCCGGTGAGCATGCCGACGTTGACCGCGCCGAAGACCGAGCACAGCGCGAAGAACTTCTCGCTGACCAACGCTTTGATCGGTGCGGTGTAATAGCTGCGGCCGTTCCCTGCCGACGATCGAGCCAGCGCCGCGTACTGCGCCCCGGTGGCGACGAGCGACTTCCCCGACCCGGTGGGGGTGGCCAGAATGACGTTCGCGCCGCTGACCAGCTCGATCAGCGCCTCCTCCTGCGCGGGATACAGGGTGGTGCCCTGGTCGGCAGCCCACGCGGCGAAGCGGAGGAGCAGTTCGTCGGGATCGGATCCGGTGGCGCGCAGCGCGGACAGATCGCTCGGGTCGTCGAGCAGCGGTGAGTCGGTGGTCATCGTGCCCACCAGCCTGCCCGATGCAGGTGGGCCGGCGCCGGTCAGGCCGCGTCGAAGGTGACCGGCAGCGTGGCCGGCCCGCTCAGCGAGGTCAGCGGCTTCCACGGCGCCGGCCCGTCGAGGCGGATGTTGGGCATCCGCCGCGCCATGATCGCGAGCCCCTCGGCGATCTCGAGCCGCGCCAGGTGGGAGCCGAGGCAGTAGTGCATGCCGCCGCCGAAGGTCACCATCGCCGAGGCCTCGTGGCGCGTGATGTCGAGCCGGTCGGGCTCGACGAACACCGCGGGATCGCGATTGGCCGAGGCGAGGTTGGTGACGACGAGAGTGCCCGCCGGGATGCGCAGGCCCGCCAGTTCGGCGTCCTCGACCGCCGTGCGCAGCATCGCGATGGCGACGGGGGTGTGCCGGATGAGTTCCTCGGTGGCGTTGCCCGCCAGTTGGGGAAACAGGGTCAGCAGCTCCCACTGGGCCGGGTGCTCGCACAGAGCCTGCACCGCGGCCGCGAGCTGATTGCGGGTCGTGTCGGTGCCGGCCATCAGCAGCCCGGCCACCAGCATGCGGAGCTCGTCGCCGGACAGGCGCTCGCCGTCGCCCTCCGCCCGGATCAAATCGGAGAGCAGGTCGTCGGTGAGCGTGCGGCGCCGGGTCTCGACCATCGCGTCGACGTACGCGTCGAGCTGGTCCCAGGCCGCCAGGATGCGGGCCTGCTGGTCGGCCACGTTCCAGCCGAACACCCGGAAGATGTCATCCGTCCACGCCGAGAACAACTCCCAGTCCTCGGGCGGAGCGCCCAGCAAAGCGCAGATGACCGGGATCGGGTACCGGCGCGCGATGTCGGCGACGACGTCGCACCGGCCTTCCGGCGCGCAGCGGTCGACGAGCCCGGTCATCACGTCGATGGCCACCCTGCGCAACCGCGCCGTGCTCCGCGGTGTGAAGGCGCGCGCCAGCAGCCGGCGCAACCGGTGGTGTTCCTCGCCGTCGAGGCTGATCAGATTCGCGGCGACCCGGTCCCACAGCGGCCCCGACGTGATGCCCTGCGCCGCGAGGAACATCCCCTGCGGAACACGGAATCTCGGATCGCGCAGGACGCTGCGAACCAGTTCGTAGCTGAGCACCTCCGGGCCGTGCAACCCCATCGCGACGGGGCCGCGGCGGCGGGCGGCCGCGATGAGCCGGTGCGCCTCGGCGGGATCGGTGACGTGCTCGTACGCCAGCTCCGGCAAGGCGGCGGAGAAGACGTCGGGACAGGCAGGCGCGAAGAACGATTCGACGGTCATAGGCTGATGGTCACGTCGCGTCGTGGCGGCGGCTTCAGTAGTACGGTACTGATCTGCGATCTCCATTTCGGCCCGGACACAGATCGCCTACTCTTGACACGTGCGTTTGGCGTGGCCGTTGATCGGCCGGTCAAAGGAGACACGGCTGATCCTGGCCGCCCTCCATGATCCGAACTCCGCCGGCATCGTCGTCAGCGGGGCGGCGGGCGTGGGCAAGAGCCGCATCGCACGTGAAACCCTCAGTGTCGCAGCGTCACAGGGGTGGGTGGTCCGTTGGGTCACCGGCACCTCGGCGGCACGGTCGCTACCTCTGGGCGCTCTCACACCGCTGGTTCCGTCGACGAGCGTCGACGCTCTGGAGGTGCTCCGCAGCGTGATCGCCGCATTGACGGCGGTGCCCGACGGCCGGCCTCTGGTGCTCGGGGTGGACGACGCGCCGCTGCTCGACGACCTCTCGACGTTGGTGCTGCACCAGATCATCCAGCAGCGCTTGGCGAAGGTGCTGCTGATCGTGCGCTCCGGCGAACCTGTTCCACCGGCGACCCAAGAGCTCTGCAAGGCAGGCGATTTCGACCGCCTCTATGTACAACCGCTGTCCGCGACGGAAACCGCGAGTCTGGTGTCGCAAACCCTCGGCGGTCCGGTCGATCCTGCTGCGGCAGAACGCTTGTGGACGTTGACCCGCGGGAATCCGCTGTATCTCCGCAACATCGTCGAGCAGGAGGTCGCCGACCAACGGCTCAGGTACCGGCAGGGAACCTGGACGTGGACCGGCGACCCGGTCGTTCCGCCCGGCCTCGTCGAGCTCGTGGAGGCCCGCATCGGCGCACTGCCCGTAGCCGTCAGCGATGTCATCGACGTCCTCGCGGTGGGTGAGCCGCTGCCGCTGCATGCGCTGACGCGCATCACCGACGCGGCCGCGGTCGAGGAGGCCGACCGTCGCGGGCTGATCAGCTTCGAATCAGCCGACGGCAGTGTCGAGGTTCGGCTGGCCCACCCCCTCTACGGCGAGGTCAGAAGGGCACGTGCGCCGCAGACGACGCTACGGCGCCTGCGCGGCCTGGTCGCCGGAGAACTCGCCGATTCCGACCACGCCGACGACATCCAGCTCGTCGTGCGCCGCGCCACGCTCGGTCTGGACTCGGACCGGCCTCCGGACGTCGGGTTGCTGTTGGCCGCCGCGCGCGGTGCGGCGTGGATGCTCGACCTGCCGCTGGCCGACCGGCTCGCCGAATCCGCGATCCGGGCGGGAGGCGGGCCGGAGGCGAACATGATCCGCGGCTTCGTGCTGTCGTGGCTGGGCGATGGGCACCAGGCCGATCTGGTGCTCCAGGCGGTCGACCCGGACGAGCTGACCGACGTCGACCGCGCGCGGCTGACCTTCCTGCGCGCGGTCAACCGGTTGTTCAGCCTCGCCGATCCCGACGGCGCGAAAGCGATGATCGACCGGCTGCCGCACTCGGCGGGGGGCGACCCCAGCATCAACGCCTTCCTGTGCGTGTACTGGGCCTCGATGGGCAAACCCGCTCTGGCGCTGAGGTATTCGCGCGGTCTCGATCCGGGCACCCTGCCGGATGCCCTGCACGCCCGACTGACCTCGTGGGCGGTCACCGTCGCGTGCGGTGACGCCGGCGCGGCCGGCGAAGCCGCCGCCGCCGCCGAGGCCGGGTACCCGATCCCGGTGCGGGCGTTCATCGTGATCTCCGATGCCCACGTCAACGCGTTGGTGTTGGCCGGTCAGATATCGACGGCACACGACGTCGCGACGTTGATGCGCCACCGCGCGATGGCGTCGAAAGGGGCCCCGTTCGCTCAGATCGCCGTAGCGGTGTCCGGGCAGGCCGCGCTCGGCGCGGGGCAACTCGACAAGGCCTGCTCCCTGCTGGCTTCGGCGGTCGGTCAGGTGACGGCGTGGAACACGGCCACCGGCTTCGGGTACCGCTACCGCATCCTGCTGGCTACCGCCCTGGCCATGCGGGGGATGACCGACGAAGCCGCGGCGGTCCGCGCCGAGTTGGCAGCCAACTGGCATCCGAGCTGGCGGTACCTGGACTATGCGCGGGCGATCGCCGACGGGTGGTTCGCGGGCTGTCGCGGCGCCGTCAACGACGCGGTCTCAGCGGTGCGCTCTGCAGCCGAGATCGCCGGGGCAAACGGGCAATTCGCCGCCGAGGTGATGTGTCTGCAAACCGCGACGCAGTTCGGCGACGCCTCCGCCGGCACCCGCCTGCACGAGCTCGCCGACATTGTCGAGGGTCCGCGTGCCGGGATCGCGGCACACTTCGCCGATGCGCTGCAGTCAGCAGATGCGGGCGAATTAGAGTTGGTGGCAGGAGAATTCGAAGAAATTGGGGATTTCCTGGGTGCGGTCGACGCCGCCGCGCACGCTACCGTCTGCTTCCGCCGGCGCAATCTGCGCGGATCGGCGTTGCGGTGTTCGGTCCGCGCCGAGACGCTGGCCAAGCGATGCGGCGGAGCCTGCACACCCGCACTGCGGCAGGCAGTCGAGCAACTCCCGCTCACCGATCGGGAACGAGAGATCGTCATGATGCTCGGCGGCGCTCTGTCCAACCGCGACATCGCCGCCCGGCTGACACTGTCCGTGCGGACCGTGGAAAGCCACATCTACAACGCCATGGCGAAGACGGGCGCCCAGAGCCGGGAGGACCTCGCGGCTCTGATGTCTCAGCCCAGTTGATCTCTCACCGCAACGGTGTCCACCCAGACGTTCTCCCGGCTGATCAGCCCGTCCCGGAATGCGAAGACGTGCAGCATGCGGAACGTGATGCGCCTGCCGTGGCCGGCAAGCCCCAGCATCGAACCGACCACGGTGCCCGTCATCTCCTGCTCGAGCACGATCGCGTCGTCGGCCACGTACTGGTGGCGCACCGTCCACGTCTGCGCCAGGAAGTTCGACGTCAAGTATTCGTAGAAGGCGCGCGCACCCTCCCTGCCGCGGCTCTGGCCGTTCGGGAACCCGACCACGTCGTGGTCGACGTCGTCGGTGTAGACCGCAAGCGCCGCATCGATGTCACCGCGGCCTTCGGCCTCGATGTGGTGATCGATGAGCGCGCGCATCTGCGCCTCGTCCACGCCCTCAGCAGTAGCACGTCTCGGGGCCGCGAGAAGTCAGTACTGCACTACTGACGCTCACAGCATTGACGCAGGCGACGATTTCTCCCGAGGCTGATGAACGAAGGGGAACGTCATGACGATCACCTTGCCACCGAGGATCACAGCGCTGGCGCACTGGCGGACCACTCACCCGAGGCACGTCAGGTCCGACTGGGACGTCCACCTCCACCCGCACCACCAGGCCTTCATCGAAGACGCGCTGATGTCGCGGATGATGGATCGGCTGTAGCTTCCTGCATCGGCGGGATCACTTCACACAGGGCGTCTCGGCCGCGCTCATCTTCGACAGCTCGGTGGGCACCGGCGCGGCGGTGCCGGTCGCCGTCGCGGCCACAGTGGTGACCGGCGTACTCGATGTGGGTGACGCAGCCAGAGCGGTCGCGGATGCCGGGCTGGTGCTGCTGCCATAGTCGCCGGCCGGGAAGTCGGCTCCGACGGTCAGCCGCACCGTGTTCGGCCGGATCGCATCAGAAGCCCTGGCCGTCAGGCCGAATCGGTCAGCGAGCGTCTCGGCGGCATTCGCAGCGCCGGGCCCGTAGTCGAGACTGCTGGAGTCGGCCGAAGTATCGGCGGTGGTGGCGTGCCCCGGGGTGAAACCTTGTGAGGAGAACGTCTGGATCAATGAGGTGGCGAGCCCGGTGTGTGCGGTGGCGTTGACGACATCGAGCACAGCGGGAACCGCCGGGGGCCGGACGGTGGACGTTGACGTGCTCGCCGTCCCGCTGGTCGTGAGGTTGGCCACGATGGCGCGGATGGTGGTCTTGTCGATCATGTTGACGTCCTCACCAGCGGCGTCCTGGCCGAACTTGGTGATCGGCAACGTGTACAGCGACATCGGGCGGCTGCTGAAGTCCGACGCGTGCTCGACGAATTCGTTCAGGTCGAACCCGGAATCGACGGCGACGTTCTGGCGGGCGACGTCGAGCAGATGTCGCAGTGCGCTGGGGCTCGACAGTGCCTGGCCGTGCCGTAACGCGCTCAACAGTGCCGCGATGAAGGCCTGCTGGCGACGGGTGCGATCCATGTCGGTGAAAAGCTCGTCGTTGACGTCACGGCGCTGCCGCACGAATGCCATCGCCTGGGCGGCGTCGATCTGTTGTACACCCTTGTGAAAGTCGGCGCCGGAGAAGGAATCCGCGGTGTCGGCGTTGAGGCAGACCGTGATCGGCTGTACGACCTGGGCGATCTGGAAGAAGGCCACCAGGGTCACTTCCACGAAGTGGTCGATCGGGATCCCCAGCAGCTGTCGCACCGTCTCGATCTCGGCCTTGCGCCCAGCCTCGCGCCCGCTCTGCTCATCGGCGGCCAGATCACCAGAACCCGTTGAGCTGTCTGCAGATCTCGAGCGCTCCTGGGCGGCCAGCTTGTCCATCGCGTGCTGATAGGCCAATCCATATGCCTGTTTGATCTTGCCCCTGCAGTTCGAGGTCGGGCAGCCGGCCAGATCGACGTAGTCGTCGCGAGGAATGGAGATCGCGGTGATCGGCCCGTCGCCGCCAGGGATGTGCAGCACGATCAGCACGTTGGCGTTGTAGCCGCCGACGCTTTCGTCCCCGGCGTGCAACGCGTCGTAGATGTCCTGGGGCAGTGGCTGACCGTGTTGGTCGAGCCGGCTGTCCAGACCCATGACCAAGATGTTCTGATCCCCACCGGTCGACGCGGACCCGCCGGCCAGCGCCTCGGACGTCGTGATGCCGCCGGCGACGTCGTGGTAACCGACCCACCCCATCCCGGTGCCGACCAGGACCACGGTTGCAGCCAGCGCGCCCAGTGCCCGTGCGCCGCCGTGATGGCGCGCATGCGCGGAGTCCCGGCGCCGACGCGGTACGCGGCGGTCACGGGCGTGCCGGGGTGCCCCTGCCCGGGCGGTCACCTCGGAGCCCACAACGTGCGCGTCAGCCGTGTCATCGGTTCGGATTATCCCGCACGAGCACTGCGGCGCCCGCGGCGGCGTCGGACCGAGATCACGCCGTTATGCTGCGATGATGCTGTGAAAGGCCCTCATCGAAGACGCACTGATGTCGCGGATGATGGATCGGCTGTAGCCCGCCGGCGCGCACCCCCGAGTGCCGCGGCGACCACGCCGAGAAGCACCAGTCCGCCGCCGGTCAACAGCGTGATGTTCAGCCACTGGTGCAAGCTGGCTTCGCCCGTCGCGACCATGACCTCGGCCACCGTGCGGATGTCGCCGGTCGTGCGGTTCAGCGCGGCGTCGACGTAACGGCTGCCGACCTCGATGCCGGCCCAACCGGCGGCACCCACCAGCAACGCGGAAACACCGAGGGCGCTCATCGCCTTGCCACGGGATCGCGCCGCGGCCAGCGTCAGCAGTGCGAACACCGCGGTCAGTGCCGCCGTTCCGATAGCCGCCCACGGGCCCCAGGTCGCCAGCGGGCGCAGCTTGCCGGGCCGCAGTTCGGGCGAGTCCACCGTGATCGGCACCGTCAGCGTGTCGGGTACCTGGAGGTCGAGGTTGCCCAGATTCGCACGGAAGGACGGATCCGAGAGCATGGGTGCGACGTCGATCAGCCACTGGTCGGTGGAATTGCTGCTCTGCACGGCGCCGGTGAACATCCACCGGTGTGCGATGCGGTTGGCTTGGGCGAACTGCCCCGGGAAACCCGAGTTCCGGGTGTACGAATCCGCGACCTGACGGGTCAGCTGAGGGTTCAGCGTGTACCCCTTGTCCCCGGCGAGCGCGACCACCTGGTTGGTCAGTTCGGCGGCCATCGCATCCTGCAGCCGGTGGTCGCGGGCCGCCGAGGCCGCCAGTGACGCGTAACCGTCCTCGTCGACGATCCGCGCCTGTACCCAGTTCGCGGGCACCGCGGCGGCCAGCGCCACCGTGGTGACGAGCCACATCAGCAGGGCGGCCAGAAAGCGCACGGACGCGTCCTCCTCCTCAGGGCTGGTCGCCGCCGGCTCCGGGGACGCCTGGCGCGAGTCAGTCGGACAGAGCCCGTCCCACGATCAGCGGGTCGGCGTGGCCGACCACGCCATGATCCTTGTTGTCGTAGTCGAACTTACCGAGCACGTGTCGCATGGCGTTGATCCGGGCGCGCTTCTTGTCGTTGCTCTTCACGACGGTCCAGGGCGCGATCTCGGTGTCCGTCCAGGCGAACATGTCCTCCTTGGCCGCCGTGTAGTCGTGCCACTTGTCCAGCGAGGCGAGGTCGGTGGGCGAGAGCTTCCACTGCCGCACCGGGTCGACCTGGCGGATGGTGAAGCGGGTGCGCTGCTCGGACTGCGTCACGGAGAACCACAGCTTGGTCAGGCTGATCCCGTCGTTGACCAGCATCTGCTCGAACAGCGGCGTCTGCCGGATGAATTCGGCGTGCTGCTTGGCGCTGCAGTAACCCATCACCCGCTCGACACCGGCCCGGTTGTACCAGGAGCGGTCGAACAGCACGATCTCCCCCGCGGCCGGCAGGTGGTTCACGTAGCGCTGGAAGTACCACTGCGTCTGTTCCTTCTCGGTGGGCTTCTCGAGGGCGACGACGCGCGCGCCGCGGGGGTTGAGATGCTCCATGAACCGCTTGATGGTGCCGCCCTTGCCCGCGGCGTCGCGACCCTCGAACACGATGACGTGCCGGTGGCCGTAGGCCTGGCTCCACTTCTGGAACTTGAGCAGTTCGATCTGCAGCAGCCGCTTCTGCTCCTCGTAGTCGGTCCGCCTCATGCGCTCGTCGTACGGGTAGTTCTCGCGCCAGGTGTCGACGACCTCACCGCCGGGCTGGAGCACCAGCACCGGGTCGTCATCGTCGTCGTCGAGGACGCTGTAGGCGGACGAGTCCAGGATCACCGGCGCACGCTATCGGGACCCGGGTACCGCCCGGTGACACGTCGGTGAACGGGGCGTGGCCTATTTGGCCGTGCGCTTGGGCCCCCTCAGCGCCAGTTTCGTCATCAGCGTGTTCATCCGCTTGAGCGCCCGCAGCGAGTTGTTGTAGTAGTTGCCGCCCGCGCCGACGCTGGTGCGCGGGGCCACCACGGTCTCGATCCGGCAGTATTTCCGCAGTCCTTCGGCACCGCCGAACCGGGCGCCGATCCCCGACGTCTTCCAGCCGCCCATCGGGGCGGTGGTGCACATCAGGTTCGAGATCACGTCGTTGACGTTCACGCCGCCGCAGTCCAGTTGCAGCGCAACGGCTTTCGCGCGGTCGACGTCCTTCGAGAACACGGCGGCCGACAAGCCGTACGGACTGTCGTTGGCCAGCCGGACCGCTTCCTCGGCGGAGGAGACCTTCATGATCGGCAGCGTCGGACCGAACGTCTCCTCGGTCATGCACGCCATCGTGTGGTCGACGTCGACGAGCACCGTCGGCTCGTAGAAGATGCCCGGACCGCTGCGGCGCTTGCCGCCGGTCAGTGCCCTGGCCCCCTTGGCCACGGCGTCGGCGACGTGCCGTTCGGTCACGGCCAGCTGGCTGTCGTCGATCATCGCGCCGAAGTGGTGACCGTCGCCGGCACCCATCTTCAGATCGTCGACATCGCGCACGACCGCGGCGACGAACGCGTCGTACACCGGCTCGAGCACATAGACCCGTTCGACGGAGACGCACGTCTGTCCGGCGTTGAAGAACGCCCCCCACACCGCGGCATGCGCGGCGAGTTCCACATCGGCGTCCTCGAGCACGATCAGGGGATCCTTGCCGCCCAGTTCCAGACTGACCGGGGTGAGCCGGCGCGCGGCGCGCTCCATGACCTTGGCACCGGTGGCGCTCGAGCCGGTGAACTGGATGAAGTCTGAGTTGTCGATGACCGCCTCGGACACCTCGCGGGCACCCTGCGCGAGTGCCAGCACCTCGGGGGCACCCGATTCGAGCCACCCGCGCATCAGCAGTTCGGCCGTCAGGGGCGTGCGCTCGGAAGGCTTGAGCAACACCGCACAACCGGCCGCCAGCGCACCGATCGCGTCCATCAACGCATTGGCCACGGGGTAGTTCCAGGGCGCGATGATGCCGACGACGGAGCGCGGACGGTAATGCACGGTGATCGACTTGATCGCCAGGAACGGCAGCGACGCGGGCCGCTTCTGCGGCGCCAGCGCCTTGTCCATGGTCTTGATGTAGTACGACGCGATCATGATCAGCAACGGCACTTCCTGCGCGGCGTCCACCGCGGATTTGCCTGTCTCGGCGATCAGCAGCCGCTCGATCTCGTCCCGGTGGTCGCCGAGCCACACGGCGTAGCGGGCGAGCACCTTCGCGCGCCCCGTGGCACCGCGCGCCTCCCAGTCCCGCTGCGCGGTGCGCAGGCTTGCCGCGATGCGGGTCACGTCGGTGGGGTCGGTCCACCGCACCGTGCCTGCAACGGCGCCGGTGGCGGGGTTGGTGACGGTGACGGTGTCCGAGCTGTCCAGTTGCGGAGTAGCTGTCATGGTCCCCATGCTAACCACCCCTGTGACGCAGATCGCAGCTGGGTTGACACCTGTCAAGTTTGGCGGCCCAGGCCGCGGCGGCCACCAGCGCGGTGCCGAGGAACAGCGCGCCGACGGCGTCGGTGAAGTAGTGGTAGGTGAACGCCTGCCCGAGCGCGGCAAACACCGCGACCACCGCCGCCGAGACCACCGCCCACGCCGCCATCCCGGCCACCAGGACGGCCATCCCCAGCACCACCACCGCGAGGGTGGTGTGACCGCTCGGATACGCCAGGGCGTCGCCCCTGAAACGGCCGAAGGCCCGCTTCGCCAGCCGCGCGGTGAGCACCGCGACAAAGGGTGAGACCGCGACCACCGCCGAGAGCCGCCGGCGACGCCGCCACAGCGCGACGGCCAGCACGACGGCCCAGACGGAGAACGACACTCGGCCGTCGGTGAACACCAGCAGCCGGCCCAGCTCCGGGTGCACTTCCCCGGCCTCGCGGAAGTGGTCGTCGAGTGGCGTCGAGCCCTTGCCGACCGCGAGCCCGAGCACCACGAGCCCCAGCAGTCCCGCACCGGGCCACCACCGGACGACGGTGCTCAGTGCGCGATGCCCCGCACGTAGGCGGCCTGACCCAGATGCTGGGCAGCGTCGTCGATGACACTGACCAGCCGCGCGCTCGCGGTCACCGGCGGATCCCACCGCTCGTCGATCACGCGGCCGAGCTCGTCGGCCGAGACCGAGGCGACGTACTCCAGCGACGCCCGGTGCACGGCGTGGTAGTAACCGGCCAGAAGATCCGGCGTGGCGCGGACCTTCGACACCTCCTCGGGGCTGTGTCCGTAGCCGTGCGCGTCACGCGGCAGGTCGAGCGCGAACCTGTCCACCCAGCCGTCGGCGAACCACACCTGCTCCCGGCCGGCGATGTCGCACACCTGCGCGTCCTGCATACGGGCGGTGTGCCACAGCAGCCAGACGATGGTGTTCGCCTCGGGAGTCGGGCGGTAGTACGCGACCTCCTCGGTCAGGCCGTCGGTCAGATCGTCGGAGTGCTCGATCAGACGGGTGAACGAGTCGCGCAGGATTTCGCGGGCAGCATCGATATCGGCCATGGTCGCCAAGTTACGCCGGAGCCCGGACGTCAGGTCACATTCCTTGACGGTCATATATCTGCTTGGTTATATGAATGCGTGGACTCCTTCGCGGTGATCGCCGACCCGACCCGTCGCCGCATCCTCGACGAACTGCGCGCCGGCGGTGCCGATGTCGCGACGCTCGTTGCTCGCCTCGATATTTCGCAACCCCTGGCGTCCAAGCATCTCGGGGTGCTGCGCGATGCGGGCGCCGTGCGCGTCGAGGTCGCCGGAAAGCGGCGGGTGTACCACCTGGCAGACGATCCGCTGCCCGAGGTCCTGGCGTGGATCACGCCCTTCCACCGGAAGTGGTCGATGAGCCTCGACCACCTGGCCCGACTGATCGATGAGGAGCAGGCATGAGTCTCAGCAGCTTTGATGCGACACTCGACCACCGCGACGGCGCCTGGGTGCTGACCATGACCCGCACGCTGCCTCACCGCGCCGACGTGGTGTGGCGGTGGCTGACCGATCCGCAGCGACTCGCCCGGTGGTCGCCGGTCGTCCCGGACGCGCCGCTGACGTCGATCGGCGCCCGGCAGATCCGCGAGCGCCCCGACGGCG
The DNA here is from genome assembly GCF_000266905.1 of Mycolicibacterium chubuense NBB4. The sequence goes on along the minus strand of NC_018027.1, from coordinate 566,048 downwards.
ATCCGGTCGACGGTGAGGTGCTCGCGGTCGACGCCCCGCACGAACTCGTGCACCGCTGGGGCGACGACGTCCTCCGGTGGCGGCTGACCGACAGCGACACCGGGTGCACGCTCACCCTCGAGCACAGGATGGCCGACCGGGGTCCCGCGCCGATGAACGCGGCGGGCTGGCACGTCTGCTTCGACGTACTCGAGCCCGTGCTCGCCGGCGCCGACGTGCCGCGTCGCGTCGGCCCCGATGCGCTGGCCGTGGGCTGGGAAGCACTGCGCGACAGCTACGCCGACGCACTCGACTGAGCGGAGCCGAACGGCGGCCGGCCGACACAGGTGATTCCGAAGTGATCGATCAGGCCGCCGCCGTACATTCGCAGGTATGGCGCACGACTTGATCATCCGCAACGGCACCATCGTCGACGGGCTCGGCGGGCCGCCCTTCACCGGGGACGTCGCGATCGACGACGGTGTCATCACCGCGGTCGGGACGGTCGACGGTCCGGGACAGCGCGAGATCGACGCCACCGGACTGGTCGTCACGCCGGGGTTCGTCGATCTGCACACCCATTACGACGGCCAGGCCATCTGGTCGGATCGCCTGATCCCGTCGTCGGCGCACGGCGTCACCACCGCGGTGATGGGCAACTGCGGTGTGGGCTTCGCGCCGTGCCGGCCCGACGATCACGAGGTGCTCGTCGACCTGATGGCCGGCGTCGAGGACATCCCCGGTGTGGTCATGGTCGACGGACTGCCGTGGACGTGGGAGACGTTCCCCGAGTTCCTCGATGCGCTCGACAGCAGGCCGCGCGACATCGATGTCGCCGCACTGCTCCCCCATTCGCCGCTGCGCGTCTATGTGATGGGTCAGCGCGGCGTGGACCGCGAACCCGCCACCGACGAGGACCTGGCGCTCATGCGCAAGCTCGCGACCGAGGCCGTCCAGGTCGGTGCGCTGGGCTTCGCATCGTCGCGGCTGACCCTGCACAAGAGCGAAAGCGGCCATCCGATACCGAGTTTCGACGCGGGCCACGCCGAGATCGAGGCGATCGCCCGGGGTGTGAAGGACGCCGGCGGCGGGCTGATCCAGTTCGTGCCGGACCTCGTCGCCGGCGATTACGGGCCCGCGCTGCAGACGGTGTTCGACGTCGCCGAGGACGTCCGCCTTCCGGTGACGTTCACCTTGGCGATCGGCAACGCCGGTGATCCGTTCTTCGTCGACGGGCTGACCATGGTCGAGAAGGCCAACGCAGCGGGCGGCGATATCACAGCGCAGATCTTCCCGCGGCCCATCGGGCTGGTGATCGGGCTCGAACTGTCCGGCAACCCGTTCGTCATGTACCCGAGCTACCGCGAACTGGCCCACCTGCCGCTGGCCGAGCGCGTCGCCGAGATGGGAAAACCCGAAGTCCGCGAACGCATCCTGGCCGACCGGCCGGCCGGCGACGGCCACCCGCTGATGTTCGCCGCGCAGGCCTGGGAGTGGATGTTCCCGCTCGGCGATCCGCCGAACTACGAGCCGCCCCGCACCGACAGCATCGCGAGCCGGGCCCGCGCCCGCGGCGTCAGTCCGCTCGAGGAGGCCTATGACCGCCTCCTCGACGACGACGGACACGCCATGCTGCTGGTCACGCTCGCGAACTTCCGGGACGGTTCGCTGGACACCGTGGCCGAGCTGCTCCGGCGCGACGACGTGGTCCTCGGCCTGGGCGACGGCGGCGCTCATTACGGAATGATCTGCGACGCAAGCTTTCCCACGTACATGCTGACGCACTGGGTCCGGGACCGGGCAACGGGCCGGCTGCCCCTCGAAGACGCCGTCCGGGAGCTGACGTCGGCGCCCGCGCGCGTCGCGGGCCTGGCGGACCGCGGCCGAATCTCCGTGGGCTACAAGGCCGATCTCAACATCATCGATGCCGCGACGATCCGGCTGCACCGGCCCGTCGTCACCCACGACCTGCCCGGCGGCGGCCGTCGACTGGACCAGAGCGCGGACGGCTACGTCGCGACCATCGTCTCCGGTGAGGTGATCGCCGAGAACGGTGCGCCCACCGACGCGCGCCCCGGCAGGTTGATCCGCGGTCGCAGGCCGGCTCCCGCCTGACCACTGAATTCGACGCTACGAAGGCGATGGTAGCTACCTCCACCACCGCGTGATCCGATGCTCGCTTCTTGCGGTGCAACGGTCCGACCGCGGACGCTGCGCAGCGCAGCGAAGCCGGTCCGCGGCGGGACCCATTGACAACGCAAGGGATTGGATCGCGCCGGCACGTTCTGACTGCGATAAGCGGCCCGAGGTGCGGCACGCTCCCTAGGATTCGAGCGGTGAAGGTGCTCGTCACCGGCGGTACCGGCTTCACCGGTTCGCACACTGCGGCCGCGCTGATGGCCGCCGGTCACGACGTCCGGCTGATGGTCCGCGACCCCGCCAAGGTGCGCCGCGTCTTCGACCCGCTCGGACTGGTGCCCACCGACGTCGTGACCGCCGACATGGTCGATCACGCCGCGGTCGAGGACGCACTCGCCGGCTGTGACGGCGTCATCCACACCGCCGCGCTGGTGGACCTGCGCCGCGCCTCGGCGAGCCTCGTCGAGAACACGAACACCCGCGGGGCCGAAGTGGTGATCGGCGCCGCAGCCGACCGCGGGGTTACTCGCATCGTGCATGTGTCCAGCCTCACCGTGTTCTTCAGACCCGGCGGCCCTCCGATGACGACGACGATGCCGATCGTCGACGGCAGCACCGCCTACGCGCGCTCGAAGGCGCGTGCCGAAAGGTACGTGCGGCGTCTGCAGGACAGCGGCGCAGGAATCCGGATCAGCTATCCGGCCGGCATCGTCGGACCCCACGACCCCGGTCCGAGCGCGGTCAATGCCGGTCTGGCGTCGTTCCTGCACGACACTTTCCTGATCACCACGGGCGGCCTCCAGATCGTCGACGTCCGAGACCTCGCTCGACTCCACGTCACGCTGCTCGAACTGCCTCCGGGTCCAGACCGCTATGTCGCTGCATCCGAGATGCTCACGTGGCCGCAGATCTACGAGCTGTGTTGCCGTCTCACCGGTACCCGTCCACGGAAGGTGACGGTGCCCGGATTCCTTCTGCGCGCGGCGGGCACGGTGGGCGACATCGCGAAACGCCTGCACGACTTCGACTTTCCGCTGACCCGCGATGCCATGGAGGTCGGCACCCGCTGGCCCGGTGCGGACACCGAACGCACCACGCGGGAACTGGGAGTGCGTTTCCGTGACCCCGCCGACACGCTGCGTGACACGTTGAGGTGGATGTACTCCGCGGGGCATCTGAGCGCGGCGGAGGTCGGCAAGCTGGCGGCAGAGGCGGTGCCCTCGTGAAGTTCTCGTTCCTGATGCCTCATGCGATGCGCCTGAAGGCGTTGACGCAGCCCTGGGAGAGCGCCGTGACGGGACCGGACCAGGCTGAGATGGCCCGCTGCGCCGAGCAACTCGGCTTTGACCTGATTGCCGTGCCCGAGCACTTCATCGTCCCTAACAGCCACGTGGAACTGACCGGGCCCCACTATTTCCACTCGACCGTCGCTCAAGCGTTCCTCGCCGGCGCGACCCGGCACATCCCGATCAACTCCTGCGTCACCCTGCTGCCGCTGCAACACCCCGTCGTCTTGGCCAAGGCACTCGCCACCGCCGACTGGATGAGCGGCGGCCGCATCATGGTCAGCTTCGGAGTGGGCTGGGACCCTGAAGAATTCGCACTTCTCGGCGTCTCCTTCCGAGAGCGCGGGCAGATGGCCGACGAATACCTCGCGGCCATCCTCGAACTGTGGAGCAGCGACTCACCCAGCTTCTCCGGCAAGTACGTGAGCTTCGACGAGGTCTCGTTCGAGCCCAAGCCGGTGCAACAGCCTCATCCACCGATCTGGATCGGCGGCGATGCCGACGCACCGTTGCGGCGGGCCGCCCGCTTCGCCTCGGGATGGATCCCGTTTCTCACCCAGCCCGAGGACATACCGGCGCGGATCGACTACATCAAGTCGCAACCGACGTTCGACGGCCGCCCCTTCGAGGTGTGCTACGGGCTCGGCACCTCCCTGATCGGCGAAGGACACGTCGTGCTCGACGATCCCACTCAGCGGCCGGGCATGCGCGCGCCGGAGATCATCGACAAGCTCGGGCATTTCAGCGAACTCGGCGTGACGGTCAGCTCGGTGCCCATCCCTGCGGTCACCGGAGTCGAGGCCTACCTCGATTACGCGCGGTGGGTGATCGAAGAGATCAAGCCCCACGTGCCCTGACTCCCTAGCGGGTGCGCAGCGCGGGATGCTGACGGGTGAGCAGCGGCAGCAGGATCCGGCGCGGCATCAATTCGAAGATCCGCGCGCTGATCTCGTTCGGCAGCCCCGGGATCACGCTGCCGCGGTCACCGGCGAGCGCATCGATACCGGCTTTGGCCACGGTTCGCGACGGCGTCCACATGAACTTCGGGAACGCGGCGCCGAACACGTCCTCGTCGATGCCGGCCGTCTGCAGGAACTCCGTCCGCACGGGTCCGGGGTGCAGGGCTGCGACGGTGACGCCGGTACCGGTGAGCTCGGCGCGCAGGGCCTCGGTGTAGGAGCGGACGAAGGCCTTGGTCGCCCCGTAGGCGGACTGGCCGGGAAACGGCTGGAAGGCGGCGGTGGAGCCCACGTTGAGGATCGCGCCGCGCCCCCGCGGCACCATCTGCTGCACCGCGCGCGTGCTCAGGTCGACGACCGCTTCCACGTTGACCCGCACCTGGGCGATCTCGGCTTCCGGCGTCGAGTCGGCCACCGGCCCGATGGTGCCCAGCCCAGCGTTGTTGACCAGCACGTCGACGGTCAGGCCGCGCCCGGCCACCTCGTCGAGCAGCGCGGCGCGGGCGTCTGGGTCGGCGATGTCGCAGGCGATCACCTCGACGCGGACGGGCCCGGCAAGCTCGCCGGCGAGTTCACGCAACCGGTCCTCGCGGCGAGCGACGAGCGTGACGCCGTGGCCGCGGGCGGCCAGCTCGCGGGCGAGGTCGGCCCCGATGCCCGAGGAGGCACCGGTGACGACGGCAGTGGTGGTCGGAGACGGAGTAGGTAGAGGCATGCTCCCGGCAACCGCACCCGGCATCGTCGTTGTTCCCGAGCCGACGATGTCGATGCCGCCGTACCCTCACCGCATGAGCGTCACGGTGGATCTCGACCGGCTCGCCGACGCACTCGGCGACTTCTCCTACGCCTACCTCGTGACCGTCGGCGACGAGTATCGGGTGCACACCGTTGCCGTCGACCCGGTCCTCACCGACGGCAAGCTCGTCGTCGCCTCGGTCGGCAACCGCACCCGCGGCAACGTCTCGGCACATCCGGACGTGACGCTCGTCTGGCCGCCGCGGACACCCGGCGGCTACACGCTCATCATCGACGGCCGGGCCGCGGTGGTCGACCACGGCGTGCGCATCGCACCGGCGAGTGCGGTGCTGCACCGCAAACCGGGACCCGACTCGCCGCCGACCGCGTCGAGCTGCGGCGACGACTGCGTGCCGCTCAGCGGGTGAGCACCACCTTGCCTGTCATCAGACCCACACGCTCGTCAGACGCCGGTGGCACCGTCGACGCGCTCGCGGATCAGATCGGCGTGCCCGCAGTGGCGGGCGTACTCGCCGATCATGTGCAGATAGATCCATCTCAGGCTGACCTCGCCACCGCCGAACGCACTGGTGTGGTCCAGCCCGCGTGCTGCGCAGTTGGTTCGGGCGACGGCGATCTCGCGCTCCCAATTCTCCACGGCCGCAGAACTATTCGACTCTCCGCTCAGTTCGAAGCCGCCATCGTGGCCGGACGGGTCGGGCTGCGCGTCGTAGATCGGCGGCACCGACTCGCCGGCCAGAACCCGGCGGAACCAGTTGCGTTCCACCTCGGCGAGATGCTGGAGCATCCCCAGCAGGGTCAGCGGTGACGGCGGCACCGACGCGGTGCGCAGGGCGGTGTCGCCGAGGCCGTCGCACTTGAGTGCCAAGGTGGCCCGGTAGAAGTCGAGCCAGGCTTCGAGGGTGGTGCGCTCGTCGGCGTTCAGTGGCGGCATGGGCCGTTCGGTCTGCGTCACGCCGGCGAGGCTACCGACGAGCCGCGACGACTGTGGGCCCGTGTACGCCGCACAGCCCTTTTTCGTACGCCGCCCCCACAGTCGTCACACCGGGCAGCCCGCGGCCCGCAGCTTCGCGCGCACGCGATCGACGATGACGGTCGGCCGGCTCATCATGTCGCTGCTGACCCGGACGACTGCCCAGTCGGCCTCCTCGAGCAGTGCGATCCGGTCGATGTCCCACGATCGCTGGCGGCGATCGTTCCAGTGCTGCACACCGTCGTACTCCACGGCGACCTTCCACTTCCGCCACCCCATGTCGACGCGGACGCGGATGTCCCGGAACTCGATCCGGGTCTCCGGCCGCGGAAGGCCGCTGCGGATCAGCAGCAGCCGCAGCCTGCTCTCCTGTGGGGACTCCGCACCGCCGTCGACGAGGCCGAGGATGGTCCGCAGCCTCGCCGAGCCCCGAACCCCCGGGTGAGCGCCCGCCACCGCGAGCACTTCGGCGACGCTGACACGCGTGGCGTTCATCAGCGCGTCCATCACCGGAATCGCCTGTGAGTCGGGCAGCGTCCGGCCCAGATCGAAAGCCGTGCGGGCCGGTGTCGTTGTGTCCACGCCACCGAAGGGGCACACCTCACCAGGCGCGAGCTCCCATGTGTGGACTGTGATCCCCGGAGGGGCGTGACGATCGGCGCGCAGTATCTGCACCGGAGCCGATGGATCGATCCACTTCGTGCCGAACACCGCTGCCGCTGACAGGCCACACAGCGGGGCTCCCGTGGCCAGCCATGCGGCGTGGGCTCTGATTCGAGCGGTGAGCGCGACGTCGTTCGGGCACGTAGACGTCGCGATAGATCGCCCGGTGATCGCGTGCGAGCGCCCGACGGGTCAGATGGCCGTTGCGCACCGCGACGCTGCCGAGGAAGGGTTCCATACCCGCACCGTCGCCGTGGACGCCGACGACTGTGGGCCTCCCGCACGCTTCTCGGGCCGAAGCTGTGCATAACCCCCACAGTGGGGACAACGAAAAGCCCCGGCGCTGCTCACGCAACGCCGGGGCCTTCTCGAAAGGGACTTAGAAGTCCATACCGCCCATGCCACCGGTCGGGTCGCCGGCGGGTGCGGCGGCCTTCTCCGGCTTGTCGGCGACGACGGCCTCGGTGGTGAGGAACAGCGCCGCGATGGACGCCGCGTTCTGCAGCGCCGAGCGGGTGACCTTCACCGGGTCGGCGACGCCAGCCTTGAGCAGGTCCTCGTACTCACCGGTGGCGGCGTTGAGGCCGGTGCCGGCGGGCGAGTTGGTGACCTTCTCGGCGACGACGCCGGGCTCCAGGCCACCGTTGAAGGCGATCTGCTTCAGCGGTGCCGACAGCGCGACGCGCACGATGTTGGCGCCGGTCGCCTCGTCACCGCTGAGGTTGAGCTCCTCCAGCGCCGGGGCCGACTGCAGCAGGGCCACGCCGCCACCGGCGACGATGCCCTCCTCGACGGCGGCCTTCGCGTTGCGGACGGCGTCCTCGATGCGGTGCTTGCGCTCCTTGAGCTCCACCTCGGTGGCAGCTCCGGCCTTGATCACCGCAACACCGCCGGCCAGCTTGGCCAGGCGCTCCTGCAGCTTCTCGCGGTCGTAGTCGGAGTCGCTGTTCTCGATCTCGGCGCGGATCTGGGCCACCCGGCCGGCGATGGCGTCGGAGTCACCGGCGCCCTCGACGATGGTGGTCTCGTCCTTGGTCACGACGACCTTGCGGGCCTTGCCCAGCAGGGACACGTCGGCGGTCTCGAGCGACAGGCCGACCTCCTCGCTGATGACCTGGCCGCCGGTGAGGATCGCCATGTCCTGCAGCATCGCCTTGCGGCGGTCACCGAAGCCCGGCGCCTTGACGGCGACGGACTTGAAGGTGCCGCGGATCTTGTTGACCACCAGGGTGGACAGGGCCTCGCCCTCGACGTCCTCGGCGATGATCAGCAGCGGCTTGCCGGACTGGATGACCTTCTCCAGCAGCGGGAGCAGGTCCTTGACCGTCGACACCTTGGAGCTGACCAGAAGGATGTAGGGATCCTCCAGGACGGCTTCCTGACGCTCGGCGTCGGTCACGAAGTACCCCGAGATGTAGCCCTTGTCGAACCGCATGCCCTCGGTGAGCTCGAGCTGCAGGCCGAAGGTGTTGGACTCCTCAACGGTGATGACACCCTCGTTGCCGACCTTGTCCATGGCCTCGGCGATGAGCTCGCCGATCTGGGTGTCGCCGGCGGAGATCGCCGCGGTGGCAGCGATCTGCTCCTTGGTCTCGACCTCCTTGGCCGACTTCAGCAGCGTTTCGGTGACCTTCTCGACGGCCTTCTCGATGCCGCGCTTGAGGCCGAGCGGGTTGGCGCCGGCGGCCACGTTACGCAGGCCCTCGCGAACGAGCGCCTGAGCCAGCACGGTGGCGGTGGTGGTGCCGTCACCCGCGACGTCGTCGGTCTTCTTGGCGACTTCCTTGACCAGCTCAGCGCCGATCTTCTCGTACGGGTCCTCGAGCTCGATCTCCTTGGCGATGGACACACCATCGTTGGTGATCGTGGGGGCACCCCACTTCTTCTCGAGGACGACGTTGCGGCCCTTGGGGCCCAGCGTCACCTTTACCGCGTCGGCGAGGCTGTTGAGGCCCCGCTCGAGGCCGCGACGGGCCTCTTCGTCATACGCAATTGTCTTGGCCATTGCGAAGTGTTTCCTCCGAATTTGGGGATGCACGTCTTGGTCGGGCGCAGTGCCCGCGACGGACGACCGGGGTGTGCTCGCACTGATGCGGCCCTGGTCTCACCGTCCCGACCTAGCACTCGCCGGTCGCGAGTGCCAACTGCATTCTTAGCACTCGACCTGGGCGAGTGCAAGGTTTCACGCGGACAGCGAAACCGCCGCGATCACGCCACAGCTCGTTCCCAGCCCGGCAGTTCACCCTGGGTCGGTGACCGTCCCCGGCCTGGGCCTGCTGTCGCTGTCCGGCTTCGAGAGCCCGGGGTGGCTGGCGCTGCTCGCCGCGCCGGCTCTGTTGTCGGCGGCCTATGTCGTCGCCGCGCGGCGCCGGCGGCGGCGCCTGGCCCGGTTCGCCCCCGCCCCGCCGGCGGCCCTCGCCCGGCCGCGTCCTCCGCGACTGCGGTATCTGCCGGTGGTGTTGCTGCTCGCCGCGCTGATACCGCTGATCGTGGCGCTCGCCCAGCCGAGCCAGGACGTGCGCGTGCCGCGCAATCGCGCGGTGATCATGCTCGTCATCGATGTGTCGCGGTCGATGGGAGCCACCGATGTCCCGCCCAACCGCCTGGCGGCCGCCGAGCAGGCCGCGCAGGAGTTCGCCGGCCAGGTGACCCCCGGGGTGAACCTGGGTCTCATCTCTTTCGCGGGCAGCGCCGAGGTCCTCGTCGCACCCAACCCCGACCACGAGCTGACGGTCGCCGCGCTGAACAAGCTGCAGCTGGCCGACAGCACCGCGACCGGTCAGGCGATCTTCGCCGCACTGCAATCCATCCAGACCGTCAACGCGGTGCTGAAAGGGCCCCACGATCAACGGCCGCCCGCGCGCATCGTGCTGCTGTCCGACGGTATGGAGAACAAGCCCGGCAGCCCGGACGCCCCGCAGGGCGCCTACACGGCGGCCCGCGACGCACGCTCCCAAGGGGTCCCCGTCACGACCATCGCGTTCGGCACACCCCAGGGCCGCGTGGCGATGGACAACCAATCGATACCCGTGCCGGTCGGCGACCAGATGATGAAGACCGTCGCGCGGTTGTCGGGCGGCCAGACGTCGTCGGCGGCCAGCGTCGGCGAGCTCACGACGGCTTTCGGCGCCGTCGACGATCAGCTGGGCTACCAGACCGAACGCGGGCCCGCGAGCGCGGGATGGCTGCGACTCGGCGCCCTGCTCGGCTTTCTCGGCGTGCTGCTCGGCCTGGCGATCAATCGCGGCCTACCGGCGTAGACCCGTCACTGCGGCAACTGCCGGTTGAGAACCACCGCGGCCAGCAGGGCGGCGATCAGCCCCAGCACCGCGAGTCCCGTCCACGGCGCACTCGCATCGCCCGGGACGGTCTCGTAGCCGATGATGCTCTGCAGCGTGTCGTACACGCCGTTGAGTTGATCCAGGGTGCTGGCATGAAAAGTCTGGCCCCCGGAGATCTCGCTGATCTTCTGCAGGGTCGAATCGTCCACCGGCACCGGGATTTCCTGGTTGTTGAGGTTGACCGTGCCGTCGGGCGTGCCGAACGAGATCGTCGAGATGCCGACGTGCTGCTCCTTGGCCGCGCGCGCCGCCGTGAACGCACCGCGAGGCTCGTCCGGGTCGGCGGGGACGGTTTCCTTGCCGTCGGACTCCAGGACGATCCGCGCTGGCGGCGGCCCCACGCCGCCGCCGAGCACGTCGGCGGTGGCGGCGACTGCCTGAAGTGCGGTGAAGATGCCTTCGCCGGTCGCCGTCCGTTCGGCGACCTGCAGCGTGTCGATCGAGGCTTTCACCGCGTCGTGGTCCGGGGTCGGCGCCATCAGAAGCGTTGCCGCGCCGGCGAACTCGACCAGACCCAGGTTGATCCCGGGCGTCAGCTCATCGGCGAACCTCTTGCCGGCCTCCTTCGCGGCCGCCAGGCGATTCGGTGCCACGTCGGTGGACGACATCGACTCCGACACGTCGATGACGAGCATCACCACCGCGCGGTTCCGCGGGACCCGCACATCGTGGGTGGGGCCCGCCATCGCCGTGGTCAGCAGCGCGAGCGACGCCAGCAGCAAGGCGGCGGGCAGATGCCGCCACCGCCGTCGCGGGGCCGTGCTGACGGCCGCGAGCAACTCGAAGTTGGCGAAGCGCAACACCCGCCTGCGCCGCCGGCGCTGGGCGACCACATACGTCGCCAGCATGCCCAGCACGACGGCCAGCGCCAGGAAGAACCAGGGGTGGGCGAAATCGCGCACCGAGAAGGCGCCGAGCAACGGCAGGGTCATGACCGGCGCATCCGGTCCCGCAACTGCGGGTCGTTCTCCCACCACAGTCCCGAGGCCGCAGACGTCCCCTCACGGTCGTCGGCTCCGGCACGATCGAGCTCGGCGTCGACGACGGTCGCATGCCGCTCCTCGTCTGCGGAGAAGAACCGCATCAGCACCATGACGAAGAAGAGGCCCAGGACGTCGCCGACAAGCCACAGCACGCCCGCGCCGATGGACTGGTCGACCCTCATGCTCGGACCCCAGTGCCGGCCGAGACGACCGTAGTAGTCGGCAGCGATCAGCGGACCGAGCCACAGCACGATGCCGAGCACACCATCGCCGAGCGATTCGACGATGCTGATGACGAGGGAGATCAACTGGGTGTAGCGGCGCGGCACCGGATCGGTCTGCAGCCGGGCGTAGAAGTAGCCGAATCCGATCACCAGCATGAGCGCGCCCGTCGCCACCATCACGGCCTCGTAGCGCAGGGCGGCGACGTACCAGGGCGTCAGGTAGAACAACCACGGCGTGGCGAGCATCGCGACGGACGTCGTCGCCGGATGCACCAGCAGCCGGGTGGCCGGCGCGGCCAGAACCGCGTCGAGCCGGTCGCGTCCGCGGGGGCCGACCGACGCCCGCAGTGCGGTGACCGGCCGTCCCATCGCGAGAAAGAAGGGAACGACCATCAGCAGAAGCAGCACCTGCAGGGCCCGGACCCAGAACAACACCGACGCGTAGACGCTGACCATGCTCATCGTCGCGATGACCAACAGGGCGACTCCCCCGCCGAAGTACCACGCGTTGGCGCGAGTGAGGGTGCCACCTTCCGCTTTTCGGTACATCCGGCCGTATCCGAAGCCGACCGCGAGCACGAACATCGCCGCGCCGGTGTTCCACTGCCAACTGGTGAGCGCCGTGGACCAGGTCAGCGGAACCGTCGCCGCAGTCATAGCTCCGCACTATGCGCCGCCGACCTGTAGGTGGCCTGTGGGTCAGCGGGACAGCAGCCAGGCGAGGCTTCCCAGACCCGCGATGACGCAGTAGATGGCGAACGGCGTCAGCGTGCGCGTCTCGAAGTAGCGGGTCAAGAACCGCACCGCCAGATACGCCGCGATGAACGAGGCGACCGCGCCGGCCAGTACCTGGCCGCCGATGCCCGCGCCCAGCGGGCCGAACAGATCGGGGATCTTGAGCACACCCGCGGCGAGAATGACCGGCGTGGCGAGCAGGAACGAGAACCGCGCCGCCTCCTCGTGGGTCAGGCCCCGCCACAGGCCGGCCACCATCGTGATGCCCGAGCGGCTGATGCCCGGCAGCAGAGCCGCGTTCTGCGCGGCGCCGATGAGCACCCCCTGCCCGATGGGCAACTCGGCGATCCGCACGTCTGCGGCCGTCAGCCCGGAATCGGCCTCGGTGGGCGCAGGCACTGTCGCCGGGACGCGCTGTCGAAGCCGCTCCCCCGCGAACAGCACGACGCCGTTGACCGCGAGGAACGCTGCGGCGGGTACCGGGCGGCCGAGCGTGGTGCGGAAGACGTGCTCGAGGGCCAGGCCGGCGATGCCCACCGGGATCGTGGCCAACACGATCTGCCAGGCCAGTCGCTCGGGTGCGGTGTCGATCCTGCGGTGACGCAGGGAGCTGAAGAACCCTCCGACGATGGCGACCCAGTCCCGCCAGAAGAACACCAGCAGGGCCGCCGCGGTGGCCACGTGCAAGCCGACGATGAACGCCAGGTAGGGCGACTCCGGGGCGGAAACGTCGAGGTCCTGCGCCCACCGGCCGCCGACCAGCGCCGGCACCAGCACCGAGTGACCGAGGCTGGACACCGGGAACAGCTCGGTGACACCCTGGAACGCGCCGACGACGACCGCCTCGGCAAAGCTGAGATGACTACTCACTCATCGGCCCCCTTGATCTCGCCCAGCCCGAACCGCGCATGCTTATCACGGGCCCGCGACTGCCAGCGACACGTCAGCAAACGCTCAGGCCGCGCGCAGACCGTCGAGAACGACGTCAGTCACCTACCCCGTCCCTGTGGTGTCCTGAACGCGGCGGGCGGCCGGGCGTCACTGTCGCGACTCGTGTCCTGCCACCCGCCGCCCGGGGTACCCGCGCGGATCCTCCGCTGCCGGTCTGCCGCTGCGCCCACCGCTCGGCTCTGTCGCTTCTCGACTCCCGCACATCGATGCCGCTTCGGCGAGGCCGGTCACGTCTCTCGGCCTTCTGGACCCCTGGATCCTCACCCTGCTGGTCGCTCCTGCTCTGCGCAGCGTGGGCGTCGCGGCGGATCCTGCCGTCGGCCAGGTACGGACGCATGTCACCAGGCTTGTCCTGACGGCGATAGCCGGCATCGACGATGGGCCGAAGAATCCGATCGGCCGCGTCGACCACTCGGTCGGGAATGCCGAGGAGACGAAGCGGCTGAGTCAGTGGGAGGTGCTCGGTTGGCACGAGATAGGTGGTGACCGTGCCGTCGACGGTCACATTCTCCGGCGGCACGTCGACGGGGTCGACGGGCCACGTCGGCGGCCCGTGTACGAAGACGACGCCCAGCGCCGCATTCGCCAGTGCCACCAAGTTCCACGGCCGGTCGGGCGGATCGGCCCAGAAGTCGTATTCTCCGATCACGACCGCCGTGGGGTAGGGCGACTCTGCAACCCGGCTGACCCGGTAGTTCAACAGCGGAATGTACGTGCCCACCTTGAAGTACTGCGCGATGCCTTCCTCCGGAGAAGCGATCAAGACGAACCTGATGTCGTTCGGCGAGGGGGGATCGGAGCTGGCGGCCAGCTTCGCTGCGAGTCTCGACGCAACCATGCTCCCCATCGACTCGCCGATGACGACAACTTCGCCGTCGATTTCGCGAACCGCGATCTCCGCCTGCATGACCCCGGCCGCGAGGGCGCGCTCGGTCGCGAACGGATTCTGCGAGTAGTCCACAATCTGCGGGTCGACATCATCGTGGAAGTTGATGCCGATGAATCGATAGCTCTTCCTGATCAGCGGATACAGCGGGTCAAGCCGTTTGAAAATCGTGGCACCCGGGATCAGCACGGCTTCCTCGGCGGAGCTCACCGGAGTGGCCACTGTTCCGCTTGACAGGAGCAGACACGTCAGTGCGATCACAGGCGCCAGCCACTTGCGCGATATGGCCATCCCAGTCTCCTGCTCGAAGCGATGGCGAATCCTGCGCCACAGCCTTACACACCGGCGTTCGCGGCGAGGGGATTCGTGATAGCTGCCCGCACCGTCGTCGTGGATATGCTGACAAGCGATGTCACTTTGGGATCCCAGGCAAGTCCCGCCCTATCCACCGCCCCGCTACACCGCCGACGAGCCGGAGGTCAGCGCGTGGCTCAAGCGCGGCGACGAGCCGCCGGACCACGACTCCTTCGGCCTGGTGCAGTATCACTATCTCGCCAACCAGAAGGCGACGGGCGGCGACTACGGGCTGTATCGCGTGGAGATCGCGGCCCGCGGCGGCGGTCCGGGGCCGCACTTCCACCGGACCATGTCGGAGGCCTTCTACGTGCTGTCCGGGACGATCTCGCTCTACAACGGCACCGAGTGGGTCGACGGCGGTCCGAACGACTTCCTCTACGTCCCGCCCGGCGGCATCCACGGCTTCCGCAACGAGGCGGACGCGCCCGCGTCGATCCTGATGCTGTTCGCTCCCGGCGCGCCGCGCGAGCACTACTTCGAGGGGTTGGCTCACCTCGGCGAGCTCACCGACGACGAACGCCGTGAGTGGTTCGTCAAGAACGACAACCACTTCGTCTAGGTCTGGTGCGGACACGCGGCCGTGCAACACGCCGAGTGAAGATGCGATCACGGAAGCGCCTGCCGTAGAGTGCATTCCACGCCGTCGGAGGCGGCAAGTCGTGTCGGGAGGAGTCGTGGGTGCGGGCTGATGCAGCACCCGTGTCCGGCACCGCCGAAGCGCCCGGCACCCAGGCGCTTCGAGGCTGGCAGCGGCGGGCTCTGGTCAAATACCTGACCGCCAAGCCGCGCGATTTCCTCGCCGTGGCGACCCCCGGCGCCGGTAAGACCACCTTCGCGCTGCGCATCGTCGCGGAGTTGCTCGCCGAGGGCACCGTCGAGGCCGTCACGATCGTCGTGCCCACCGAACACCTCAAGATCCAGTGGGCCCAGGCCGCCGCCCGGCACGGCATCGCGCTGGATCCGAAGTTCTCCAACTCCAACGCGCAGACGTCGTCGGAGTACCACGGCGTCGTGGTCACCTACGCCCAGGTGGCCTCTCACCCGACCCGTCACCGGGTGCGCACCGAGAACCGCAAAACGCTCGTCGTCTTCGACGAGATCCACCACGGCGGTGACGCGAAGAGCTGGGGCGACGCCATCAGGGAGGCCTTCGACGACGCGACGCGCCGGCTGGCATTGACCGGGACCCCGTTCCGCAGCGACGACAGCGCGATCCCCTTCGTCACGTATGAGCCCGACCACGAGGGCCTGATGCGATCGAAGGCCGACCACATCTATGGCTACGCCGATGCGCTGGCCGACGGTGTGGTGCGTCCGGTGATGTTCATGGCCTACTCCGGCGAGGCGCGGTGGCGCGACAGCGCGGGCGAGGAACACGCCGCCCGCCTCGGCGAGCCGCTGACGGCCGAGCAGACGGCGCGCGCCTGGAAGACCGCGCTCAACCCGGCCGGCCAGTGGATGCCCGCGGTGATCGCCGCCGCGGACAAACGTCTGCAGGGCAAGCGTCAGCACGTGCCCGACGCCGGCGGCATGATCATCGCCTCCGACCAGACCGCGGCGCGTGCGTACGCCGATCTGCTGCTGACGATCACCGGTGAGGCGCCCACGGTGGTGCTCTCCGACGACAAGGGCTCTTCAGACCGCATCTCGCAGTTCGCGGCGGGGACCTCGCGGTGGCTGGTCGCGGTGCGCATGGTGTCCGAAGGGGTGGACGTGCCGCGGCTGTCCGTCGGCGTGTACGCCACCAGTGCGTCGACGCCCCTGTTCTTCGCCCAGGCGATCGGCCGCTTCGTACGGTCCCGCCGGCCCGGCGAGACGGCCAGCATCTTCCTGCCCTCGGTGCCCAATCTGCTGCTGCTGGCCAGTGAGATGGAGGCTCAGCGCAATCACGTCCTCGGCAAACCGCACCGCGAGACGCTCGAGGACCCGCTCGACGCCGAACTGGCCGAGCAGAAGCGCGACGAACCCGATGAGGGCGAGAACAAGATCGAGTACCTGGGGGCCGACGCCGAACTCGACCAGGTGATCTTCGACGGCTCGTCGTTCGGCACCGCGACGCCGTCGGGCAGCGACGAGGAGGCCGACTACCTCGGCATTCCGGGTCTGCTCGACGCCGCGTCGATGCGGGACCTGCTGCGGCGCCGACAGGACGAGCAGTTGCAGAAGCGCACCGAGTCGGGGGCCCCCGCGCCGAAGACCACACACGGCCAGCTGCGCGACCTGCGCCGGGAGCTCAACACGCTGGTCTCGCTGGCCCACCATCGCACCGGTCGGCCGCACGGCTGGATCCACAACGAACTGCGGCGCCGCTGCGGCGGTCCCCCGGTGGCGGCCGCCACCCGCGAACAACTGCAGGAGCGGATCGAAGCGGTCCGTGTGCTGCAACGAGAGTTGACGGCCTGAGGCCCGCGCCGCCGAATCGGCGATCGGCTCGACAATCGCTTCCGGTCTGCTGTGGCCGGCGGTCCGCAGAGTTATAGTCAGCTCGACACGCTCAGCGTGGGGGTTGCGATGGTCACGGTCGAACAATTCTCGCGAATAGTGACCGCGGTTCACGCCGCCGCGGTGGAACCCGACCGCTGGCTGGACGCCATGTCCCTGGTGCGCACGACATTGGGCTCCACCGGCAGCGGTGTCATCTCGGGGGACGGATCCGCGCGCGACATCAAGTGCTGCAGCGTCCCGGACACCGAAGCGCTGGTTGTGTACCGGGACTACTACCGGCAGTTCGACTACGTGCTCGACGCGATGGACACCAGCGCGGTGGGTCTCGTCCACAGCGGCGATGCCCTGGTCGCGTTGAATCCGCGCTCGGAGTTCAACGTCGACTGGATGCGCCGCTACGCGATGGACGACGGCCTGTTCGTCAGGGTGACCGACCGGCCGCATCCGAACTGCTTGGTGATCGCCGCTCCCCAAGCCGACGAGCCGTTCGCCGACACCGACAACGTCCGGTTCGTCAACGCACTGGTGCCTCACCTTCAGCACGCCCTGCACGCCCAGCGGACACTGGCCGACTTGCAGCAGCGGCACCTCACGGTGCATCCGGTGGACTGCCTGTCCGCGGCCGCGCTGGTGGTGACACCCGACCTGAGGGTGATATGCGCGAATTTCGCGGGCGAGTCGCTACTGCGAGACAGCACAGCGGTTTTCGTCCGACGCGGGCGCGTGCACCTGACAGCGCCGGCGGCGGACACCGAATTCCGGCGCGCTCTGGCCGACGCGACCCTGGGCACCGACAGCGGTGCTCGCACGGGCGATTGCCTGCAGGTGCCGCGGCCCGGCGCGCGACGCGCCCTGATCATGCACGTGTCGCCGCTGCAGTCGAGGGAGCGCCCGGCGGCGCTCGTGGTCATCGTGGATCCGGACGCCCGCCGCGAGCCGCCTAAACACCTTGTCCGACGGCTGTTTTCGCTCACCAACACCGAAGCCGAAGTCGCGATGCGCATGAGCAGCGGCGCGAGCCTGGCCACCGTCGCCGACGAGATGTCGCTGTCGCTGGCCACCGTCAAAACCCATGTACAGCACGTCTACGACAAGACCGACACCCACCGCCAGGCCGAGCTGGTCCGGCTGTTGTTGGCGATCATGCCGTAGCGCCGACGTCGACGGGCCGCACGGTGTCCGGCCGGCGCGTCGCGGCGCCGGCGAGGCGCCGCAGCATCGCGGGCCGGAACAGCACCGCCGGAGGGCTCAGCATCCCGGTGACCTGGAAGAACTGCTGGGCGACCCAGGGATCGGTCTCGGCCGCGCGCAGCACCCTGTCCACGTAGCCGTTGCTCAATCTCGCCGATAGTGTCCGCGGCCCTTCGACTTCGGGCAGCGACAGGTCGGACCCGACTGCGGTGCGCCATGCCACCGCAACGGTCTTCGCCGCGGCCCGGTGAAACCGCCGGGGCAGGTCCGTCCCGCTGCGGCGCAGGCACCCGCGCAGCGTCATCACCTCGACGGCCGCCACCGTCATCCCCTGGCCGTAAATCGGGTTGAAGCTGCAGACCGCGTCGCCGGTGACCAGAAGATGCGCTGGGAAACGCACCATCCTGTCGTAACGCCGCCACCGGTTGGCCGGGAACCTGTGCAGCGCAACGTCATCGAGCGGCTCGCCGGCTTTGATCGCGGCGAAGACGTGCGGCGGCATCAGGGGCTCGGCGAACGCCATCAGCTCTGCCGCGCTCGCGGGCGCCTCGACGTCCTTGCCGAGAGTCCCGATCGCTGCGATCCACGTGTCGTTCTCGCACCGCAACATCGCGAACCCGCGCGGCTTGCCCGGTTTGAACAGATCGACGATCAGATATTCGTGGAGGGCGCCGTCGGGAATGCGCACCGGCATGCTGACGTAGCAGACGTTGACAGCGAGGTGATCTTCGCGCGGTCGCGGATAACCCATCTGCTCGAGAAACGCCGGTGTGCGCGAGCCGCGCCCAGTAGCGTCGACGACGAGGTCGGCGTCGATGTCACGGGTGGCACGGTCGGCGCGACTGGTCACCCGCACCCCGGTCACGGCACAACCGCGGCAGACGAGCGAGTCGATGTCGTGCCGGTCCATCAGAGTCAGCGTGGGCAGCGCGAGAACGCGGCGACGCACATGGCTCTCCAGAAATGCGCGGCTGGCGAAATAGTTGACCACCGAACCGGGATCCGGGATCCGGCCGTCCCGCGCGAGCAGGTGACCACCGAAGTGAGCGTGGAACCGGGACAGGTCGCCGTCGCGCCACTCGTGCGCGCCGCCGGCGACGAGATCGGCGGTGATCCCGGGGAACAATTCCTCCAGGATCAGCCCACAACGCGCCAGGAGGAGGTGCGGCTGCCTGCTCTGCGGTACGCCGCGGCGCGGTGCCGCGCTGTCGTCGAGTTCGTCGCGCTCGATCAGGCTCACGTGGTCGTAGAACTCGGTGAGCACCCGTGCAGTGAGAAGTCCGGCCATGCTCGCACCGAGCACCACCGCGTGTTGGCCACGTCGGGTCATGCCTTCGATCAAAACGCGGGTGCGGTCGGCAGGACATCAGCCGAACGGTTGAGATCGCGCCGTCGCCGGCAGTGAAGTTCATCGCTACACGCCGAGCAACTCCGGCAGATCGGCCACCGAGTCGATGACGTGGTTCGGCTGCATCGCGAATTCGTCTGCGGCCCAGCGGTCCAACGTGTCCTGCCGGAACTTGCCGGTCCGCACCAGCACGCCGGTCATGCCCACGACCTGAGCGGCCAGCACGTCGTTGTTCAGGTCGTCTCCGATCATGTACATCTCGTCGGGATCGACGCCCAGCCGGCCGGCGGCGGACAGGAAACCCTCCGGCGCCGGCTTGCCGACGGCGGTGGCCTTGCGCCCGGAGGTCTCCTCCATGCCGATCAGGTACATACCGGTGTCGATGCGCAGCCCGTCGGTCGTCGTCCACGCGGTGCTGCGGTGCATCGCGACGACCGGAACACCCTGCGCCATCCAGTCGTACACCCAGGACAGCGTCAGATGGCTGTACTCCGGTCCGGCTCCGCCGAGGAGCACCACGTCCGGTGCCTCCGGCGCGCGGGGGCCGTCGAACTCGCTGGAGTAGACGATGTCGATGCCGGGCATGTCCTCGGCGATCTGCCCGCTGTTGACCAGGAAACAGCGCGCGTCCGGGTAGCGGTCGCGGACGTAGTCGGCGGTCAGCACCGCCGCGGTGATCACCTCGTCAGGCCTCACGGCCATCCCCGCCGCTGTCAGCAGTTCGGCGATCTGCACGCGGGTGCGGGTGGTGGTGTTGGTCAGGTACGCGCACGCGATCTGGTTGTCGGCCAACGTGGCCAGTGTCTGCGCCGCACCGGAGATCGGCCGCCACGACGTCACCAGCACGCCATCGATGTCGAAGAGCACACCACCGATAGCCATGGTGCTGACAGTAAACCGCCGAGGATTCAGCGCAAGTCGGACCCGGCGGATCTCACGCCGGCCGGTGCGGCCCACCGGGTCGCGGCCACCCACGGCGACGCGGTCGCCGCGATCGACCACGCGAGGTCGGCGGGCACGTCGATGACCTCGTAGCGCTTCACCCCGGCGGCCGTGGCGGCGATCAGGGTCGCCACGCCGGCCCGGCGCTGCATCAGGGTCTGGCGCACCGTCCAGGCGACGATGCCCGCGCCGGCGACGCAGTCACGCCTCCGCTCCAGGCTGCCCGCGCGGGCGACCAGCCAGCCGTCTGCGACCCGGTGCCCGAGCGAACGGGACCGGTCAGCCGCCAGGAACGCACAGCACAGCGCCAGCGCCGCGACGCACGGCCACACCCACAGCGCGACACCGGCGGTGAGGTCCGCGACGGCCAGCCCGACCGCCACCACGACAGGCAACGCCATCGCCCTCGTCCAGCGTCGCCGCGTGGCCGCGGGACCGTGCGGGGTGAGCGGCCCACTAACCACGTCGGGCCGGGCGATCACCTCGGTCAGCACCGACGTCGCGGTCTCCCGCGGGCAGGGCGGCAGCAGCTGTGAGGCCTCCGCGCCGCCGCCGACCCGTCATCACCGCGTCCAGCCGCGCCCCGCCGATCGCCCGCACCAACAGCGGTTCCCTCAGCGTCCCGCCGCGCAGCCGCCTCATGTCGAAGGTGTGCTCGCGGACGCGCAGCAGTCCGTGCGACAGGTGCAGGACCTCGGCATCGCGCCGCAGCTCCAGATTCGCGTAGGTCAGCAGCGACCGCGTCACCGACACGACGACCGAGGCGGCGAGCACCACCGCCGCGATCAGCACCGCAGTGCCGAGGGCGCCCAGCTGCCGGGCAGCGCCTTCCCCGATGCGGAAGATCGATGAATCACGCAGCGCGGCAAGCACTCCCGCCTGGTAGACCACCCCGACCCCCGCGGCGATCATCGCCAACCCCGTGAGACTCAGCGGACTGAAGCGCAGCCACGACGGCTGCCACCGCGCCAGCACCCGGCCCCGGGTCGCTCCCTCGTCCGCGAACGGCGTCAGCGAGTCCGCAAGCAGGATGGCGCGCAGTCGCGGAACCTGGTGCGCCGGTACGGCATCGAGCGCGAACGCGGCATCGCCCCGGGCCTGCTGGCCGGTGCTGACCTGCAGCACCGCCAGCCCGAGCAGCCGGTGCAGCAGCCGCGCGTCCGTCGACACCGAGCGAATCCTGTTGCGCGGCAACGAGAGCACGGTGCGCTGCAGGACGCCGCTGCGCAACCGGACGTCGTCGGCGTCGATACGATACGTCGTGGTGAACCAGCGGGCGAGGCCGTAACCGACGACCAGCCCGACTCCGAGCAACGTCCACAGCGGGTTGCCGGTGGCCGATCCGAGCACCAGAGACCCGACCAGGACGGGAATCTGGCGCAGCACCTCGTGCACCGGATGCACCAGCAGCATGCGGGGGCTCAGCCGCGACCAGCCGTCGTCGACGCTCACGTCGCGTCCTCGCCGCCCAGTGCGGCGATGTCGGTCAGCCGGGCCACGACATCGTCGGCGACGGCGGTGTCCAGCGCGACGATGCGCACCGCGCCGGCCGACGACGCCGTCGTCACCGTGACGTTGGCCAGCCCGAACATCCGGTCCAGCGGACCCCGGTAGCTGTCGACGGTCTGCACGCGCGAGATCGGCGCGATCCGGCGCTCCTGCACCAGCCACCCCGACCGGACGTACACCGCGGTGGCGTCGAGGTCCCAGCGATGCACGCGGTAGCGCCAGAGCGGCGCGACCACCACGGACACCACCACCCCGACCACCGTCGCCGCGGCGAGGAGCGCGTGCACCCACATCGGTCTCGGGTCGACGACGACCCACACGATCTGCGCGGCGACCGCCAGAGCCCACGGGACGACGGCGCCGATCGCCCACACCAACGGCGCCTTGCGGCTCGGCGGATGCGCCGGTTCCACGAGGTTCATCTCCTCAGTATGTTGATGCCATGACGCGCAAGTGGACCGCCGCCGACGTACCCGACCAGTCCGGGAGGCTAGCCGTGGTCACCGGCGCCAACACCGGCATCGGATACGAGACCGCCGCCGTGCTGGCGGGCAGGGGCGCCCGCGTCGTGATCGCGGTGCGCAGCCTCGACAAGGGCAGGGACGCGGTCGCACGGATCACCCGCACGCATCCGGCGGCCGACGTGACGCTGCAGGAACTGGACCTGTCGTCGCTGGCCAGTGTGCGCCGTGCCGCCGAAGCGCTGCGTGACGCCCATCCCCGGATCGATCTGCTGATCAACAACGCCGGCGTGATGTACCCGCCGCGGCAGACTACCGCCGACGGCTTCGAATTGCAGTTCGGCACAAATCATCTCGGGCACTTCGCACTCACGGGTCTGCTACTGGACCGGCTGCTGCCCGTCGCGGGCTCGCGCGTGGTCACCGTCGGCAGCATCGCCCACAACATCCAGGCCGACATCCACTTCGACGATCTGCAGTGGGAGCGCGGCTACAACCGGGTCGCCGCCTACGGTCAGTCCAAACTGGCGAATCTGATGTTCGCCTACGAGCTGCAGCGCCGGCTCGCCGCGGCCGGTGCGCCGACGATCTCGGTGGCCGCCCATCCCGGGATCTCCAACACCGAGCTGATGCGCCACGTGCCCGGCTCGAACCTGCCGGGTGTCATGTGGCTCGCCGGGCTCGTCACCAACAGCCCCGCCGTCGGCGCACTGGCGACATTGCGGGCCGCCACCGACGCGGGGGTCAGCGGAGGCCAGTACTACGGCCCCTCCGGATTCCGGGAACTCGTCGGCCATCCCGTGCTGGTGAAGTCCACCCGCAAGTCGCACGACACCGCGGTGCAGCAGCGGTTGTGGGCGGTGTCCGAGGAGCTCACCGGCGTGAAGTTCGACCTCTGATGCGTTCGGTCCAGGAACACCAGCGGGTGGTCGCCGGGCTGATCACCGCCCGGCCCCCCGCACCGGTTCCGCTCGCCGAGGCGCTGGGGCTGGTGCTGGCCGAGGACGTCGACGCGCCGCTCTCGCTGCCCGGATTCGACAACTCCGCGATGGACGGCTACGCCGTGGCCGCCGAGGACGTCGCCACCGCCACCGAGGACACCCCCGTCCGGCTGCCCGTCACGCAGGACATCCCGGCCGGCCGGACCGACATCCCCGCCCTCGAACGCGGGACCGCGCACCGCATCATGACGGGCGCACCGCTGCCGACGGGCGCCACGGCGGTGGTGCCGGTGGAGGCCACCGACGGCGCCGTCGACACCGTCACGATCCGGGCGAGCGCCCGTGCCGGGCAGCATGTCCGCCGCGCCGGTGAGGATGTCACCGCGGGCACCACGGTGCTCGCGGCCGGACAGCTCGTCACACCGGCGGCGCTGGGACTGGCTGCCGCGCTCGGGCTCGGCGAGTTGACGGTGATCCCCCGCCAGCGGGTGCTCGTCCTGTCGACGGGCACGGAGCTGGTCAGCCCCGGTGTGCCCCTACAGCCCGGCCAGATCTACGAATCCAACGGCGTCATGCTGGCCGCGGCCGTCCGCGACGCCGGCGCCGAGGTGGTGGCCTCTCCGATGACCGGCGACGACGTCGACGCGTTCCGGGAGACACTGCTGGGCCACTGCGGGCAGGCCGATCTGGTCATCACCACCGGCGGCGTCAGCGCCGGCGCGTACGAAGTGGTCAAAGACGCCCTCGGCGGCCCGGTCGAGTTCGTCAAGGTCGCGATGCAGCCCGGCATGCCGCAGGGCGCCGGATCCCTGGACGACGCGGCCGGCACGTCCATCGTGACGCTGCCCGGCAACCCCGTCAGCGCACTGGTGTCCTTCGAGGTGTTCGTCCGGCCCGCGCTGCGCTCGGCGATGGGCCTGCCGCACGCCGAACGCCCGCGGCGCAGCGCCGTCCTGACCGAGGACCTGACCTCGCCGCGCGGCAAGCGCCAGTTCCGCCGCGGCGTGCTCGACCCCACCACCGGCACGGTGACCAGCTACGGGCCCCCCGCGTCGCACCACCTGCGGTGGCTGGCCTCGGCGAACTGCCTGCTCGAACTCGACGAGGACACCGTGGAGGTAGCGGCGGGCTCCCGCGTGCACGTGTGGGATCTGCGCTAGCGGGCCGTAGAATCGCGAGCACGATGGCCAGACGCCCCGACCTCACAACAGGCCCCGCGCGGCTAGCGGCCCTGGTTCGTTCCTCCGTTCCACCGATGCACCCCGAAGGCCTGCCGTTCGTCGGCGCGAGCCTGGCGGTCGCAGTCGCGGGACGACGGAGTCGCTGGCTGCGCCGCGCAGGACTCGCCTCCGCAGCGGCCAACGCCGCGTTCTTCCGTCATCCGCCCAGGACGCCACCGACTCGCCCGGGCGTGGTGGTCGCGCCGGCAGACGGCCTCATCTGCGTCGTCGACGAGGAGACGCCGCCCGCCGAACTGGGCTTGCCGGCCGTGCCGTTGCCGCGGATCAGCATCTTCCTGTCGCTGCTGGACGCCCACGTGCAGCGGGCGCCCGTCGGCGGTGAGGTGATCGCGGTCGCGCACCGCCCCGGGCTCTTCGGCTCGGCCGACCTGGCCGCCGCCAGCGCGGACAACGAACGCAACAGCGTCGTCATCCGCACCCCCGGAGGCGCTCAGGTCATCTCGGTGCAGATCGCCGGGCTGCTGGCCCGGCGCATCGTGTGCACGGCCAAGCCCGGCGACAAGCTCGCCATCGGGGAGACTTACGGCCTGATCCGCTACGGCTCCCGGCTGGACACCTACTTGCCCGCAGGCTCGGACATCCGGGTCACCGTCGGACAGCGCTCGCTGGCCGGGGAGACCGTGCTGGCCGAGCTGCCATGATCAAGCCCCGCAAGCGCCGGCTGAAGACCCCGGTGGTCAGCGCGCGCATCCTGCCGAGCGCGATGACGGTCGCCGCGATCTGCCTCGGACTCTCCTCGGTCAAGTTCGCGCTGGACAACCGGCCCACCGAGTCGATGGCCTTCTTGGCGATCGCCGCGATCCTCGACGCCCTCGACGGGCGCATCGCCCGCGCCCTCAACGCGACGTCGCGGATGGGCGAGGAGATCGACTCGCTGGCCGACGCCGTGAACTTCGGTGTCGCACCGGCGTTCATCGTCTACGGCACGCTGCTGTCCACATCGCGGGTCGGCTGGATCGTGGTGCTGCTGTACGCGGTCTGCATCGTGCTGCGGCTGGCCCGCTTCAACGCGATGCTCGACCTCGACCAGCCCGCCTACCAGAAGAAGTACTTCGTCGGCATGCCCGCTCCCGCGGGAGCGATCGGCGCGATCGGTCCGCTGGCGGCCAAGATGCAGTTCGGCGAGGGTTGGTGGACCTCCGAGCCCGCCGTCGTGATCTGGATGATCGGCATCTCCCTGCTGGTGGTCAGCACGCTGCCGATGCGCAAGATCCACACGTTCTCGGTGCCGCCCAACATGGTCGCACCGCTGCTGGCACTACTGGCCATCGGCGTCGCGGCGTCGATCCTCTACGGCTATGTGGTGATCCTGGCGATCATCGTCGCCTACGTCATCCACATCCCGTTCGCCATCCGCACCCGGCGCTTCCTCGCCGCGCACCCGGAGGTATGGGAGGAGAAACCGCGCCAGCAGCGCGCGGCGCGGCGCGCGATCCGCCGCGCGCAGCCGCATCGCCGGTCGATGATGCGGCTGGGCCTGCGCCGACCGCCGAGAAGCTGACGATGGCCGACCTCGACCACGACATCGGCGGGGCGTCACCGCGGTCGTCGCTGCGTCCGCACCTGACGCTCACCGCGCGGCTGAACACCGCGGCGCTCGATTCCCGCCGCGGCGTGATCCGGCTGCACCCGGAGGCGATCGCCGCGCTCGGCATCCGCGAATGGGACGCGGTGTCACTGACGGGATCTCGCACGACGGCCGCCGTGGTCGGGACGGCGCCGTCGGGCACGCCCACGGGCACCGCGCTGCTCGACGACGTGACGCTGTCGAACGCGGGCCTGCGCGAGGACGCCGCGGTCCTCGTCGCCCCGGTCACGGTGTACGGCGCCCGGTCGGTGACGCTGAGCGGATCGAAACTGGCCACGCAGTCGATCTCGGCGGCCACGCTGCGCCAGGCGCTGCTGGGCAAGGTGATGACGGTCGGCGACACCGTGTCGCTGCTGCCCCGCGACCTCGGCCCGGGCACCTCGACGTCGGAGGCCAGCGCCGCGCTGGCGTCCTCGGTCGGGATCACCTGGACGTCGGAGCTGCTGACCGTCACCGGAGTCGATCCGGCGGGACCGGTCAGCGTGCAACCGAATTCGCTCGTCAGCTGGGGCGCCATGCCGGCCGGGACCGCGCCGGCGCCGCCGCGCGACACCGGCCGTCCGGTGCTCACCACGTCCGCGGAGTCCCGCGCGTCGGCCATCGACTTCGACGACCTCAAGGGCTCCCACCTCCAGGCCGGCCGCCTGACCGAATGGCTCAAACTCGCCCTCGACCAGCCCGATCTCCTCGAAAAGCTCGGTGCGCGTGCGAATCTCGGTGTGCTGGTGTCGGGTCCGGCGGGTGTCGGCAAGGCCACGATGGTGCGCACCGTCTGCGGCGGCCGCCGCCTGGTCGAACTCGACGGCCCGGAGGTGGGATCGCTACGCGCCGAAGACCGCCTGGCGAACGTGAAGTCGGCGGTCGCGACCGTACGCAACGGCGGCGGGGTGCTGCTGGTCACCGACATCGACGCGTTGCTGCCGGTGCCCGCCGACCCGGTGGCCACCCTGATCCTCGCCGAACTCCGCTCGGCGGTCGGGACCAAGGGCGTCGCGTTCGTCGCCACCTCTGCGGTGCCCGACACCGTCGATGCGCGGCTCCGCGCTCCTGATCTGTGTGACCGCGAGCTGGGTCTGAGCCTGCCCGACGGCACCGTCCGCAGGCAGCTGCTGGAGGTGTTGCTGCGCGACGTGCCCGCCGATGATCTCGACCTGGCCGAAATCGCGGAACGCACACCAGGATTCGTCGTCGCCGACCTGTGCGCACTGGTGCGGGAGGCCGCGCTGCGGGCCGCCGCGCGCGCCAGCGAGAACGGAGAGGCCCCGGCGCTGCGACAGGAGGACCTGACGGGCGCGCTGGGGGTCATCCGTCCGCTGTCGCGATCGGCGACCGAAGAGGTGTCGGTCGGATCGGTGACCCTCGACGACGTCGGGGACATGGCCGAGACCAAGCAGGCCCTGACCGAGGCGGTGCTGTGGCCCCTGCAGCACCCCGACACGTTCGCACGGCTGGGCGTGCAACCCCCGCGCGGCGTGCTTCTCTACGGGCCGCCCGGCTGCGGCAAGACGTTCGTCGTGCGCGCGCTGGCCAGCTCGGGACGGCTCAGCGTGCATGCGGTCAAAGGCGCTGAGCTGATGGACAAGTGGGTGGGCTCGTCGGAGAAGGCGGTGCGCGAGCTGTTCGGCCGCGCCCGGGATTCGGCGCCCTCGCTGATCTTCCTCGACGAGATCGACGCGCTGGCCCCGCGCCGCGGGCAGAGCTTCGACTCCGGGGTGACCGACCGCGTGGTGGCCGCGATGCTGACCGAACTCGACGGCATCGAACCGCTGCACGACGTGGTGGTGCTCGGCGCGACCAACCGGCCCGACCTGATCGACCCGGCGCTGCTGCGGCCCGGCCGTCTGGAGCGGCTCGTGTTCGTCGAGCCGCCGGACGCCGAAGCGCGCGCCCAGATCCTGGGTACCGCAGGCAAATCGGTACCGCTCGCCGATGATGTCGACCTCGCCTCGCTGGCCGCCGACCTCGAGGGATACAGCGCCGCCGACTGCGTGGCGCTGCTGCGGGAGGCCGCGCTCACCGCGATGCGCCGGTCGATCGACGCCGCCGACGTCACCGCCGCCGACGTCGCCCGGGCGCGCGAGACCGTACGCCCGTCTCTGGACCCGCAGCAGGTCGAGTCGCTGCGGGCGTTCGCGTCCGCGCGCTGACGGCTCTGGTGCGCGGCTCTGGTGTGCGGTGAGATCGCCGGCACGCCGAAAAACACGATCTGAGCGCACACTAGATCCCCGTCCGGGATCTTGACAGTGACTAGTTGTGGTGGCAGGCTCTGAACTAGTCATTGGCAAGATCGGGGAGGTTCGCATGAGCACCGATGTCACGCCCACTCTGCGCGCAGGCGATCGCGACCGGGAGGCCGCTGCGGCGCTGCTCGGTCAGGCACTCGCGCAGGGGTATCTGGACCTGGCCGAATACGAGAAGCGCGTCGCCACCGTCTTCGACGCGTACACCACGCCGGACCTGCGCCGGCTCACCGCGGACCTGCCGCTGGCGGAACTGCGCCGCCACGATCCCCGCCGCGCCGCCGCCCGCCGCGCCGCCGCCCGGCGCAGCGTCCACATCCACCTGGCCGGCTACCTGACGATGGTCGTCGTCGTGCTGACCGTGTGGCTCGCGGTCGGACTGTCCGCCGACGCGTGGTACTTCTGGCCGATCTGGCCGATCCTCGGTGCGGGCATCGGCGTGCTCGCCCACGCGCTGCCGATCCGCTACGCCTTCCCGCCCTGCCGCACCTAGCGCCGAAATTGCATTCCACGTTGACTCCGCCCGCGAGATTCCCACGCGGAATGCAAGTTCGGCGGGTGGGGTGCTAGCCCGGATCGCCGTATTCGTCGAACCAGTACGCGAGCTTGCCGCGCCGGCTGACCGCCCGCAGCCGCCGCTCCGCGAGCTCTCTGGTCGCGGTGGTCGTGACGATCATCAGCTCGTCGCCGATCTGCAACCGGGTCATGCGCTCGGGCACGAACGACTGGCCCGCGCGGATGATCAGCGTGATCACGCTGGGGTCCGGCAGCCGCAGCTCGAGCACCGTGACGTTGTGCAACCGCGAGCCGGGCGACACGGTCATGGTCAGCAACTCGGCGCCCAAGACGTCCAACGGCGCCGCGTCGACCTGGATCTCGCGGGTGGTGTCGCGCGGGATCAAGTCGAGTCGCTCGGCGACCAGCCGCAGACTCGGCCCCTGCACCACGGTGTAGAGCACGACGAGGATGAACACGATGTTGAGCAGCCGCCAGCTGTCGGGGACTCCCGCGACGATCGGATAGGTCGCCAACACGATGGGCACCGCCCCGCGCAGCCCCGCCCACGACAGGAACACCTGCTCCCGCCACGGCACACGAAAACCGATGAGCGACACCAGGACCGAGATGGGGCGTGCGAGCAGCAGCAGGATCAGACCGGTGACGACGGCCGGCACCACCTCATCGAGCAGGTCAGCCGGCGACACCAGCAGACCCAGGATCACGAACACGCCGATCTGCGCCAGCCAGCCCGACCCCTCGGCGAACGATCGGGTGGCAGAGCGGTGCGGCAGGCCGGAATTCGCCAGCACGACACCCGCCAGGTACGCGGCGAGGAAGCCGCTCGCGTTCGCCGAGCCCGCCGCAGCGAACGCCACCATGCCCAGGCCGAACGTCACCAGCGGGTACAGGCCGGCCGCGGGCAACGCGATCCGCCGCAGCGTCAGCGCGCCCAGAAATCCACACCCGAGGCCGATCAACGCCCCGATCGCCAACTCGTACACCAGGGTTATCGCGACCTCGCCGGCATCGAGGACCAACGGCGTCGCGCTGAACAACAGCACCAGGATGACGGC
Organism: Mycolicibacterium chubuense NBB4; assembly: GCF_000266905.1. Next base: position 536,336 of record NC_018027.1, on the reverse strand, counting down.
GGGCGCGTCGTTGAAACCCGACTCCGCCTCCAGAAGGCCGCCCAGTCGCCGGGGCAGCGGCACCACCCGCAGAACCGAGAACACGGCGGCGGCGTCGGTGCTCGAGACGATCGCCCCGAGCAGCAGCGCCAGCTGCCAGTCCATGCCCAGCAGCCAGTGCACCGCGCCGGCCGTGACCAACGTGCTGACCCCGACGCCGACGGTGGCCAGCACACTTGCCGGCGCGAGCACTCGGCGGATGTCGCCGAACCGCGTCGTCAGGCCGCCCTCGACGAGGATGACACCCAGCGCCGCGGTGCCCAGGTCCTGCGCCAGTTGCGCGTTGTCGAAGTGCAGGCCGAGTCCGTCCTCGCCGACGATCAAGCCCACGCCGAGGAACAGCAACAGACTGGGCAGGCCGGCTCCGGTGGCGAGCCTCGTGGCGGCGATGCTCGCCAGCAGCACGAGACCACCGAGGAACAGCGCCACATACAACTGGTGCAAACTCACCAGGGACTCACCAGACCTCGCTGACTTCGGTACGGGCACTTGTGTCGATGCAAGTAAATCAGGACAGTCGTCATCAGGACGGCGGCGAAGGAGACACATGCGGATCGCGATCGCCGGAGCCGGCGCGGTCGGCCGGTCCGTGGCGCAGGAGTTGGTCGACTACGGCCACAAGGTGCTCCTCATCGAGAAGGAGTTCGCGCGCTACGAGCCCTCGACCGTGCCGGGCGCGGAGTGGTTCCTCGCCGACGCCTGCGAGGTGTCCTCCCTCGAGGAGGCCGAGATGCAGATCTGCGACGTCGCGATCGCGGCCACCGGTGACGACAAGGCCAACCTCGCGATGGCGCTGCTGGCCAAGAGCGAGTTCGGCATCGACCGGGTCGTGGCGCGGATCAACGACTCGCGCAACGAGTGGCTGTTCACCGAGGCGTGGGGTGTCGACGTGGCCGTGTCGACGCCCGTGGCCATCGTCGCCGCGGTCGAGGGCGCGATCGACGTCGGCCACGTGGTGCGGCTGATGGACCTCGGGCGGGTCTCTCGCGCCGGCATCGGCCGCAGCGCGACCAACATCGCCAAGTTCACGCTGCCCCCGGACAGCCCGCTGGTCGGCCGGCAGGTCCGCGCGCTGGCGATGCCGCCGGACAGCGCCGTCGTCACGCTGCTGCGCGGCAACCGCCTCATCGTTCCCGACGGCCACGACGTGCTGGCGGACGGCGACGAAATCCTCTTCATCTGCGCAATGGCGGCCGAGGAACAGATCCGGGCGATGGTCAGCGGCGAACCTCACTGACCGCGGTCCCCGTAGACTGTGGTGACTCCAGAGTCAGTCCGGCTGACACATTCTGTTGTCTTCGACGCCTGACACTCATCGCCGACCCACGACGAGACGGAGCCATGCTCGCCATCCTCGCTGCCCATGCAGCCGCCACGCTGTTGGCGCCGCTGCTCGTGTACCGCTGGGGACGGCTGGCGTTCTATCCGTTGGCGCTCGTGCCGCTCGGCTCGCTGGTCTGGGTCGCGCTCAACTGGCCGGGCGCCGGCCCCGCCCGCAGCGTTCACGTGCCGTGGGTGCCGGAGCTGTCGATGGACATCACGCTGCGCTTCGACTCCCTCGCCGCGATCATGAGCGTGCTGGTGCTCGGCATCGGCGCGTTGGTGCTGTTCTATTGCGCCGACTACTTCCACCACCACGACGGCCGCAAGGAGAACCGGCTGCCAAGCTTCGCCGCCGAGCTGGTCGCGTTCTCCGGAGCGATGTTCGGGTTGGTCACCAGCGACAACATGCTGATGCTCTACGTGTTCTGGGAGATCACCACGGTCCTGTCGTTCCTGCTGGTCGGCCACTACGCCGAACGTGCGACGAGCCGTCGGGCCGCCACCCAGGCGCTGCTGGTGACGACGTTCGGCGGGCTGGCGATGCTGGTCGGCATCGTGGTGCTGGGCAACGTCAGCGGCACGTTCCTGCTCTCCGAGCTGGTCGCCGACCCGCCGACGGGCGTCGCCGCGTCCGTGGCGGTCGTGCTGGTGCTCATCGGCGCGCTGTCGAAGTCGGCGATCGTGCCGATGCACTTCTGGTTGCCGGGCGCCATGGCCGCCCCGACACCGGTGAGCGCCTACCTGCACGCGGCCGCCATGGTCAAGGCCGGCGTCTACCTGATCGCGAGGATGACGCCCGGCTTCGCGGACGCCCCGGAGTGGCGGCCGACGGTGGTGACACTGGGCCTGCTGACGATGTTGTTGGCCGGGTGGCGCGCGCTGCGCGAATACGACCTGAAGCTGATCCTCGCGTTCGGCACGGTCAGCCAGCTCGGCCTCATCACGGTGATGGTCGGCTCGGGCGGCAGCGAGATGATGCTGGCCGGGCTGGCGATGCTGTGCGCGCACGCGATGTTCAAGGCGGCGCTGTTCATGGTCGTCGGGATCATCGACCACGCCACCGGCACCCGCGACATCCGCAGGCTGGCCTGGCTCGGTGACCGCGCCAAGCCGCTGCTCGTGATCGCCGGCTGCGCGGCCGCGAGCATGGCCGCGCTGCCACCGTTCTTCGGGTTCGTCGCCAAGGAGGCTGACCTGGAGACGGTGCTGCACAGCCCGAACCTGGGTGCGGCGGCGCCCGTGGTGCTCGCGGGCATCGTCGCCGGTTCCGTGCTGACCACGGTGTACAGCCTGCGGTTCGTGTTCGGCGCGTTCGGCCGAAAAGGCTTGCCGCAAGCGAGCACCCGGGTGGCGGAGATGCACCGGCCCGAGCTCGGATTCCTGCTTCCGCCCGGCATTCTCGCCGCCGCGGGTCTGCTGTTCGGCCTGTGGCCGTCGCGGCTCGACGTCGTTCTCGACGACTACGCCGGCACGGTTCCCGATCCCGCCGGCTACGTCGGGGATTATCACCTGGCGTTGTGGCACGGCCTGAACCTGCCGCTTGCTCTGTCGGTTCTGATGCTCGCGGCCGGTGTCACGATATACGTGAGCCGCGGCCGGCTGCGCAGGGCCAGACTGGCGTTCCTGCCGCTGGCCAACGCCGACCGCATCTACGACGCCGTGCTGCGCGGCGCCGACATCATGTCGGTGCGGCTGACGGCGTTCACGCAACGCGGCTCGATCCCCGCCACTCAGTCGGTCATCCTCGCCACGCTCGTGCTCGTGCCGATCACGGTCCTCTCGCTCGGCGCCCGTGACCGTCCGAAGTTCGAGCTGTGGGACTCACCCCCGCAGGTGGTGGTGGGCGTCTTGATGCTCGCGGCCGCGATCGGCGCGACGGTGATGCGCAACCGGTTGGCCGCCGTGCTGCTGGTCGGGGTGACCGGGTACGGGTGCGGCGCGATCTTCGCGTTCCACGGCGCGCCCGACCTCGCGTTGACCCAGTTCCTCGTGGAGACGCTGACGCTCGTGGTGTTCGTGCTCGTGCTGCGCACGTTGCCCGCGGAGACCGGGGGCGCCGACATCAAGCGGTTCCGCGTGCCGCGGGCGCTGTTGGCGCTGGCCGTCGGCGCCGCGGTGACCAGCTTGGCCGCGTTCGCGATGGCCGCCCGCAGCGGCAGGCCCATCGCCGAGCTGCTGCCCGACGCGGCGTATCTGCGCGGCCACGGAGCCAACGCGGTCAACGTCCTGCTGGTCGACATCCGCGCCTGGGACACCATGGGCGAGGTGTCGGTGCTGCTGGTCGCGGCGACCGGCGTCGCGTCGATGGTGTTCCGCAACAGGCGGTTCGGGGCCGCACCCCGGGTGGCCGACGCCGGACAGCCCGACATCGGCAAAGTGTCGGTGTTCGCCAACAACAGCCCCGCCGCCGGCGACATCACGTGGTTGCGCGGCAGCGAACTGCGCGACCCGCGGCATCGCTCGCTGGTCCTCGAGGTCGCCACCCGGCTGATCTTCCCGGTCATGATGGTGCTCTCGGCATACTTCTTCTTCGCCGGCCACAACACCCCCGGCGGTGGCTTCGCCGGCGGGCTGATGGCCGGCCTCGCCCTGGTGCTGCGGTATCTCGCGGGCGGGCGCTACGAACTCGGTGAGACGCTGCCGCTGGATGCCGGCAAGATCCTCGGCGCCGGGCTGACGCTGGCGGCGGGCACCGCCTTCGCCTCCCTGCTCGTCGGAGCGCCCGCGCTCTCGTCGGCACTGATCCAGGTCGACGTTCCGGTACTCGGCACCGTCAAGTTCGTCACCGCCATCTTCTTCGACTTGGGGGTTTATCTGATCGTGGTGGGTCTGGTCCTCGACGTGCTGCGCAGCCTCGGCGCGCGGATCGACGAGGAGATGAGCGAGCAGCGCGCGACGGTGAACGCGACGGTGAGCCGAGGTAGACGGTGACCACCTACCTGGTTCCGCTGATCATCATCGGCGGCCTCACCAGCGCCGGGGTGTACCTGTTGCTCGAGCGCCACCTGACCCGGATGTTGTTGGGGCTGTTGCTGATCGGCAACGCGATCAATCTGCTGATCCTGTCGGTCGGCGGACCGTCGGGCAACCCGCCGGTGCACGGCCGCACCAGCGACGGCGAGACGACGACCGCCGATCCGCTGGCGCAGGCGCTGGTGCTGACCGCCATCGTGATCACGATGGGGATCGCGGCCTTCGTGCTGGCGTTGACCTACCGCTCGTATCGGATCAACACGATCGAAGAGGTCAGCAACGACCCGGAGGACACCCGGGTGTCGCAGCTGTCCGGCAAGGAGGACGACGACATCGAGGAGCGACCCGAACCGGACGCCTCCAGAGACACCGACCTGCCCGACGAGCTCGATGCGCTACCGGGATTCGAGGGCTCCCGGTGATCGGCGGCCATCTCGCGACGACGTTCACGCCGCTCCCGGTGCTGGTGCCGATGATCGCGGCCGCCATGACGCTGCTGGCCGGGCGCAGGCCGCGGCTGCAGCGCTTCATCACGGTGCTGGCGCTGTCGGTGGTGCTGGTCGTCTCGGCCGCGCTGGTGCACCTCGCCGACCGCGACGGCACCATCGCATTACAGGTCGGCGGCTGGGGCCCGACCGAACCGGGCATGGGACCGCTCGGCATCACGCTGGTGGTCGACCGGCTCTCGGCACTGATGCTGGTCGTGTCGTCGATCGTGCTGCTCGCCGTCGTCTTCTACGCGATCGGGCAGGGCATCCGCGACGGCGATGGGCGCCAACCCGTTTCGATCTTCCTGCCCACCTACCTGGTGTTGTCCGCGGGTGTCTACATGGCGTTTTTGGCCGGTGATCTGTTCAACCTGTTCGTCGGGTTCGAGGTGTTGCTCTCGGCGAGTTTCGTGCTGCTGACCATCGGCGCCAGTAAGGAGCGCGTCCGTGCGGGCATCTCGTATGTGATGGTCTCGATGGTGTCCTCGCTGGTGTTCCTGTTCGGCATCGCGCTGGTGTACGCCACGACGGGGACGCTGAACATGGCCGAGTTGTCGGTGCGCCTCGAGCACGTCGCCGGTGGCACCAGAACGGCGTTGTTCGCAGTGCTGCTGGTCGCGTTCGGCATCAAGGCCGCCGTCTTCCCGCTGTCGACGTGGCTGCCGGACTCCTACCCCACCGCACCCGCGCCCGTCACCGCGGTGTTCGCCGGCCTGCTCACCAAAGTCGGTGTCTACGCGATCATCCGCGCGCACTCACTGCTGTTCCCCGGCGGCGCGATGGACAACGTGCTGCTGGTGGCGGGCCTGCTGACGATGGTGATGGGAATCCTGGGCGCGATCGCTCAGAGTGACATCAAGCGGCTGCTCTCGTTCACCCTGGTGAGCCACATCGGGTACATGGTGTTCGGGATCGCGCTGTCCAATCACCTGGGCATGTCCGGAGCGATTTACTATGTGGCGCACCACATTCTCGTGCAGACGACGCTTTTCCTGGTCGTCGGTCTGATCGAGCGCCAGGCCGGCGCCTCGACGATGGAGCGGCTCGGCGGGCTGGCCGCGGCCAGCCCGGTACTGGCCTTCGTGTTCGTCGTGCCCGCGCTCAATCTGGGTGGTATTCCCCCGTTTTCGGGGTTCATCGGCAAGGTGGCGCTGCTGGAGGCCGGTTCGCAGTCCGGTTCGGTGCTGGCGTGGGCGCTGGTGGCCGGCAGCGTCGTCACGAGCCTGCTGACGTTGTACGTGGTCGCGCGGGTCTGGACCAAGGCGTTCTGGCGATCGCGCAAGGACGCCCCGGAGGGACATCTGTCGGCGGCCGCACCCACCGCGCTGGTGGACAACACCGAGGAGTCGATGGACATCCAACTCGCCGATCGCGACGACGTGGGCCGGATGCCGGTCGGCATGCTGGTGCCGACCGGTGCGTTGATCGCGGTGGGCCTGATGCTCACCGTGCTGGCGGGCCCGATCTTCGCCTACAGCGACCGCGCCGCCGCCGAGGTGCTCGACCGCGGGCAGTACATCTCGGCGGTTCTCGGGCAGGCGCGATGACCGGGGGGCGGCGATGAGGGCGACCACGCTGCGCGTGTGGATCGTGTGCTGGCTGATCCTGGTGTGGGTTCTGTTGTGGGGCACGATCTCTGCGGCGAACATCCTGTCCGGCCTGGCGGTTGCGCTGGTGATCACGCTGCTGCTGCCGCTGCCGGCCGTGCCGGTCGAGGGCCGGCTGCACCCGCTGCCGCTGCTGCGCCTGCTCGCCACCGTCGCCTACTACCTGGTGGTGTCGTCGGTCCAGGTGGCCGCGCTGGCGCTGAAGCCGGGCCCGCCGCCGCTGTCGGCGGTCCTGCGCGCACACATCGCGGTGAAGTCGGATCTCGTTCTGGCGCTGGCCGTCAACATCGTCAACCTGACGCCCGGCACCGTCGTGCTCGAGATCGATCAGGCCCGCCGGATGATCTACGTGCACGTCCTCGACGTCGGCTCCGATCGCACCGTCAAGCGGTTCTACCGCCAGATGACGGGGCTCGAGAAGCTGCTGGTCGCCTCGTTCGAGCGTGACGCGGACTGGCGACCGTCAGGGAAGGCGGATCCCGCATGACTTATCAGCGAGGAGCGAAGGCGGATCGCGCATGAACTATGTGTGGATCGCGGCAGCGGTCATGCTGTCGGTCGCGGCGTTCGCGACGATGCTGCGGATGCTGCTCGGTCCGTCGACGTTGGACCGGCTGGTCGCCCTCGACACGCTCGTCGCCGTGGCGATGTGCGCGATCGGCACCTGGGCCGCCTACAGCCGGGACACCACGGTCACCTACAGCCTGACCGCGCTGGCGCTGATCACCTTCATCGGATCGGTCAGCGTCGCGCGCTTCCGAGTGCCGGACGTGGCGGACCCGGCAGACAGGGCGGAGCGATGAGCCCACTGGACATCGTCACCAGCGTGTTGATTCTCGGTGGGTCGGCGCTGGCACTCACCGCAGCGATCGGCGTCGTGAGATTCCCCGACACGCTGTCGCGGATGCATGCGGCGACCAAACCGCAGGTGCTCGGCCTGCTCCTGGTGTTGGCGGGCGCGGCCATCCGGCTGAGAGGACACGTCGACGTCGGCATGCTGATCCTCAGCGGCCTCTTCACGGTCATCACCGCGCCGGTGATCGCCAACCGGGTGGGCCAACTGGCCTACCGCGAGCAGAACATCCGAGACGACTTGCTGACCAGGGACGAAATGCATGATTTCGCCGCGGATCGGGAATCCGGCGATCATGACTCGTCGTGACGGTGACACCTGGGACATCACAGAGGGCGTCGGCCGCACGGCGTTGGGGGTCGCGACGGCCCGCGCGTGGGAGACCGCGTCAGAACGTCCGCTGTTCACCGACCCGTACGCGCAACTGTTCCTGGACGCGACGGGCGATCAAGGGCTCGAGCTGAGTCCCGAGCGGAGGCGGTCGATCACCGACTATGCCGCGGCGCGCACCAAGTGGTTCGACGATTTCTTCCTCTCCGCCAGCGCGGCCGGTGTGTCGCAGGTCGTGATCCTCGCCGCGGGCCTGGATACCCGCGCCTGGCGGCTGCCGTGGCTCAGCGACTCGGTCATCTACGAGGTCGACCAGCCAAAGGTGTTGTCCTTCAAGACCAGTGTCCTGGACACCTCGGACGCGCAACTGTCCGCCAAGTACATGCCGGTGCCGGTCGATCTGCGCGACGATTGGCCGCATGCGCTGCGGGCGGCGGGCTTCGATCACAACGAGCCGACCGCGTGGTCGGCGGAGGGACTGCTGCCCTATCTGTCTGCGGCAGCGCAGGATCGGTTGTTCGAGCAGATCGGGTTGTACAGTGCCCGCGGCAGCCGGATCGCCGTCGAAGCGTTCAGCCCGGCGTTCTTCGAGCCGGAGAACGTGGCTCGCTATCGCGAGCGATCCGGCGCGCCACACGAGTTGTGGTACATGGAGGAACGCACCGACGTGGCGGCGTGGCTGTGCGCGCACCGGTGGGACGTCACGTCCATCGATGCCGTCGATCTGATGAGCAGATACCACCGCGCACCGGCATCGGACGACGATCCGCCGGCGCTCAGCATGTTCGTCGAAGGCCGCCTCCTCTAGCCCCGCATCCCGCCGAAATTGCATTCCACGCGTCATCGTCACGAAATTTCGCGCGCTAGATGCAATCTCGGCGACGCGAGACGCGGCCTACCGTTGCATACGGACTATTCGGACAGCTGGAACTCCACCATCGCGGTGACGGTGTCCACCGCCTCCGACAGCGCCGCCACCCGCTGCGCCGCGGTGGGCGCCGAGAGGATCGCGTAGCGGTCGGCCTGCCCCATCGGCAGCCGGACGGTCAACGCGTACAGCCAGGTGGCGACGTCGCCGGAATCGTCGGCTCCCCGCACGATGTCACGGCCGTGCACGTCGGCACCGCGTGCCGCGGCGATCCGCTCGAACAGCGCGACCATGCGGTCCTCGATGTCCCGGATGGCGGCGACGTCGACCGGAGCACCGGCCTCGTCCGGCCACTCCTCGACCACCGCCTTCGGGTACGGGTCGTCGGGAAGCCACTCGATCACCCGGATACGTTCTCGCATCACGCATTTGAGTCGGTAGCGGCCGTCACCCAGGTCGGCGTACTCGGTGATGTGCGCCAGCGCCCCGACATCACTGCGGCTGTCGCCGCCGCCCACCTCGCGGCCCGCCGCGATCAGCACGACGCCGAATGCCGGGTCGTCGGTCGCCAGGCAGTCCTGCACGAGCGCCGAGTACCTCGGTTCGAAGATGCGCAGCGGCAACGTCTCCCCCGGCACCATGGCCACTTCGAGGGGGAACATCGGCACCGTGGGCATCGTCAGATCACCAGCTCTCCGATCAGGGCGTCCACCACGGCGCGCAGGTCGCCGTCGGACTCCTCGGCCACCCGGCGCTGCCGCTGATACGACGCGCCGTTGCGGTAGATCTCCCGCACCCGGGCGAGTTCCTCGACGCAGGAAAGGGATTGGGCCACCGGATGCAGTCGCTCGAGAAGCTCGTCGAGATCCTGGGTGACCAACCGTTCGTTGCTCGCCGCGTCGAGGATGATGATCGCGTCCAAGCCGTAGCGGGCGGCGCGCCACTTGTTCTCCTGGACATGCCATGGCGGCATCACCGGCAGAGACTCCCCGGCATCCAGCCGGCGATCCAGGTCGACGATCAGGCAGTGCGTCAGGGCGACCAGCGCCGAGAGCTCAGCCAGATTGGAGACGCCGTCGAAGATCCTGACCTCGATGGTACCCAGATGCGGCGAAGGCCGGATATCCCAACGGATCTCGTTCATGTGATCGATGATCCCGGTCTTCTTCTGATCGCTGACGAAGCCTTCGAACTCGCGCCACTCCTGGAAGTGGAACGGCAGGCCTGCGGTCGGAAGCTGCTGGAACATCATGGCGCGGTTGCTGGCGTAACCGGTGTCCTCACCGTCCCAGAACGGTGACGACGCCGACAGCGCCAGCAGATGCGGGTAGTACTTGAGCATCGAGGTGATGATCGGCATGACCTTGTGCGCCGAGGACACCCCCACGTGCACGTGCACACCCCAGATCAGCATCTGCCGGCCCCACCATTGGGTGCGCTTGATCAGTTCGGCGTAGCGCGGCGCGTCGGTGAGCTTCTGCGCCGACCACTTCGCGAACGGGTGCGTGCCGGCGCAGAACAGCTCCATTCCGCGCTCGCGCACGATCTTTCGGACCGGCCCGAGCGTGGACCGCAGATCATCCATCGCTTCACCGGCGGTGTCGCAGATCCCGGTGACGACCTCGACGGTGTTGCGCAGCAGCTCCTTGTGCACCCGCGGGTTCTCGCCGATCTCGGCGATGACCGAGGCGGCTTCGTTGCTCAGATCGCGAGTGCCGGCGTCGACGAGCGCGAACTCCCACTCGACACCGAGGGTCGGCCGCGCCGACCCGGCGAAATCGATTCGGCTGACAGCCCCTCGATCAGCCGCGAGTGATGACACCGCAGGCCACCCGCGCTCCGGCGTCGCCGGTCGCCAAGGTGTTCTGATCCGGCGGCGGTGCTCCGTCGAGCTGCCGGTAGCGATCCGCCGGGATGTTGGCGAAGTTGTCCGCCTTCTCGTGGACGATGATCGCGGTGCCCGCGCCGTTGAGCAGGTCCTGCGCGGTGAAAGCGTCGGTGGTGGTCACCAGCTCGGCCGAACCGTCGCCGCGCACCTGAAGCGACGCCAGGTCTCCGCTGGCGGGGTGGTCACTGCGTCCCCCCACCTGGAGGTGTCCGCCCGCGGAGTTGAAGTTTCCGGGCGCTCCGCCGGTGGGTGCCACGGAGTTGGGCTCACACTTGCCCACCGAGTGGATGTGCATGCCGTGGAAACCGGGCGCCAGCTTTCCGGCAGCGGTCGTGCGCACGGTGACGGTGGCGTACCCACCGGAGAACGCGATGTCGGCGCTGGCGACGGTGGTGCCGTCGGCCAGTTTCAGGTCCGCCTTGAGGCTTTCGCCGCCGCTCTGTGCCTGCTGCGGCGCGCTCTGGTTGCCGCCCACCTGCCCCGCCCGGCCCTGCGCGCCACCCTCCTGCGGAACGCCCGCCAGGCCGCCCTGTCGCACGCCGCCTTGTTCGCCGGCGCCCTGCTCGCCCATCGACGATGACGGCGACGGCGAACCCGTCCACACCGGCGGCGGGGTGCCCGGGCTGTTCGCCGGCACCTCACCGGGAGGACTGCAGGCGGTCAACGCCAGTGCGGGCGCTGCGAACAGGGTGACGGCGGCGACGGTCCTGATCATGAGCAAGAGCCTAACCGGTGACCGCCACCACCACGCCCGGCGGCTGGTCCCTCAGCTCGGGGACCCGGGGAGCCACCGGCGCCTCGAGCAATCTGCCGATGTCGTCGGCGGCTTTCTGTTCGCCGGGGGCGTCACTGAAGAAGACTGTGGTGACCGTGGTGTCGGGCAATGTGAGGTTGCCGGTCTCGGTGACGTTCCAGCCCGCCTCGCGCAGCCGATTGGCCGTGGATTCCGCCGCGCCTTCGGTGGTGGAGATGTTGAACACCCGCACGTCCGGCTTGGCCGGCGCCGGCGTCCTCGTCGGCGCCGCGCTCGTGCTCGTCACCGACGTCGCGAGGGACGAGTCACTGTTGTCGGAGCCGCCGCCCATCGCCTGGAAGCCGACGAGAAGGAACACGACACCGAGGAACAGCAGCACCATCACCATGGCGCGCAGGGGTAGCCCGGAGGATTCTCGCTGGTTCATCGGCGCCTACTGTATCGACACCTGGCAGCGATCCGGGAAAACGACGGTCCCGGCTCGCCGGAAAGCCCCGGTCGGGTCAGGTGACTTCGAAGCCGAGACGGCGCGCCGCGCGGGCCTTCTGCCTGCTCGCCCGCAGCCGGCGCAGCCGCTTGACCAGCATCGGGTCGGCAGCCAGCGCTTCGGGCCGGTCGACCAGCGCGCTCAGCACCTGGTAGTAGCGGGTCGCCGACATGGAGAACAACTCCTTGATGGCGTCCTCCTTGGACCCCGCGTACTTCCACCACTGCCGCTCGAAGGCCAGGATGTCGTGCTCCCGCCGGGTCAGGCCATCGGTGGGTTCGGTATCGCCTCCGGATTGCTCAGTCCGCGCGATGGCGCCGTCCATATCGCTTCTTGGACCCTTCCGAAAATCGAAATGACATCCCTGTGGTTTCGGCGAGTATTCAATCACGCCGTCGACACCGTCGGCGTCACCAAAGTCCGCGAGTCGGCGCCGGAGCCTGCCCACCTAAGCTTCCCTGCATGGCCGTACGACCGATCTGCATCGTGGGCGATCCCGTCCTGCACACCGCGACCGAACCGATCCCCGTCGCCGAGGACGGTTCGCTGCCGGCCGATCTCGCGGATCTCATCACCGATCTCTACGACACGATGGACGCCGCCCACGGCGTCGGTCTCGCGGCCAACCAGATCGGGGTCGCCAAGCGGGTGTTCGTCTACGACTGCGCCGATGCGCGCGGCAAGACCACGCGGCGCCGGGGCGTCGTGGTCAACCCGGTGCTCGAGACCTCGGAGGTGCCGGAGACCATGCCGGACCCCGACGACGACGATGAGGGGTGCCTGTCGGTTCCCGGTGAGTCGTTCCCGACCGGGCGCGCGTCGTGGGCGCGGGTGACGGGCCTGGATGCCGACGGCACGCCGATCACCATCGAGGGAGATGACCTGTTCGCCCGGATGCTGCAACACGAGACGGGCCACCTGGACGGGTTTCTCTACCTGGACCGGTTGATCGGCCGCAATGCCCGCAGCGCCAAGCGGGCGGTCAAGTCACACGGCTGGGGTGTCCCGGGGCTGACATGGATGCCCGGCGAGGATCCCGACCCTTTCGGTCACTGACGGTGGTCGACGTCCCCGAGGTGGGTGCGCGCGTCAGCCTCCGCTACCGGCTGCCGGCGGACGAGGCCCGACCGTTCACCGACGTGGTCGGGCATGTGGAGCAACGCGAACCGGCGGTGCGGGTGCGCACCCGACGCGGTGACGTCGTCACCATCGCGCGGGAGGACGTCGTCGCGGTGCGGGTCGTCCCTGAGATCCCGGTCCGGGCCGGGGAGATCCGCAACCTCGAGCACGCCGCCGCCCTCGCATGGCCCGGAACCGAGCAGCAGTGGCTCGACGGCTGGCTGCTGCGGTACGGCGGTGGCATCACCCGCCGAGCCAATTCCGCTGTGCCCCTGCACTTCACCTCGCACGCGGAGATCGCGGCGGTAGCCGACTGGTACGCCGCGCGCGGAGTGCCCGCACTGGTGTCGGCTCCCGACCGCTTGTTCCGCATTCCGGACGGTGTGCCCGTCGACGCGGAGAACCTGTTCATGACAACGGATCTCGCGCTCGGCGAACCGAAGGCGGTGGCGGTGGCGTCGCGACCGGACCCAGCATGGCTGGCGGTGTACGAACGCGACGTGCCGGTGGACGTCCTGACCGCGGTCGTCGACGGCGAGGTGGCGTTCGGACAACTGGCCGGCGCCGCGGTGGGGCGGGTCGCGGTGACCGAGGCACCCGACGGCACCCGGTGGGCAGGGGTGTCCGCGGTGCACGTCGCTGCGGCGGCGCGGCGCCGTGGCCTGGCCCGGCGGCTCTGCGAAGGCTTGCTGATCTGGGCCGGCCACCACGGCGCGACGCGCGCCTACGTGCAGGTCGTCGCCGAGAACGACGCCGCCCGCAGGCTCTACGAAGCAATGGGATTCACCGAGCACCACCGCTCGCGCTACGTGCGGGCCGAGGACCTACTGTGAGCACCATGCGACTGGCGACGTGGAACGTGAACTCGATCCGCGCCCGGGTCGATCGGGTCACCGACTGGCTGGAGCGCGCCGACGTCGACGTGCTGGCGATGCAGGAGACGAAGTGCTCCGATGACCAGTTCCCGACGATGCCGTTCGCCGCCCTCGGCTACGACGTCGTGCACTGCGGGTTCAACCAGTGGAACGGGGTGGCCATCGCGTCGCGGGTCGGCATCGACGACGTCGAGGTGGGCTTCGCCGGCCAGCCGTCGTGGAGCGACAAACCGGAGGCCGAGGCGGTCGCCGAGGCGCGGGCGCTGGGCGCGACCTGCAACGGGGTGCGGGTGTGGAGTCTCTACATCCCCAACGGCCGCACCGTGGACTCGCCTCACTATCTCTACAAACTGAAATGGCTTGCCGCCCTTCGGGAAACCGCTGCGACATGGTTGGCCGACGACCCGTCGGCACAGATCGCCCTGGTCGGTGACTGGAACATCGCGCCGACCGACGAGGACGTGTGGAGTGTCGAGGCCTATCAGGGCAGCACGCACGTGACCGTGCCCGAACGCAGCGCCTTCGACGCCATCGTCGAGACCGGGTTCAGCGACCTGGTCCGGCCGTACACCCCGGGGCCGGCGGTCTTCACCTACTGGGACTACACGCAACTCCGCTTCCCCAAGAACCGCGGCATGCGTATCGATTTCATCCTCGGCTCCCCCTCGCTCGCGCAGCGCGTCGAACGCGCCGAGATCGCCCGCGACGAACGCAAGACCGGCAAGGACCGCGTCGGATCACCCAGTGACCACGCACCGGTGGTGGTGACGCTCACCGGCTGAGGACGGCTCACCCGAAGAGCGGGAAGGCGCGCTTGCGGGCCAGCGCATCCATTCCGCGCTGGATGCTGTCCTGCACCTCGCGGTACTTGCGCTCGACGTAGTCGTCGTCGTCGGCACGAGCGGGGTCGTGATCGAGCTCGATCGCGGGCATCAGCCGGGTACGGATCTTGGCGGGCAACGGGAACTGCGGCAACGCTGCGGGTGCGATACCCCACGGCAGCGAGACCGCGAGCGGAAACACCTTGAGCCGCAACATCTTGTCGAGCCGTAGCGCTCGGGACAACCCGTCACCGCGGATCAGCACGGGCATCGCGTCGGCGCCGCCCACCGTCGCGATCGGCACGATGGGCACCCCCGCCTTGATCGCCATCTTCACAAAGCCCTTGCGCCCGGCCAGGTTCGCCTGGTCACGTTCGCTCCACGGCCGCAGCGAGTCCACCTCGCCACCGGGCCACAACGCCACGTCGCGGCCCTCGGCCAGCGCGGTCGCGATGGAGTCCGGCGCGGCGGGCAGCACTCCCATCGCGCGGAAGTACCGGCCGATCACCGGAATCGCCATCAACGCGTCGTGCGCGGTGCCGTGCAGGGGCCGTTGCTGGCCGAACCGCCGCCACCAGTGCACGCCGACGGTCCACGCGTCCCACACGAAGGGGGCGCCGGAGTGGATGCCGACCAGCAGCACGGGCGAGTCGGGCAGGTTCTCCCAGCCGTCGAACTCCATCCGGAACCAGTAGTCGACGAGTGTGTTCCAGAAGTACTTCTGGCGCTGCATCGTCGCCTCGTCCTGGCCGCTCAGGTCCCATTCCCCGGCCCGCTGCGCCACCCATCCGGACAGCCCGCCGCCACTGTCCTCCCGCTTGGCGGCCATCGCCGCCCTGGTCTCGTCAGCGTGGTCGAGCGCCTGCAGGCGTACCTCTTCGGGACGGTCGTCGGTGGTCGTCATGCCCCGCATGTACCCGATACGTGGGCAGTGTCACACCTTGGAGTCCGCTGTGAGTCAGGCCGCGTTGTCGGCGCCGGCCTCGATGCCGTAGCGACCGGGGTTGAACATCGACGCGACCGCACCGATCAGCATCATCACGGCGGCGGCGATGAACACGACGACCAGCCCCGCGTGGAACGGCTGGGTGATGAGTTCGGGGAAGAAGGTCTTGCCGGTCAGCACGTCGGCGTTGACGCCGGGCTGCTGCAGCGCATGGAAGGGCTCCAGCAGTTCGGCGATCGGGTTGTACCCGAGGAACGCCGCGAACAGGCTGCCGACCGGCGGCAGGTTGGCCACGTCGTGGGCCACCGAGCTGGACACCCCCTGGGCCTGCAGACCGCTGCTCATCGCGCCCGGCAGCGTGTTCGCCAGTCCGACGATCATCAGCGAGAAGAAGATCCCGATCGACAGCGACGAGCCCGCGTTGAAGAACGTGGCGCGCACCCCGGAGGCTGCGCCGCGCTCGGCGGACGGGACGCTGGACATGATCGCGGCGGTGTTGGGTGCGGTGAAGATCCCGCCGCCGAGGCCGTTGAGGAACACCAGCACCGCGAACACCCAGTAGTCGAAGTTCACCGGGATCAGCACCAGGCCGACGAACGTCACCGCCATCAGCAGCATCCCGCCGACGGTGAACGGCCGTGCGCCGAAGCGGTCCGACAGCGAGCCGGCCAACGGACCCGCCATCAGGAAGCCCGCCGTCATCGGCAACATGTAGATGCCCGCCCACAGCGGGGTGGATTCGAAGCTGAAGCCGTGCAGCGGCAGCCAGATGCCCTGCAGCCAGATGATCAGCATGAACTGCAGACCGCCCCGGCCGACCGACGACATCAGTCCGGCGAGGTTGCCCATGCCGAACGACGTGGAGCGGAACAGCCGGATGTTGACCATCGGTTGGGCAACGCGCAGCTCGATGAAGCAGAACGCCACGAGCAGGGCCAGGCCCACCACGATCGCGCCGAGCACCGCCGGATTGGTCCACCCGGTGGTCGACGAACCGTAGGGCTGGATGCCGTAAGTGATGCCGACCAGCAGCACGGTCAGGCCCACACCGAAGGTCAGCGTCCCGCCCCAGTCCAGCCGCCCGGGCGTGCGCACGCCGAGTTCCTTGAGCGATCGGATGCTCCAGATGGTGCCGAGGATGCCGATCGGCACACCGACCCAGAAGATGGCCTTCCAGTGCCATTCGGAGAGGAACCCGCCGATGAGCAGGCCGAGGAACGAGCCGGCGACCGCGGCGACCATGTTGACGCCGAGCGCCATGCCCCGCTGGTTGGCCGGGAACGCGTCGGTCAGGATCGCCGACGACGAGGACATGAGCATCGCTCCGCCGACACCTTGAACCACCCGCCAGGCGATCAGCCAGACCGCACCGCCGCCGAGGTGGAACGGATCGAAGGACAGGGCGACGGCGGCGACGGTGAACACCGCGAACCCGAGGTTGTAGATGCGGACGCGGCCGAACATGTCGCCGAGCCGGCCGAATGGCACCACCAGCACCGCGGTCACGACCAGGTAGCCCATCAGCATCCACAGCAGGTAGCTGACGTTGCCGGCGGCCAGCGGGTTGAGCCCGATGCCGCGGAAGATCGCGGGCAGCGAGATCAACACGATCGACGCGTTGATGGTCGCGAGCAGCGTGCCCAGCGTGGTGTTGGACAGCACGATCCACTTGTAGAAGGGGTGTTCGTGGTCCATCCGCACGCGGCGCAGCGACGTCGCGCTCAGCATCGGGTTCGCTGCCACCGGCGGCTTGGCCGCGTCTGTGCCGGTCGTCATGTCGGTCGGTACGTCCGTCGTCATCGTGTCGTCGCTTTTCGTATCAAAGTCGCGGGCGCGAGATCGCGGCCGGAAAACACATATGTTAGCTATACAAATCTGGCAGCTCCAAAACATATTCCCCCTGCCGACTTCCTCACGGCTGCGCTACGTTGGAGTCGTCCACGCGGGAGCGCACGCCAAGAGCGCTGAGAGGACGGCTGACGCGCCGTCGACCGTACGAACCTGACCGGGTAATGCCGGCGTAGGGAGATGCCATGAGTGACGTATTCGTCGATCCTGCCGTGACCACCGGACCCATCGCGGGCAGTGCGAAGGTGTACCGGGAGATCGAGGGCATGCGGGTGCCGTTCCGTCGCGTGCACCTCACCAACGGTGAGCACCTCGACCTCTACGACACCTCCGGTCCGTACACCGACGCGGGCGCCGTCATCGACCTGCAGCGCGGGCTGCCGCCGCGCCCGGGCGTGATCCGCGACCGCGGCACCCAGTTGCAGCGGGCCCGCGCCGGGGAGATCACCGCCGAGATGGCGTTCATCGCCGCCCGCGAGGGTGTACCGGCTGAGTCGGTCCGCGACGAGGTGGCCCGCGGCCGGGCCGTGATACCCGCCAACCACAACCACCCCGAGGCCGAACCGATGATCATCGGCAAGGCGTTCGCCGTCAAAGTCAATGCCAACATCGGTAATTCGGCGGTCACCTCCTCGATCGGCGAAGAGGTGGACAAGATGGTGTGGGCCACCCGCTGGGGCGCCGACACGATCATGGATCTGTCCACGGGCCGCGACATCCACCTCACCCGCGAGTGGCTGCTGCGCAATTCGCCCGTCCCCGTCGGCACCGTGCCCATGTATCAGGCCCTCGAGAAGGTCGACGGTGACCCCACCGAACTGAGCTGGGATGTCTACCGCGACACGGTGATCGAGCAGTGCGAACAGGGCGTCGACTACATGACCGTGCACGCGGGAGTGCTGCTGCGGCACATCCCGCTCACCGTCGACCGGGTCACCGGCATCGTCTCGCGCGGCGGATCGATCATGGCCGCCTGGTGCCTGGCTCACCATCGGGAGTCGTTCCTGTACAGCCACTTCGAGGAACTCTGCGACATCCTCGCGCAGTACGACGTGACGTTCTCGCTGGGTGACGGGTTGAGGCCCGGCTCGATCGCCGACGCCAACGACGCCGCGCAGTTCGCCGAGCTGCGTACGCTCGGCGAACTGACGAAGATCGCCAAAGCGCATGGCGTACAGGTGATGATCGAAGGCCCCGGCCACGTGCCCATGCACAAGATCGTGGAGAACGTCCGGCTCGAGGAGGAGCTGTGCGAGGAAGCGCCGTTCTACACGCTGGGCCCGTTGGCCACCGACATCGCACCCGCCTACGACCACATCACCTCCGCCATCGGCGCCGCGATCATCGCGCAGGCGGGCACCGCGATGCTGTGCTACGTCACCCCGAAAGAGCATCTGGGTCTGCCCAACCGCAAGGACGTCAAAGACGGTGTGATCGCCTACAAGATCGCCGCGCACGCCGCAGACCTCGCCAAGGGCCACCCCGGCGCGCAGCAGCGGGACGATGCGCTGTCCACCGCGCGCTTCGAATTCCGGTGGGAGGACCAGTTCAACCTGTCGCTCGACCCGGACACGGCTCGCGAGTTCCACGACGAGACGTTGCCCGCCGCGCCGGCCAAGACCGCCCACTTCTGCTCGATGTGCGGACCGAAGTTCTGCTCGATGCGCATCACCCAGGATGTCCGAGAAGCGATGGCGGCCAAGTCTCGTGAGTTCTTCGAGCACGGCAGCCAGGTGTACCTACCGGTGATGCCGTCATGACGTTCCTGCCGCTGAGCCCGCCGGGTGAGACCCCGCGGCGGGTGCTGACGATCGCCGGGTCGGACTCCGGGGGTGGGGCCGGCATCCAGGCCGACCTGCGCACCTTCGCCATGCTCGGGGTGCACGGTTTGGTCGCAGTCACCGCCGTCACCGTGCAGAACTCGTTGGGGGTCAAAGGTTTTCACGAGATCCCGCTGGACGTCATCGCGGGTCAGATCGAGGCCGTGGCCTCCGACATCGGACTGCAGGCCGCCAAGACCGGCATGCTGGCGTCCTCCGAGATCATCGACACGATCGCCGACACCTGGGTCGGGCAGGGCCTGGCGGGCAGCGTGCCACTGGTCGTCGACCCCGTCTGCGCGTCGATGCACGGTGACCCGCTGCTGCATCCCAGCGCGGTGAAGTCGTTGCGGGAGCAGTTGTTGCCGTTGGCCACGCTGGTCACGCCGAACCTCGACGAGGTACGCCTGCTCGTCGGCATCGACGTCGTCGACGCCGGCACGCAGCGTGCCGCAGCCGAGGCGCTGCACGCACTCGGCCCGCGGTGGGCACTGGTCAAAGGCGGCCACCTGCGCTCGTCGCCGCACAGCCCCGACCTGTTGTTCGACGGCACCGAGTTCTACGAGTTCGACTCCCCGCGCATCGACACCGGCCACGATCACGGGGCCGGCGACACCCTCGCCGCGGCCGTCGCCGCCGCGCTGGCGCACGGCTACTCGGTGCCGGACGCCGTCGCGTTCGGGAAGAACTGGGTGACCGAATGCCTGCGCGCCGCATACCCGCTGGGGCACGGGCACGGACCGGTGTCCCCGCTCTTCCGGCTCCGGGCGTGACGCCGACCGAGATCCCGGCGATCGCGGGCGTCGTGCATCGACCCGACAGCACACCGCAGGGTGTCGTCGCACTGACCCACGGCGCCGGCGGCAGCCGGGAATCTCCGATGCTGACCGCCCTCTGTGAGGAATGGGCCCGCCGCGGCTGGCTCGCGGTGCGCTACAACCTGCCCTACCGGCGGCGCCGTCCCAAGGGGCCGCCCTCGGGCTCGTCCGCCGCCGACCTGGCCGGCATCGTCGAGGCGGTCGGTGCCGTTCGCGCCCTGGCCGACGGACCGCGCCTGCCCGTTGTCGCCGGCGGCCACTCGTATGGTGGCCGGCTGACGTCCATGGCGGTGGCAGACGGCTTGGCCGTCGACGTTCTGGCGCTGTTCTCCTATCCGCTGCACCCCCCGGGCAGGCCGGAGCGGGCGCGTACCGAGCACCTGCCCCGCATCACCGTGCCGACGGTCTTCACCCACGGGACGTCGGACCCGTTCGGCACCCTCGACGAACTCCGGCCGGCCGCCGCGCTCATCGCCGCGCCGACGGTGATCGTCGAGATCACCGGCGCCCGCCACGACCTCGCGTCGAAGAAACTCGATGTGCCAGCGCTGGCAATCGACGCTGCCGTAAGTTTGCTCGGCTGAGCCCGAGAAACCCGGGCTGAGCACGGGCTTCGCTGCTATCGTCGCGTCGTGACCGTGCCACCACCGCCTCCCCCCGGGTTGCCGCCGGGCGGACCCGGAGGTGCCTACCCGCCGCCACCGCCGTTGCCCTATCAGCACGCCGGCGGGCAGCCGGCGTATTCCGGACCGCCGCCGCGCACCAACTGGTGGGCCATCGTCGGCCTGATCTTCGGCCTCGTCGGCGGCGTCGTGATCAGCCTCGTGTGCGGCATCGTCGGCCTGGTCAAAGCGAACACCTACCGGCGCGGACGGGTGATGTCGGTCGTGGCGATCGCGCTGTCGGTGCTCTGGATCCTCGCCGTCGGCGCGGTCGTCCTGCTGCAGGGCGTCGTCGGCAAAGGCAACGTCACCGCCACCGACGTCAAGGTCGGGGACTGCCTGGCCGAGATCCCGGCCGGCGACAAGGTCGTCCGCGTCCAGACGATCGGTTGCGACAAGCCCCACGCCGGTGAGGTGTTCGCGGTGCTGACGATCCCCGACGGCGACTTCCCCGGCCAAGCTGCCGTACAGAGCTACCACCAGCGGTGCGGACCCGAGCTGTCCGCATACTCCCCCGCGGCGATGACCGACGACTCCGTCCAGCTCTACGTGCTGTACCCGACCGCGGACACGTGGGCCGGCGGGGACCGCGCGGTGACCTGCATCGCCACCCTCGATCCCCCGCGGGCGGGCTCCATCAAAGGCTGAGTTTCACCGGACCTCGGGTACCGTCAACGCCATGAATGCGGAGCACTACGACGCAGTCATCGTGGGAGCCGGGTTCGCAGGAATCGGAGCGGCCATCCAGCTCAAGCGGATGGGCTACGAGAACTTCGTGATCCTGGACCGCGAGGACGACCTGGGTGGGACGTGGTACGTCAACCACTACCCGGGCCTGGCGGTGGACGTCCCCACCACCACGTACTCGTACTTCTTCGAGCCGAACCCGAACTGGTCCCGCCTGTTCTCCACCGGAGCCGAGATCAAGCAGTACGCCGACGACGTCGCCGACAAGTACGACGTCCGCAGGCACATGCGCTTCTCCACCGTCGTCGAAGGCGCGCGCTGGGACGAGGAGGCGCAGGCCTGGCACGTCGCCCTGGCCGGCGGTGAGACGCTGGACGCGCGGTACCTGATCACCGCCACCGGGTTCCTGTCGCAGCCGCGCATGCCCGACATTCCGGGCATCACCAGCTTCGACGGACGCGTCATCCACACCACCGCGTGGGACGACTCCTACGACCCGGCCGGAGACAGGATCGCCGTCATCGGGACGGGCGCCACCGCCGTGCAGCTGATTCCGGAGCTGGCGAAGAAGGCGGCCGACCTCACGGTCTACCAACGCACCCCGATCTGGGTCGCACCCAAGCTCGACGTCCGGATCTCGGAGCGCACCAAACGCCTGTTCGCCCGAATGAACTGGACGCAGCGCATCGTCCGGGCGATCACCGACACCATCTACGAGATGATGATCAACATCGGCGTCGTGCACTACCGCGTTCCGTTGTTCCGCCGCCTGAACATCTCGGCGATGGACCTGTGCAAGATCAACCAGTTCATCCAGATCCGGGACAAGGAACTGCGACGCCGGCTGACACCCGACTACGACATCGGGTGCAAGCGGCCGACCTTCTCCAACAGCTACTTCCGCACGTTCACCAAACCGCACGTGCACCTGCAGAGCGACGGCATCGACCACGTCACCGCCGACGGGATCGTCAACGCCGACGGCACCAAGACCGTCATCGACACCCTGGTGCTCGCCACCGGATTCGATCTGTGGGAAGCCAACTTCCCCGCCATCGAGGTGATCGGCCGCAACGGCCGCAACCTCGGGAAGTGGTGGCGGGAGAACAGGTTTCAGGCCTACCAGGGCGTGTCGATCCCCTACTTCCCGAACTACCTCAGCCTGGCCAGTCCGTATGCGTTCCTGGGCCTGAACTTCTTCAACACCATGGAGTACCAGATGCGGTTGATGGACCGGCTTTTCGGTGAACTCAAACGCCGGGGCGCCACCACGTTCGAGGTCACCGAGCAGGCCAACACCGCCTACCTGGACCGGATGACCGAACTGCTCGGCGACTCGCTGTGGACGCTGGGCAACTGCGCGTCATCGCGGTCCTACTACTTCAACCCACATGGCGAACCGAGCCTGCTGCGGCCGATGTCGACGCGCACCGCGATCAAAGAGGCGGCGGCCTTCCCGGTCAGCGACTACGAGATCAGCTAGGATCCGCAAGTGCCCAAAGAGAATTCGCGTGCCGCCACCGTGGCCGGACTGGTGCTGGCCGCCGCCGGACTGTCGCATTACGTCGCTCCCCAGATCTACGAGGGAGTCACCAAAGCCGCGTTCCCGGACAACACCCGTCTGCACGTGTACGTCGACGGCGGCATCGAGACCGCCGTCGGCTTGGGACTGGCGGCGCGCAAGACGCGCAAGTTCGCCGTCCTGGGCCTGCTCGGCTATCTGCTCTACCTGGGCGGCAACGTCGTAAGGCAGCGTTAAGCCCGGTTCGTTACGGTGAGCCGGTGAACGCGCCGGACGGGTCTGCCCTGCGGCGGCGGCTCGGATTGTTCGACACCGTCACACTCGGCCTCGGTTCGATGATCGGTGCGGGGATCTTCGTCGCGCTGGCCCCGGCCGCGGCGGCCGCCGGCACGGGCGTGCTGCTCGCGCTCGGCATCGCCGCCATCGTCGCGATCTGCAATGCGATGTCCTCGGCCCGGCTGGCCGCGCTCTACCCGCAGTCGGGCGGCACCTACGTCTACGGCCGCGAGCGCCTCGGACTGTTCTGGGGCCACACCGCGGGGTGGAGCTTCGTCGTCGGCAAGACCGCGTCCTGCGCCGCGATGGCGCTGACCGTCGGCCACTACGTCTGGCCGGCGCACGCCCACGCGGTGGCGGTCGCGTCCGTCGTCGCACTGACGGCCGTCGGGTACGCGGGCATCCAGAGGTCGGCGCTGCTGACCCGCGTCATCGTCGCGTTCGTGCTGGCCGTGCTGGCCGTCGTGGTGATCGCGGTCCTCGGCTTCGGGGACGTCGGCGTGGCCTCAGTAATCGGCACCGTCATCGGCACGGTCACCGGCACCGGCCGCGGCCTGTTGGAGGCCGCGGGCCTGCTCTTCTTCGCCTTCGCCGGCTATGCGCGGATCGCGACGCTGGGCGAGGAGGTCCGCGAACCCGCCCGGACGATCCCGCGCGCGGTCACGATCTCGCTGGCGATCACGCTGGCCGTCTATGTGTTGGTCGCCGTCGCGGTGCTGGGCGAACTCGGCGGTCCCGGCCTTGCCGAGGCGAGCGCACCGTTGACCGCCGCGGTGCGGGCGGCCGGCTTCCCCGCATTGGGCCCGGTCGTGACCGTCGGCGCGGCGATCGGTGCACTCGGTTCCCTGCTGGCGCTGCTGCTCGGCGTGTCCCGCACGACGTTGGCGCTGGCCCGCGACCATCACCTGCCGGCCGCGCTGGCCGCGGTTCACCCGCGTCACGGCACTCCGTACCGCGCCGAACTCGCGGTGGGCGTCGCCGTCGCGGTGGTCGCGGCGATCGTCGACGTCCGCGGCGCCATCGGTTTCTCGTCGTTCGGCGTGCTTCTCTACTACGCGATCGCCAACGCCTCCGCGCTGACGCTCGGGACGCGCCGGTTGGTGCCTGTGGTCGGGCTGGCCGGCTGTCTGACGCTGGCGTTCAGCCTTCCGCTGGTCTCGGTTCTCGCCGGCTCGGCGGTGGTGCTGCTGGGCATGGTCGTCTACGCCGTACAGGCGCGCGCTCAGCGGCCCTGATCTCAGCGCGTCGCGGGGTACCGCTCGTCGAGGGCGAGGTTCAGCTCCAGCACGTTGACCCGCGGCTCACCGAAGAAGCCCAGCGTGCGACCTTCGGTGTGGTCGGCGACGACCGCCCGGATCTGGTCCGGTGACACGCCGCGTGCCTTCGCGACGCGGTTGACCTGCAGCGCGGCGTACGCCGGGGAGATGTGCGGGTCCAGGCCACTGCCGCTGGCGGTGACGGCGTCGGAGGGCACGGCCGGATCCGCCGGTGCGTCGCCGCGGATCGGCACGATCTGTCCCGCGCCGTAGTTTTCCCCGAACTTCGCGCATTCGACCCGCACTCCCTCGAAGTCGTCCACGAACGGCGTGGAGAAGGTGGTGCACGGTTCGTTGACGCTGACGACCCTCGTCGGGTGGACGACGTGGCCGTAGGCGTCGCGCGGACCGAAGACCGACAGCACGGCGCCGACGCCGCCGCCGGTGCAGAACGGCCGCAATCCGTCGACCCCCTCCCGTTCACCGATCGCTTTGCTGCGCGAGCACACCGACGTCAGCAGGCTGAACTTCGCTCCGTTGTCGCCGGCGGGCAGTGACGGGTCACCGAGAGTGTCGACGACGCTCTCCGGGCCGAGGTTGCCGGCGCTGGTGGCCATCGGGTCGTAGCCGGCGGCGGACGGTCTGCTCTGGAAGTACTGCGGCAGCGCGTTGCCGCTCGCGTCGGTGAACGACTGCCCGATCAGGCTGCTGCCGACCGGCTTTCCGTCCGCTTCGATGATCGAGCCGTTCGCCTTACCGGACAGACCGGGAAGCTGCGCGACCAGCCAGATGACGAGCGGATAACCGATCCCCAGGATGACGGTGAGGACCAGCAACGCCCGCAGCGCTGCCCAGTGTTGCCGAATGATGCTGGAAATCTTCATCTCACATTCCCGGGAAGAACTGGACGACCAGATCGATCAGCTTCATACCGATGAACGGTGCGACGATGCCGCCGAGGCCGTAGATGTAGAGGTTGCGGCTCAACAGCTTCGACGCGCTGCTGGGCGTGTAGCGCACACCGCGCAGCGCCAGGGGGATCAGCGCGACGATCACCAGCGCGTTGAAGATCACCGCCGACAGGATCGCCGACTGGGGGCTGTGCAGGCGCATGACGTTGAGCAGGTCCAGGCCGGGGAACAGCGCGACGAACATCGCCGGGATGATCGCGAAATACTTGGCGATGTCGTTCGCGATGGAGAACGTGGTCAGCGCTCCCCGGGTGATCAGCAACTGTTTTCCGATCTCGACGATCTCGATCAGTTTGGTCGGGTCGGAGTCGAGATCGACCATGTTGCCGGCTTCTTTGGCCGCCGACGTGCCGCTGTTCATCGCGACTCCGACATCGGCCTGGGCCAGCGCCGGGGCGTCGTTGGTGCCGTCGCCGGTCATCGCGACCAGTTTGCCGCCCGCCTGCTCCTTCTTGATCAACGCCATCTTGTCCTCGGGCGTCGCCTCGGCGAGGAAGTCGTCGACACCGGCCTCGTCGGCAATGGCCCTGGCGGTCAACGGGTTGTCGCCGGTGATCATCACGGTGCGGATGCCCATGCGGCGCATCTCGTCGAAGCGTTCCCGCATGCCCCTCTTGACGACGTCCTTGAGGTGGATGACGCCGAGCATGGTCGCGGTTCGGCCCCTGATCTCGCCGACGGCGAGCGGTGTGCCGCCGGCGGCGGCGATACCGTCGACGATCTCGCCGAGCTGGGCGGGCACCTCCCCGCCGTTGGACCGGACCCAGTCGGCCACCGAACTGGCCGCGCCCTTGCGAAGCCGGTGGTCGTCGATATCGACCCCGGACATCCGTGTGGTGGCGGAGAATTCGATCCAGTGCGCGTGGGCGAGTTCACCCGGCGTGCGGGCGCGAAGTCCGTACTGCTGTTTGGCGAACACGACGATCGACCGCCCCTCCGGTGTCTCGTCGGCCAGGCTGGACAGCTGCGCGGCGTCGGCGAGCTGCTCCTCGGTGACGCCGTGCAGCGGATCGAAAGCCGCGGCCTGGCGGTTGCCCAGCGTGATGGTGCCGGTCTTGTCGAGCAGCAGCGTGTTCACATCACCAGCGGCCTCCACCGCGCGGCCGGACATCGCGAGCACGTTGCGCTGCACGAGCCGGTCCATACCGGCGATGCCGATGGCGCTCAGCAGCGCCCCGATGGTCGTGGGGATCAGACACACCAGCAGAGACACCATCACGATGCCCGTGACGCCGTTGCCACCCAGCGCCAGGCTGTCCGGCACACCGGGGTTGTTCATCGTGGAATAGATCGCCAGCGGCTGCAGCGTGGCGACGGCGAAGACGAAGATGATCGTCAGCGAGGCCAGCAGGATGTTCAGCGCGATCTCGTTGGGCGTCTTCTGCCGGTTCGCGCCCTCGACGAGGGCGATCATCCGGTCGATGAAACTCTCGCCGGGCTTCTGGGTGATCCGCACGACGATCCGGTCCGAGAGAACCGTCGTGCCACCGGTCACCGCCGAGCGGTCCCCGCCCGACTCGCGGATCACCGGCGCTGATTCACCGGTGATGGCCGACTCGTCCACGGAGGCAATGCCTTCCACCACGTCCCCGTCACCGGGGATCACCTGGCCGGCTTCGATCACCACGACATCGCCCTGCTGCAGCATCGGGGCGGCGACCGCTTCCTCCCGGGCCGGTCCTCCGGGCTGCCACCCGACGAGCCGGCGGGCCATCGTCGCCGTCTTCGTCTTGCGCAGCGATTCGGCCTGCGCCTTACCCCGCCCTTCGGCGACGGCTTCGGCGAGATTGGCGAAAACGACTGTCAGCCAGAGCCAGACGACGATCAGCCAGCCGAACCACGTCGGGTCCGTCATCGCCAGGACCGTGCTCCACACCGCGCCCAGCTCGACGATGAACATCACCGGGTTACGCCACAGGGAGCGCGGATCGAGTTTGCGCAACGCGTCGGGCGCAGACTTCCACACCATTGCCGGATCAAGGAGGCCGCCGCCGACGGTGGCCGACATCAGTGGATTCCTTCAGCGAGAGGTCCGAGCGCGAGCATGGGGAAGAAGGTCAGAGCGACCAGGATCACCGTCACGCCGGCGACCATGCCGACGAACTGCGGCCGATGGGTGGGCAGTGTGCCGATGGACGGTGGTGTCCTGCCCTGCTGCGCGAGGGACCCGGCGAGCGCCAGGGCGAAGATGATCGGCAGGAACCGGCCGAACACCATCGCCAACCCCAGTGCGGTGTTGTACCACTCGGTGTTGACGCTGATGCCCGCGAACGCCGAGCCGTTGTTGTTGGCCGCGGACGTGAAGGCGTACAGCACCTCGGACAAGCCGTGCGGCCCGGTGTTGAGCATGCCTGCACGTTGACCGGGCATCGCCATCGCCACCGCGGTCCCGGTCAGCACGATGAGCGGTGTGATGAGGAAATACGTTGCAGCCAACTTGATTTCGCGGGGTGTGATCTTCTTCCCGAGGTATTCCGGTGTGCGCCCCACCATCAGGCCGGCGACGAACACCGTGATGATGGCCAGGATCAGCATCCCGTACAGGCCCGACCCGGTGCCACCGGGCGCCACTTCGCCCAGCTGCATGTTGAACAGGGTCACCATGCCGCCGAGGCTCGTGTAGGAGTCGTGGAAGGAGTCGACGGCTCCCGTCGACGTCAACGTGGTGGCGTCGGCGAAGACCGCAGAGTTCGCGACACCGAACCGCTGCTCCACACCCTCCATGGCGGCGCCGGCGGCGGTCGGGACCGTGCCGTGGGCCTGCAGCTGGAAGAGGAGCATCAGGCTGACGCTCAGGGCGGCGATCACACCCATGACGGCCACGATGGCGTACCCCTGTTTCTTGCTGCCGACCATCCGCCCGAAGGTGCGCGGCAGTGAGAAGCTGATGACGAGCAGCAGGAAGATCTCGGTCCAGTTCGTCCAT
Source organism: Mycolicibacterium chubuense NBB4 (assembly GCF_000266905.1). Next base: position 508,179 of record NC_018027.1, on the reverse strand, counting down.
GTGGTCGGGTTCTCGAACGGGTGGGCGGAGTTGACGTTGAAGAAGCCGCCGCCGTTGGTGCCGAGTTCCTTGATCACCTCCTGGCTGGCGACAGGCCCGCCGGGGACGGTCTGGCGCGCACCGGCGATCGTGTCGACGACCTGGTCGTGCAGGTGGAAATTCTGGATGACACCCCCGGCGACCAGGATCACGGCGCCGACGATCGAAAGGGGAAGCAGCACACGGATGCTGCCCCGCACCAGGTCGACCCAGAAGTTGCCGAGTTCGCCGGTGCTGCGGCGGGCGAGTCCGCGTACGAATGCCACCGCGACGGCCATACCGACGGCGGCCGAGGCGAAATTCTGCACCGCCAGCCCGGTCATCTGCACGAGGTGGCCCTGAGTCGATTCACCCGCATATGCCTGCCAGTTGGTGTTGGTGACGAAGCTGACCGCGGTGTTCCAGGCCAGCGCCGGGGTCATCGGCGTGGCCGGATCATGGAGGTGCAGCGGCAGCCTGCCCTGCACCAGTTGCAGGATGAACAGGAACAGGATGCTGACGGCTGAGAACGCGAGCACACTGCGGGCGTAGGAGCCCCAGGTCTGCTCCGACTTCGGGTCGGCACCGATCAGCCGGTAGATTACGCGCTCGCCGCCGAGGTGCCTCTCGCTGGAGTAGACGCGGTACATGTAGTCGCCCAGCGGCACATGCACGGCTGAGAGGGCGACGACAAGCGTTGCCAGGAAGAGGGTTCCCGCGGTCGTGGTGCTCACTAGAACCTCTCCGGGAAGAGCAGCGCGGCGAAGAGGAACACGGCGACGAGGATCGACAGCACCAGGCCGACGATGTTGTCGTCACTCACAGCCGTTCGACCCATTTCTGCGCGAGGCCGAGCAGGACGAAGATCGCCACCGTCAGCACGAGATAGATGACTACGGACACGGGTTCTCCCACACGAGCGCGGACCGGCGGATCTCGCCGGCTCCCTTCAGCGTCTGCCTCGTGCGGGCACTGAGCTAGAGGCCTTTACGTCTCCTTGACGCCTACCGGCGCATCCTTGACGGGTTTCGACGGACCACCCCGGACCGCGCTTGCTTCGATGTCGAAGCTCTAGGCTCGGTCCATGGCGGACACGCTCGACCCGGCGCAGATGCGCGCCTACTTCGCTCTCATGGAGGCGGTCAGTCTCCTCCAGTACGCCGTGCGCCGGCAGCTGCAGGCCGACGGCGACCTGAGCTACGTGCAGTTCGAGATCCTGGCCAAGCTCGCCGACGCCGATCGGCCGCTCACCATGACCGACCTGGCCGACGGCGTGGTGTACAGCCGCAGCGGTCTGACTCACCAGGCGGGCCTTTTGGAGAACGCGGGATTGATCACCCGGCAGACCAGCCCACACGACCAGCGCGCCACGGTGGTCGCGATCACCGAGGCGGGTCGGGCCCGCGTCGGAGCTGTTCTGCCCGGTCACGTCGAGGTCGTCCGCGACCTGCTGTTCGACTCGCTGTCGGACCGAGACGTGCGGACGCTCGGCGACATGATGAGTCGGGCCCGCGACCACATGCGCGCCCGGCCGCCCCGCTCGGCGGCCCCGCGGAGCCGCCACGCTCCCCCGTGAGCCGCTGTTTGCGCTGCAGCACCGACCGTCATGGTGTGTAGTCGCAGCATGCCCGTTGCCTGGAAACGCGTCGATTCGCGATCCGATCCCGACTTCGTCGTGGCACCCGACGAACGCCTGAGCTGGCCGCGCACCATCGGTCTGGGCGCACAGCACGTCGTCGCGATGTTCGGGGCGACGTTCCTGGTGCCGGTTCTCACCGGCTTCCCGCCGGCCACCACGCTGTTGTTCTCGGGCGTCGGCACGATTCTGTTCCTGCTCATCACGGGTAACCGACTGCCGAGCTATCTCGGGTCCAGCTTCTCGGTCATCGCACCCGTCACCGCCGCGGTGACCTCCGAGGGCACCGGCAGTGCGCTGGGGGGGCTTGTGGCCGTGGGTGTGCTGCTCATCGGTGTGGGCGCAGTCGTGCACGTGGTCGGCACGCGCTGGCTGGATCTGGTGCTGCCGCCGGTGGTGACCGGCGCGATCGTCGCACTCATCGGCTTCAACCTGGCGCCGGCGGCGAAGGCCAACTTCGAGAAGGGACCACTCGTCGGCTTCGTCACGCTGGTCCTGCTGATCGGTGTGCTCGCGTTCTTCCGCGGCATGATCGGCAGGTTGGCGATCTTCCTCGCGGTGGTCGCCGGCTACGTCCTGGCGCTGGCGCTGGGCGAGGTCGACACCTCGGGCATCGCGGGGGCGCCGTGGATCGGTCTGCCCGAGTTCCAGACACCGGCGTTCACGCTGTCGGTGCTGCCGATGTTCCTGCCGGCCGTGATCGCGTTGATCGCCGAGAACATCGGCCACGTGAAATCGGTCGGCCAGATGACCCGCAGAGACATGGATCCGCTGATGGGCCGCGCGCTGGCCGCCGACGGGGTGGCCACCACACTGGCCGGTCTGGGCGGCGGATCGGCGACCACGACCTACGCCGAGAACATCGGGGTGATGGCGGCGACGCGGGTGTACTCGACCGCCGCGTACTGGGTCGCCGCCGTGGTCGCGATCGCGTTGTCGTTGTGCCCCAAGGTCGGTGCGGTGATCTCGGCCATTCCACCGGGAGTGCTGGGCGGTGCGACGGTCGTGCTGTACGGTCTGGTCGGGATTCTCGGTGTGCGGATCTGGCTGACCAATCATGTGGACTTCGCCAAACCCGTCAACCAGATGACCGCGGCGATCCCGTTGATCATCGGCATCGCCGACTTCACCTGGCAGCTGGGCAGACTGACGTTCACGGGCATCGCGCTCGGGTCGATCGCCGCGCTGGTGATCTATCACGGCATGCGACTGCTCGGATTCAGGCAGGTTCGGGAAGAGCCGCGCGACCGCGACTCCGCCGCTGATGTCGGACCGGGCGCAGCATCCTGACCGGTCGCTCCGCTACGGCGTGCGTCGGTTGCGGTGATCCCGCGCCGGCACCCCGTTCGCACCCTCGATCGATTGCGCGTAGGTACCCACCGCGAACGCCGCCGACGACGCCAGAATCCCCAGCGCATCGCGGTTGACGTGGTCAATCGTGTCGCGGGGTGTGTGGTAGTCCGGGTCGAACGCCACGCCCGCCTGCCCGCCCCAGATACGTGCCTGCACATCGGTTTTGATCTGAGACGACCCTGCGGTGACACCGCCCACGGGTATTCCCGCGGCCAGGAACGGCGCGTAGTCGGTGGCACGACCGAGTGGCATGTCGGCCGGCCGGACGCCGGCCAGGTTCAACCGGCCCGCGAAGGTGCGTTCGATCCCGGCCGACCCCGGCGGCACAGGTGCGACCTTCGCCCCGGCCTGGGCCGACTGGTCGCCGTCGTCGGTGAAGTAACCCGCGTTCGGGGAGCCGATCGTGTCGATGTCGAGATACAGCGCGACGTCGCCGAGTTGCTTCTCGTCCAGCGAGCGCAGATAGGCCGTGGCACCGTCCTGACCGATCTCGCCGGCGCCCCAGAACGCGAACCGAACGGCGTTGCCGCCCTTCGGGTTGGCACCGAGTTGCGCGGCCGTCTCGAGCACCGCTGCCACCCCGGAGCCGTTGTCGTTGATGCCCGCACCGGACCGCACACTGTCCAGGTGGGCGCCCACCATGACCACGTTGTCGGTGTTGCCGGCCTTGGTCTGCGCGACGACATTGCGGGAGGTGGTCATCACCGGCTTGTTGTCGAGCACCAGGGTCACCGGCGAATTCGTCCGCCGCAGAGCGGAATCCGCGGTGGGATCGATGATGCCGACGGGGATCGTGAACTGGCGGTAGTAGCCGGGGGTGAACAGGCCCGGCGGCGCGCCGACGGGATTTGCGGGTGTGGCCTTGCTGACCACCAGCATTCCGACCGCCCCCTCGGCGACGGCGGTCGCGTGCTTGTCGACGATCGAGCATCCGCTGTCGTCGACGACCGTGATCGCCCCCTTGACCGAGGCGCTGCCGTAGTCGGACGCCGAACATCCGGCCGACCGGCGGGGACGCAGCGATTCCGCGCGCAGTCCGCCCGGCTCGGTGGTCAACAGCAGAGAGGCTTGGTCCACCCGGTATCCCCGCCCGGCGATGGTCAGCGCCGGCCTGCCGCCCTCGGAGCCGGAGAGCCGCTGGAACTCGGGAGTCTGCACGTCGAAGCCCTTGTCGCGCAGCGTCTTCACGACATAGTCGACGCTGGCCTGGTAGCCCGGCGTGCCGTCGGCTCGATTCCCGTCGTGGCTGTCGGCGATCTTCTGCAGCTCGGCGAGGTGTGCATAGACGTTGTCGGGGGTCACCCTGTCCGCGAGCTCCTGGGCCAGCCGCGGCCCGGGCGTACTCGAGGCGCAGGCGGCGGTGATACCGATCGCCGCGGCGACGGCGACGGCGACGCCCAGGGTCCACCGGACTCTCACGACGGGGAGATCTGGTGCCGCGTGCGGTCGTCGCGGACGGGAATCCCGTTGCGCCCGCGTTGATCCTGAGCGTACAGACCCACCGCGTAGGCCACGCCGCTGCCGTGGATCTGCAGGGCGGTGCGGTCGACGTGGTCGAGCGTGTCGGTGTCCTTGTGGTAGTTCGGGTCGAACGGCTGGTCGGCCTGACCGCCCCAGACGCCGGCCTGCTGGGCGTTCTTCTTCTCCTCCGCACCCGAGAAGAGGCCGCCCGACGGCACTCCCGCCTTGGTGAAGCCGTCGTAGTCGGATCTGCCGTCGAAGGCCGTGTCCTGCGCGGGCTTGCCCGCCCGGTCGAGGTAGGCGGCCAGGCTTCGCTCGATCCCCGCCGAACCCTCGGGCACGCGGGGGATCTTGCCGGGCTCCGGCGCCGTCGACTGGTCGCCGTCGTAGGTGAAGTACCCGGGGTTGGGCGAGCCGAGCATGTCGAAGTTGAGGTACAGCGCAATGTCTTTGAGGTGGTCGACGTCGAGCGATTCGACGTAGTTGCTCGAACCCAGCAGGCCCTCCTCCTCGGCGCCCCAGAATCCGAACCGGACGGCATTCTGGACCGGGGGCGAAGTGCCCAGTTGCAGAGCGGTTTCCAGGATCGCGGCCACCCCCGAGCCGTTGTCGTTGATGCCTGGTCCCTCCGGGACGCTGTCGAGGTGCGACCCGACCATCACGACATCGGAGGTCGATCCGGTCTTGGTCTGCGCGATCACATTGCGTGTCCGCTCGACGCGCACGCCGGCATTGAGGCTGATCGTCGCCGGGCTGCCCTGTTGACCGCGCAACTGGGCGCCGGCGGCCTTCGTCACGCCGATGACCGGGATCTTCACCGGGGTGTTCTCCCCGAGCGTTGCGCCGACCAGGTCGCCCTCGTCCTCGTTGTTTGCGACGATCAACGCCACCGCGCCGCGGTCCGCGGCGATGGTCTGCTTGGCCCCGAAGGGGCACGACCCGCGATCGACCACCACCACCGCACCCTGGGTGGGCAACCCGTCGTAGTCGCTGGGTGTGCAGCCCGGGGTGTCGTCGCCGGCGCGAGCGGCGACGATCGGCCCGGATACGCCACCCGCCGCCGTGCCGATGGTGTACTCGAGCGGCTTGGCACCGATCTTGGCGTCGGCCACGGTCAGCGACGGCTCGTCGGACCACGGCCGCTTCACTTCGAAATCCGGCGTCTGAACGTCGAACCCTTTGTCTCGCAGCGTCTTTGCGACATAGTCGACGCTGGCGTCGTACCCCTTGGAGCCGAGCGCACGATTGCCACCGTTGGCGTCGGCGATCTCCTGCAGTTTGCGCAGGTGCGCCATCGTGGCGTCCACGGTGACCTTGTGCGCCAGCGAGTCGGCGAACCGGCCTGCGGCGGACGGATCCGACGGAGGTGCCGGAGCGGGTAGGGTGTCGCGGCCGCAGCCGACGAGTGCCATTGTGGTGATGACCAGCACGGTCACGAGTCGGGACGCCTGGTGGGAGCGGGTCACGCCACTACGTTAGCGCGCGCCGAGATACGCCAGGACGGCCTCAGCCGTCACGTCCGGGCGCTCGATCTGCAGGAAGTGACCGGCGGACGGGATCATCTGCACTTCACTGCCCGCCGGCAGCCCCGGCTTCACCGATTCCGCGTACTCGGGCAACATCGCGCCGTCCTGTTCGCCCTGCAGGTGCAGCAGGGGCCGGCGGGGCACCTCGAAGCTCCACTTGTGCAGGTCGGCGTAGCGCGGCGCCGGCCGGCCCGGCCGCACCAGAGCGCGGTAGTAACCGACGGCGGCCTTCCGGTGCGCGGGGCTGGGCAGCGCGGCCAGGGCATCGGAGAGCTCGGCCTCGGTGCGGTACCCCGGCGGACCCCAGTCGCGCCACAGCCGCGGAATCACGCTGGACAGCAGCCGCTCTGGCACCTCGGGCAGCTGGAAGAACAGGATGTACCAGCTGTTGCGCAGTTGGCGGGGCAGCATCCGCAACTGGCGGACGACCGAACCGCGGGCCCGGCCGATGACGCCCACCGGCGCCACCGCCATCGTGACGTGCACGGCGAACGGCGAGTCGGGGTAGGCCGCCAGCGCGCTGGCGGTGAACGCGCCCCAGTCGTGGCCGATGACCACGGCATCGGCCGGTGCACCGAGCGCACCGTGCACCGCCAGCGCGTCGTACATCAAGGCGCCGATGTGGTAGCCGCCGTCGGGCGCCGGGCCTGTCGGAGCGTATCCCCGCGAGAAGGGCGCGACGACCCACAGACCTTGCTCCGCCAGCAGTGGAGCCATCTTCCGCCAACCCCACGCGCTGTCGGGGAAGCCGTGCAGGCACAGGACGAGTCGCCCGTCGGGCGGTCCCCACGACAGCGCCGTGACGTCGAGATGAGGCAGTTTCAGAGTCAGCGTCTGGGGATCGATCACGTCGTCGAGTCAGCGGCGCTGGCCTCCACCAGGGAACGGTGCTTGCCGAACTCCAGCGTGCCGTCGTCCAGCTTGCCGTTGCGGATCACCCGCAGATCGATGAGGTAGTTCTGCTTGAGCCGCCACGGGGATTTCGATCCCGACTTCGGTAGCTTGTCGAGCGCCCGCTTGATGTAGCCGGAGGTCAGGTCGACGAACGGTTGGCGCTCGACGTCGCCGCCCGGCTCCGGCGCGACCACGGTGTCGTAGCCCTTGACGTCCATGTAATGCAACAGGCGGCTGACGTACTCCGACGTCAGGTCGGCCTTGAGCGTCCAGGAGGCGTTGGTGTAACCGAAGGTGAACGCCACATTCGGCAGACCGGACAGCATCAATCCCCGGTAGGCCACGGTATCGGCGAGGTTCAGCGGTGTGCCGTTACGCAGGACCTCGGCGCCGCCGAAGAACTGCACGTTCAATCCCGTTGCGGTGACGATGATGTCGGCCTTCAGATGCTCGCCCGACTTCAGCTGGATGCCGTCGGCGGTGAACCGTTCGATCACGTCGGTGACCACGTCGGCCTTGCCCTTGCGGATGGCCTTGAAGAGGTCGCCGTTCGGGGCGAGGCAGACGCGCTGATCCCACGGCTTGTAACTGGGACTGAAATGCCTGTCGTAGTCGTAGCCCTCGGGCAGCCGCCGTTCGGCCATGGTGCGCAACGCCTTTCGGAAGACGTTCGGCAGCGTCCGGGCGAGCTGGTACTGCGCGGTGGCCTGCAGGATCGCCTTCCAGCGCACGGCCGTGTAGGCGGTCTTCTCCGGCAGCAGCCGGTAGGCGCGTGCGGCGAAGGGGTCCTTGTCGGGCAGCGACCCGATGTAGGTGGGTGTGCGCTGCAGCATGGTGACGTGGCCGGCGCCGCTGTCGATCAGCGCGGGGATGAGCGTGATGGCGGTGGCCCCGCTGCCGATCACCACGACCTTCTTGCCCTGGTAGTCGAGATCTTCGGGCCAGTGCTGCGGGTGCACGATGGTGCCCCCGAAGTCCTCGGCACCGGGAAACTCGGGCGAGAAACCCTCGTCGTAGTTGTAGTAGCCGCTGCAGGCCCACAGGAAGCCCGTGTTGATCTGGATCTGCTCACCGCCCCGGTCGACGGTCAGCTCCCAGCGGTTGTGCTCGTCCGACCAGTTCGCCGCGAGCACCTTGTGGCCGTAGCGGATGTGCTTGTCGATGCCGTTCTCGACCGCCGCCTCGTTCAGGTAGTTCCAGATCGAGGGGCCGTCGGCGATCATCTGGTCCGTCGCCCACGGCTTGAAGTGGAATCCGAGGGTGTACATGTCGGAGTCGGAACGGATGCCCGGGTACTTGAACAGATCCCAGGTGCCGCCCAGCTTCTCCCGGCGCTCGAGGATCAGGTAGTTCTTGTCCGGATTCTGCTGCTGCAGGTGCCACGCAGCGCTGATGCCGGAGATACCGGCCCCGACAATGACGACGTCGACAAATTCGGTCATGGTGTAAAGCTATCAACGGGGCGTCGAGTTGGTCAACAGTCTGTTGAGATATTCGACACCGTGTAAAGCGCACCATCGATTCACGCGTCGCGGCGGTTCACCACGATGAGCGCGGCGACGAACACCGCGAGAACGACCGCCGTGAAATAGCCGACCGACCCGAGTGCGCCCCAGCGCATGGCGTAAGTCGGGAAGAGCCACTCGACGTCGAGGAACCGGAAGACGTTCGCGAACGGCAGATAGGGGCCGATCTGGGCGCCGCGGCCGGGCAGGTTGCCCACCAGCGGTTCGACGAGCAGCGGCCACAGCAGCAGGATCGTCACCGCTCCAGCGGTGTGGCGCACCAGCGCCGCCACCCCCACTCCGAGCACCGCCGCCAGCGCTGCGTACAACGCCACCGCGCCCGCCGTGCGTGGGAGACCGGTGGTCAGCGCTGCCCCGGCCTCCGGACCGGTGAGCACCCGCGCCACCACCACCGCACCGAGTACCATCACGATCGCCGCTGCACCCGAGAAGACCGCAGCGACAAGCGCTTTCGCGCACAACACAGCGGAGCGGCACGGAGTGGCCATGAACGTGGTGGCCACCATCCGCGTGCGGTACTCGCTGGTCAGCGTCATCGCCGCCACGACCGTCAGCACCGGCACGCCGAACACCGCGACACCGAGTGCAGCCTGCGACGCGGTCATCCGTGCGTAGTCGGAGGCCACCCCGGCCCGCGTGGCGGCCAGGCCGAGACTGAGCGCGGCCGCGGCCATCGCCGCCCACCACGGCGACCGCAGCGTGCTCAGCTTGATCCGCTCCGCGCTGACCGCGGCCGGCATCGCGCTCGGCGTCACCGGCGTGCCCCGCGGTATTCGGTCGCACCGTCGGTCGACGACAGGTACGCCTCCTCCAAGGAAACCTGCTGGGCACTCAATTCGTGCAGAACGATCCCATGGAGCGCCGCCAGCTCGCCGATCGCCTCGGTGGACGCACCCTGCACCGCGAGTGCGTCGGCCTGTGCCTGCACCGTCATTCCCGCCGCCCGCAGCGCATCGCGCAGTGCCTCGAGTTGCGGGCTGCGCACCCGGACGGTGGCGGCGCCGGAGCGCGCGACGAACTCGCTCACGGTGGTCGACGCGATCAGCCTGCCCTTGCCGATCACCACGAGCCGGTCCGCGGTGTTGGCCATTTCGGAGAGCAGGTGACTGGACACGAAGACGGTGCGGCCCTCACCGGCCAGCGTGCGCATCATCGTGCGCACCCAGTGGATACCTTCGGGGTCGAGGCCGTTGACCGGCTCGTCGAACAGCAGCACCGGCGGATCACCGATCAGCGCGGCGGCGATGCCCAGCCGCTGGCTCATGCCCAGCGACAGCGTGCCGGCCCGCGACCCGGCGACGGCGGCCAGCCCGACCATCTCCAGGACCTCGTCGACGCGTCCGGCCGGAATCCGGTTCGACGCCGCGATCCAGCGGAGGTGGTTGCGCACCGAGCGGTTCGGATGCACCTGCCGTGCGTCCAGTAGCGCGCCGACCGTACGCAGGGGGTTGGACAGGTGCCGGTAGCTCTTGCCGTCGATGGTCGCAGAGCCCGACGTCGGGCGGTCCAGCCCGAGGATCATGCGCATCGTGGTGGTCTTGCCCGCGCCGTTGGGTCCGAGGAAACCGGTGACCAGTCCGGGCTCGATCGTGCACGTCAACCCGTCCACCGCGCGGGTCGAACCGTACGTCTTCGTCAGCGCGTCGAGTTCGATCATGTGCCGACGGCCTCGATCACGAGGTCGGCGACCGCCCGCATCCCGTCGGCGTTCGGGTGCAGCGGAGCCGGCCGACCCGGCAGCGGCAGACCGAACCTGGTGGTCCAGGGCCGGGACGACCACGCGTGGTGGTCCCGGCTGGCGGCCGCCGCGCGCACGACGCCGCACCCGGTGACCGCGGCCGCCTCGGCGGTCAGCCGCTCCAGGGTGGCCGCGACGTGGCGCCCGAGCGCCACCTCCGCCGGCGAGAACGGCGCGCCATAGGGCGGCAGCAGCGTGAGGTAGTCCACGAAGAGAACCGTCGCACGCGGGGCCCGCCGGCGCAGCGTCCGCCCGACCTCGACGAGCGAGCCGGCTACCGCTCCGAGTGCGCGGTCGCGGGCACCGGGGTCGAGCAGCTCGCGAATCTTGGCCCCGGCGAACGGCAGTGACCGCAACGGCTTCGGCAGCCCCGCCGCGAACAGCATCGGGACATATCCGACGTCGTTGCCGCCGATCGTCACCGTCACCAGGGACTCGGACCCGTCCAGCGCCTCGGCCTGCGGCGGTGCACCGTGCTGCGAGTCGGTGAGGATGTGCGCTGTGGTCGCGCCCGAGTACGTCACGTCGGCGAGTTCGAGTCCGAGGGCGTCGGCGGCCAGGTGCGCATAGTTGCGCGCCGACCGGCCGGCGCGCCGGGGCGAGCCGGGCGCGCGAGGAGTGATCCCCGGCCCGGCAGCCATCGAACTACCCAGCGCCACATAGCGTTCGGACATCAGATCGAGGGGCTGGAAGCCTGCGCCCAGAACCGCTTCGGGATCCGGCCGGCCCGTCGGGCCAGGTATCCGGCCTTGATGGCAGCCGCCATCGCCGCGGCCATCGCCGCCGGGTCCGCGGCGCGGGTGACCGCACTCGCCAGCAACACTGCGTCGCAGCCCAATTCCATGGCCAGAGCAGCGTCGCTGGCCGTGCCGATCCCCGCGTCGAGGATGACCGGCACCGACGCCCGGTCCACGATCATCTCGATGTTGTGCGGGTTGGAAATGCCCAGGCCGGTGCCGATCGGCGAACCGAGCGGCATCACCGCCGCGCACCCGGTGTCCTCCAGACGGCGCGCCAACACGGGGTCGTCGTTGGTGTAGGGCAGCACCACGAACCCGTCATCCACCAATTGCTCGGCCGCTCGGACCAATTCGACCGCGTCGGGCAGCAGCGTGCGCTCGTCTGCGATCACCTCGAGCTTGACCCAGTTCGTCTGCAGCGCCTCGCGCGCCAGTTGTGCGGTCATCACCGCCTCGGCCGCCCCCCGGCACCCCGCGGTGTTGGGCAGCGGGGTGATCCCGATGCGGGTCAACAGGTCCAGCACACCGGTGCCGCCGTCGGCGTCCACCCGGCGCATCGCCACGGTGGTCAGCTCGGTCTCCGACGCGATCAGCGCGGCCTCCAGCACCGCCAGGTTGGCGGCCCCTCCGGTGCCGAGGATCAACCGCGAACCGAACTCCCGGCCCGCGATGCTCAACTTGCCCATGTCAGCCACCCTGCACCGCCGTCACCACCTCGATCTTCGCGCCGTCGGTCAGCGCGCTGTCCCACTGCGACCGTGGGAGCACCGCCCAGTCGATCGCGACGGCGATTCCCTTCTCGGGGAACCCGAGTCGGTCCAGCAGCGCCGCGACCGTCGTCTGCTCGTCCACCTCGACCGGCTCGTCGTTCACCGTCACCTTCATCTCGCCATCCCTTCCAGCACCGGCGCCCCGGGCAGTGGCGTGCCGCGCAGCTCCGCAGCGATCGCCTCGGCCGTCCACGGCGCCAACAGGAAACCCGACCGACCGTGCCCCGCGGCGACGAGCGTGCGCCCGTCGAGCCGGCCGACCAACGGCAGGTTGTCGGTCGTCATCGGACGCAGACCCGCCGCGCACTCGGCCAATTCGTACTCCCCCAGCGCGGGCATCACCGCACAGGCGTCGTCGAGCAGCTCGCGCACTCCCGTGACCGCCGGTGCGGTGTCGCGACCGTGCTCGTACTGCGTCGCGCCGACCACCACGCCATCGGCCCGCGGCACGAGATAGACCTGGCGCCCATGGACCCGGGCCCGAATCACGCGCTGCGGCACGGGCATACATCCGCGCCGCCAGCGCAACCGCAACACCTCGCCCTTGACCGGGCGGATCGGTAGACCGGGCCACAGCGCAGGCGCGTCGATTCCGTTGGCGATCACCACGGTGTCCGCCGCAGTCACGTCGGAGAGGTTCTCCACCGGTGGCGCCCAGCCGACCCCGAGCCGCTCACAGTGCGCCGCCAAAGCCGCGACAACCGCGCGGTTGTCGACCGCCAACTCGGTGTCTGCGATGAAACCGTGCCGGATGCCCTGCGCGAGAAGCGGTTCCACGTCGCGCGCAGAGGCGGTCAGCGTCACCGGATGGCCCTGCGCCGACAACCACTCGCCGACGGTCTTCAGATCCGCGGCATCGGCGCGGTCGACGGCGACGACCAGCGACTGACGTGCGGTCACCACGTCGGGGGGCAGGCCGTCGAGAAACCCGCTGTGCCACAGCTCCAGGGACGCGAGCCCCAGGCCGAGTAACCGTTCCTCGCCGGGCCAGCCCTCGCTGTGCGGGGCCAGCATGCCGCCCGCGACCCAGGACGCTCCCGGTTGCTCGGCGCGGTGCACCCGCACCGACCAGCCGTCCTGCGCGGCGCGGCGAGCGACGGCCAGCCCGATGACTCCACCGCCGATGACGGCCAGCGTGTCGCCGCTTCGGGGCATCGCTACTCCCTTCGCCGGCATGACCCGGATCAGGTGCGACGGTCAGGGCGGGCGCGCTCACTCTCAGTCCCCGTACCCGGGACTCCCGTGTGGTCGGTCTTGTTCGGTGTCCAGCCTACGTGGCGATGGCGCTAGCGTTCGATGTGTGCTCAACCACCGCGAACTCGCCGGCGCCTCCCTGTACCTGTGCACCGATGCCCGCCGCGAACGCGGCGACCTCGCCGAGTTCGCGGAGGCGGCGCTGGCCGGCGGCGTCGACATCATCCAGCTGAGGGACAAGGGATCGCCGGGCGAGCAGCGCTTCGGCCCGCTGGAGGCCCGTCACGAACTGGACGCCCTGGCGGTCCTCGGCGACGCGGCTCGCCGTCACGGCGCGCTGCTGGCAGTCAACGACCGCGCCGACATCGCGCTGGCCGCCGGCGCCGACGTGCTGCACCTGGGTCAGGACGACCTGCCGCTCGAGGTGGCGCGCCAGATCGTCGGGAACCGGGTGATCGGACGCTCCACGCACGACGCCGAGCAGGTGAGCGCGGCGATCGCCGAGGACGTGGACTACTTCTGCGTCGGCCCGTGCTGGCCGACGCCGACCAAGCCGGGCCGTCCCGCGCCGGGCCTGGACCTGCTGCGCGCGGCGGCGGCGACCGGTACCGACAAACCGTGGTTCGCGATCGGCGGGATCGACGCGGCGCGGCTGCCGGAGGTGCTGGCCGCCGGGGCCCGGCGCGCCGTGGTGGTGCGCGCCATCACCGCCGCCGACGACCCCGGAGCCGCCGCAGAACAGCTGAAGGCGATGCTCAGCGCTGCCGGTTGACCACCAGCGGTATCTCGGCGGCGACCCGGCGCAGCCGTTCCCAGCTCGCTGCGAAGCCCGGGTGCAGTGGCAGATCGGCCACCTCGTCCTCGGCGACCCAGCGCAGCTCCGCGCTCTCGCGGTTGGGCACCGTGGGCAGTTGTTCTGTCGCGTCGGCGATGACGGTCGTGTAGGTCCACCCGGACATCTCGGCGGTGACCACGGTGATGCGCACGGTCAGCTGATCGGCCGGCAGGCCCGCTTCTTCGTGCGCTTCCCGCATGGCGGCCTGCTCGGCGGTCTCATGGCTGTCGCGCGCGCCGCCGGGAAGTCCCCACGTCCCGCCCTGATGGCTCCACGGTGCCCGATGCTGCAGCAACACCGCCGCAGAGCCGCCGGGTGCCGGCGCACGCAGCAGCAGGCCCGCGGCGCCGTGCCTGCCCCAATAGGCCGCGCCGTTGGCCCCGACCACCCAGCCGTCACCGTCCCCGCGCACGGCTTCAGGATAGGGAACCGGCACCGGCGTCTGCGGGACCGGCGGTAAACACCGGCGGCGAATCCCCCCACGTGGCATCCCGAGCTCTTAGAATTCCTTCATAGAATCCCAGTGAGTTCCCGAACCGATCAGCGAGACGCCGGAGAGATCGAGCCAATATGAGGTCCGCGCACACGTGACTGTGGAACTGGCGCACCCCTCGACCGAGCCTCTTGCGTCGCGGTCGCCGACGACGCCGTCGCACCCACGGTGGTGGTTCCTGTGGACGACGCCGGGGCGCATCCTGAGCATCGGTTTCGTGCTCGCCGCGCTCGTCATCGCGAGCGCTTTCGCGACGTCGACGACGATCGACGACCGTCAGCAGGCGCTGACCGCCGTGCTGAACCACACCGAGCCGTTGTCGTTCGCCGCCGGCCAGCTCTACACGACGCTGTCGGTCGCCGACGCGGCGGCGGCCACCGCATTCATCGCGGGCGCCGAACCCCAGCCCGTGCGGCAGCGCTACGAGCAGGCGATCACCGACGCCGCGGTCGCCGTGGCGAGGGCGTCCAGCGGCCTGACCGACGAGCCGATGGTGCAGCTGCTCGGCCGGATCAACGCCAGGCTCGCGGTGTACACGGGCCTGGTCGAGACCGCGCGAACCAACAACCGGGCGGGCAACCCCGTCGGGTCGTCGTATCTGTCGGAAGCCTCGGCGCTGATGCAGCAGCAGATCCTGCCCGACGCGCAACGGCTCTACGAGGAGACCTCGGCACGCGTCGATGCCGAGACGACCGCGTCGACGCGGATTCCGACCCCAGTGATCCTGATCGTGCTGGCCACCCTACTGTTCGGCGTGTTCGCCAACCGCTGGCTGGCCAAGCGCACGCGGCGCCGGGTCAACATCGGGTTCGTCGCCGGCGGGCTCGCGGTGCTCATCATGCTGATATGGGTCGGTACGGCGCTGATCATCTCGACCACGGACAGCCGCAGCGCCAAGGAGACGGCCGCCCAGTCCCTCAAGACCGTCACCACGCTGGCGATCACCGCTCAGCAGGCCCGCGCCGACGAGACGCTCGCGCTGATCCGGCGCGGCGACGAGGACATCCGCAAGCAGTCGTACTACCAGCGGATCGACTCGATGCAGCAGCAGCTGGCCCGGTATCTGGCCAGCAACGACTCGATCGACAAGACCGACCTGGCCGACGCCGAGCAACTGCTGAACCGGTGGCGCGCCGCCGACGACCGGATCAGCGCCTACATCGCGGTCGGCAACTACCAGGCCGCCACCCAGGTGGCACTCGGCACCGGTGAGGACGACTCCACGCCTGCCTTCGACAAGCTCGACGAGGCGCTGACCAAGGGCATCGAACAGAGCCGCAATCAGCTGCGCAACGAGATCGTCAACGCCCGCCGGGTGCTGTCCGGGGCGACGGTCGGCGCGGCGGCACTGTCCGTGATGGCGGCGGTGGCGGTGGCGCTGGGGATCTGGCCGCGACTGAGTGAGTACCGGTAGGACCGCCTGATGAGCGCTTGCGCGAAGAAGAGACCAGCCCTGATGAGCGCTTGGGCGAAGATCTCGGCGTTGGTGGCAGCAGGAGCGCTGTTGCTCAGCGGATGCGGCCAGGCGCCGCAGGTGGTGCCCACGCCGAACGTCACGCTCGCGCCGCCGGCGCCGGCGGGCATGCAGGAGTTGCCCCCCGAAGGATCGCGGCCCCCGGTTCAAGAGGAGAACTGCAACCGCACCGCGAGCCTGCGCCCGTTCGACACCAAGCGCGAGGCCGACCAAGCCGTCGCCAACATCAAGGCCCGTGGCCGGCTGATCGTCGGACTCGACATCGGCAGCAACCTGTTCAGCTTCCGCGATCCCATCACCGGCGAGATCACCGGCTTCGACGTCGACATCGCCGGGGAGATCGCCCGCGACATCTTCGGCACCCCGTCGCAGGTCGAGTACCGGATCCTGTCGTCGGCCGACCGCATCGCCGCACTGCAGAACAATGAAGTCGACGTGGTGGTCAAGACGATGACCATCACCTGCGAGCGCAAGAAGCTGGTGAACTTCTCGACCGTGTACCTGATGGCCGACCAGCGCATCCTCGCGCCGCGCGATTCCACGATCCGGCAGGCATCGGACCTGTCCGGCAAGAGGGTGTGCGTGGCGAAGGGCACGACGTCCCTGGAGCGCATCCAGCAGATCTCGCCGCCGCCGATCATCGTCGGCGTCGTGACGTGGGCCGACTGCCTCGTGGCGTTGCAGCAGCGGCAGGTCGACGCGGTCAGCACCGACGACTCGATCCTGGCCGGGCTGGTGTCGCAGGACCCCTACCTGCACATCGTCGGGTCGTCGATGAACGAGGAGCCGTACGGCATCGGGGTGAACCTGCAGAACACCGGGCTGGTCCGCTATGTCAACGGCACACTCGAACGCATCCGTCGCGACGGCACGTGGAACACCCTGTACCGCAAGTGGCTGACCGTGCTGGGACCCGCGCCCGCACCGCCGGTGGCGAGGTATTCGGACTGATGGCCGCCACAGACCGCACCGATCCGATCGAGGATCCCGCCGAGGATCCCGGCACCCAGCCGGCGACCTACGCCGATCTCGCCGAGTTCAACGACGACTCGATGTCGACGATGCGGCCGATGGCCACCCAGGCGGTGTTCCGGCCCAACTTCGACGAGGACGACGACAGCGACGCGTTGCTGCACACCGGCGACACCGAGCCGCAGGACCACGCGACGACGCTGACCCGGACGCTGTCTCCGACCCGGCGGCTCGGCGGCGGCTTGGTCGAGATCCCCCGCGTGCCCGCCCGCGATCCGCTGGCCGCGCTGATGACCGATCCCGTGGTCGCCGAGTCGAAGCGGTTCTGCTGGAACTGCGGCAGGCCGGTGGGCCGGTCGACGAAGGACGGCAAGGCGCTCTCGGAAGGCTGGTGCCCGCACTGCGGCAGCGCCTACTCGTTCCTGCCGCAGCTGGCCGTCGGCGACATCGTCGCCGACCAGTACGAGATCAAGGGGTGCATCGCCCACGGCGGCCTCGGCTGGGTGTATCTGGCCTTCGACAAGAACGTCAACGACCGGCCCGTGGTGCTGAAGGGACTGGTGCACTCCGGTGACGCCGAGGCTCAGGCGATCGCGATGGCCGAACGTCAGTTCCTGGCCGAGGTGACCCACCCCGGGATCGTCAAGATCTACAACTTCGTCGAGCACGAGGACAAGCACGGCAACCCGGTCGGCTACATCGTCATGGAGTACGTCGGCGGGACGTCGCTCAAGCAGGCCACCCGGTTCAAGGACAACGCCCGCGCCCGGTTGCCGGTCGCCGAGGCCATCGGCTTCATGCTCGAGATCCTGCCCGCGCTGGGCTACCTGCACTCCATCGGCCTGGTGTACAACGACCTCAAACCCGAGAACCTCATGGTGACCGAGGACCAGCTCAAGCTGATCGACCTGGGCGCGGTCTCGCGGATCAACTCCTTCGGCTACCTGTACGGCACGCCGGGCTACCAGGCACCCGAGATCGTGCGCACCGGCCCCACCATCGCCACCGACATCTACACGGTGGGCCGCACGCTGGCCGCGCTGACGTTGCGGATGCGCACCCGCAAGGGCCGCTACGTCGACGGTCTGCCCGAGGACGATCCGGTGCTCGCCGAATACGACTCGTTCGGCAGGCTGCTGCGCCGCGCGATCGACCCCG
Organism: Mycolicibacterium chubuense NBB4; assembly: GCF_000266905.1. The sequence continues at coordinate 490,391 of NC_018027.1, read as the reverse complement.
ATCCGCGCCGTCGCTTCGGCAGCGCTGAGGAGATGTCCAGCCAGCTGATGGGCGTGCTGCGCGAAGTCGTGGCGAAGGACACCGGGGTGCCGAGGCCGGGCCTGTCGACGGTGTTCAGCCCGTCGCGATCGACGTTCGGTGTGGACCTGCTCGTCGCGCACACCGACGTCTATCTCGATGGTCAGGTGCACTCGGAGAAGCTCACCGCGCAGGAGATCGTCAAGGCGCTGCCGGTGCCGCTGGTCGACCCCACCGACGTCGGCGCGGCGGTGTTGTCGGCGACCGTGCTCAGCCAGCCCGTGCAGACCCTGGACTCGCTGCGGGCGGCGCGGCACGGCGCGCTGGACTCCGACGGCGTCGATCTGTCGGAGTCGGTCGAACTGCCGCTGATGGAGGCGCGGGCGCTGCTCGATCTCGGCGACGTCGCCAAGGCCACCCGCAAGCTCGACGACCTGGCCGAGCGTGTCGGGTGGCGGTGGCGGCTGGTGTGGTTCCGCGCGGTCTCCGAGCTGTTGACGGCCGACTACGACTCGGCGACAAAGCATTTCACCGAGGTGCTCGACACGTTGCCGGGTGAGCTGGCGCCCAAGCTGGCGTTGGCCGCCACTGCCGAGTTGGCCGGCACCGCCGACGAACGCAAGTTCTACAACACCGTCTGGTCCACCGACAACGGCGTGATCTCCGCGGGTTTCGGCCTCGCCCGGGCGCAGTCCGCCGCGGGAGACCGCGACGCGGCGGTCCGCACACTCGACGAAGTGCCCGCCACGTCAAGGCATTTCACCACGGCCCGGCTGACGAGCGCGGTGACGCTGCTGTCCGGGCGGTCCACCGGCGAGATCACCGAACAGCACATCCGCGACGCCGCCCGCCGAGTGGAGGCGTTGCCCGACACCGAGCCGCGGGTGCTGCAGATCCGTGCGCTGGTGCTGGGCACCGCGATGGACTGGCTCGCCGACAACAGCGCCAGCACGAACCACATCCTCGGTTTCCCGTTCACCGAACACGGTCTGCAACTCGGGGTGGAGGCCTCGCTGCGCAGCCTCGCGCGGGTCGCTCCCACGCAGGCGCACCGCTACGCGTTGGTGGACCTCGCCAACAGCGTGCGGCCGATGTCGACGTTCTGACAACCGCCGCCGCACCGCCTCCGGGACCCCCTGAGCCAGCAACTACGGAATCCGTTGCTGCCGGCTCCCCCATCGACGGTCATGTACACCGACCGCGCCGCCCACACCACCGGTGACCAGGCAAAGTGCAGGTGAGCGCCCATACCGGGGGTCGCGAAGATCTTATGGTCAAGCCACGAATTCCGTAGTAGGGTGTGTCCACCTGGTTGAATACCAGCCAGCACTTCGGTGACGTCATCGGCGCAGTCGGCGCGGAAGCGTTGAGACTCGCTCTGAGGACCGGCTTCGAGAATTTGGGCCTGACCCCTGACGGCACCCACAGTACGAATCTTGTTCGGCTGAGGGAGGCCTTGCGTGTCAATTTCACAACCTCTGCCCCCGCCCAGCACCCAGCGGGTGTTCCGGCTGGACCCCACCGCGTTCGAACTCCGCGAAGAGCACCACCGCGCGACCTTCTCCGCCACCGAGTTGCCGCCGTCGACGCTGCTCGTGACCATCCACGGAGAGATCGACGCGACGAACAGCATGGCGCTCGCCCGCTACGTCGAGAAGCGGCTCGCGGGTGCGCGCAAGCTGATCCTGGACCTGCAGACCGTCGAGTTCTTCGCCGCCTCCGGTTTCGCTGCGCTGATGAACATCAACGTGGTGTGCGGTCGCACCCGGGTCCGCTGGTCGCTGCTCGCCGGCCCGCACGTCCTGCGCCTGCTGCGGACCTGCGACTCGGCGCGCGAGCTACCCGTGGCGCAGGCTTCCGGAAAGTACTCCCGCACACGCCCGAGCGATCGCAAGCTCCTCGTTGGTGGGAACAACTAGCACCGTCGTCGGCGCCCCTTCCGGGGAGATCCGCCGGGCGGACCGGCCAGGGCTGTCGTTGAGGTGCTCGTCGAGCTCGATCCCGAACGCCGTCAGGCCGGTGAGCGTGTCCCGCCGGACCGCGGCGTCGTTCTCGCCGACACCGGCGGTGAAGGTGACGACGTCGACCGAGCCGAGCACGGCCAGGTAGGCCCCCACGTATTTCCGGAGCCGGTGAATGTAGACGTCGTAGGCCAGTCGCGCGGCCTCGTCGCCCGAATCGATGCGTTGGTGCAGGACACGGAAGTCGATCTCCCCGCCGAGACCCCGCACCCCGGAGCGCCGGTTGAGCATCGTCTCGATGTCCTCGACGCTCATCCCGGCCGTGCGGTACAGATAGGTGAGCACACCCGGATCGATGTCACCCGAACGGGTGCCCATCACCAGCCCCTCCATCGGCGTGAGCCCCATCGACGTCTCCACCGGCCTGCCGCCGACGATCGCCGACGCCGACGCCCCGTTGCCGAGGTGCAACACGATCTGGCTGAGGGACTCCAGCGGCGCCTCGAGGAAGGCGGCGGCCTGCTCGCTGACGTACTGGTGTGACGTGCCGTGGAATCCGTATCTGCGGATCTGCCATTGCTCGGCGACGTCGCGATCGATGGCGTAGGTGGCCGCCGCGGCAGGCAGATCGTGGAAGAACGCGGTGTCGAACACCGCGACGTGCGGCAGGTCCGGCAACGCTCGGCGGGCCACCTCGATGCCCAGGATCGCGGGCGGATTGTGCAGCGGGGCAAGCGGAGACAGTTCCCGCAACTTGTCGATCAGTGCGTCGTCGACGACCGTGGGCTCGTACAGGTCCGGTCCCCCGTGCACCACGCGGTGACCGACGGCCACCAGCCCGAGATCCTCGAGGCGCGCGCCCGCCTCGTCCAGCAGATCGAACGCCATCTGCAGCGCGGCGTCGTGGTCGGCGACCCGGTCGTCGCGCGAGACGTCGGCTCCCCCTGCGGTCAGCCGTGCCGACGAGGAGTCCTCTCCGATACGTTCGACGATTCCGTCCGCCACGGACAGCCCGGAATCGGGTTCCACCACCTGGAATTTCACCGATGACGATCCCGAGTTGAGCACCAGGACCGATCGCGACACCGCGGTCATCCCTGGGCCTGGATCGCGGTGATCGCGACGGTGTTGACGATGTCGGCGACCAGCGCCCCGCGCGACAGGTCGTTGACGGGTTTGTTCAGTCCCTGCAGGACCGGCCCGATCGCGATCGCGCCGGCGCTGCGCTGCACCGCCTTGTAGGTGTTGTTGCCGGTGTTGAGGTCGGGGAAGATCAGCACCGTCGCGTGTCCGGCGACCTCGGAGTCGGGCATCTTCGACCGGGCGACCGACGGCTCCACCGCGGCGTCGTACTGGATCGGCCCCTCGACCAGGAGGTCCGGCTCCCGCGATCGCACCAACTCCGTTGCCTTCCTGACCTTGTCGACGTCGGCTCCGGCACCGGAGGTCCCGGTCGAGTACGACAGCATCGCCACCCGGGGTTCGATCCCGAACTTCGCCGCGGTACGGGCCGAGGAGATCGCGATGTCGGCCAGCTGCTCGGCGGTCGGGTCCGGGACGATCGCGCAGTCGCCGTAGGCGAGCACCTCCTGGGCCAGGCACATGAGGAAGATGCTCGACACGGTGGAGACGCCCGGTGCGGTCTTGATGATCTCGAAAGCCGGCCTGATCGTGTGCGCAGTGGTGTGCCGGGCGCCCGAAACCATGCCGTCGACCATGTCGTTGTACACCAGCATGGTGCCGAAATACGAGACGTCGTGCATCGTCTCGCGGGCCTGTTCGACGGTGACCCCCTTGTGCTTGCGCAGTTCGGCGTACTGCTCGGCGAACTGCTCACACAACTCGCTGCGCTGCGGGTCGAGCACCATGGCGTTCGAGAGGTCGACGCCCAGTTCCGCGGCCCGCGCCCGGATTCGGGACTCCTCGCCGAGAATCGTCAGGTCGGCCACACTTCGCTGGAGTAACCTGCCCGCCGCCTTGAGCACCCGATCGTCGTCGCCTTCGGGCAGCACGATGCGCTTGCGGTTCGACCTCGCCTGCTCGAGCAGCTGATAGGTGAACATCTGCGGCGTGATCACCGAGGGAATCGGAATGGACAGCTGCGCCAGCAGATCCGCCGTGTCGACATAGGTGTCCATCAACGTCAGCGCGGTGTCGATCTTGCGTTGGGACTCCGCCGTCACCCGCCCCCTGGCGGTGGCCACCCGGCTGGCGGTCTCGAAGGTGCCGAACCGTGTCGTGACGATCGGCACCCGCAGCCCCAGTCCGGACACCAGCGCCTCGATGGCCGGGTGCAGCGGCAGGTCGCCGTTGAGGATCACACAGGACAGCGACGGAAAGCCCTCTGCGGCATGAGCACTGAGTACGGCGAGGACGACGTCGGAGCGGTCGCCGGGGGTGATCACGGCGACGCCCTCGGTCAACCGTTCCAGCACGTGTTCGGCGGTCATTCCGGCGACCAGGACGTCGAGCGCTTCCCGGGAGAGCAGCGCGGAGTCCCCTTGCAGCACAGTGCCTTCGACCGCTGTCCGCAGCTCGGCCACCGATGGCGCCATCATCACGGGCTCCTCGGGCAGGACGTAGCTGGGGGGCTCGATCTTCTGCAGCGCGGCGGCCACGTCGGCCATCTGGTCCGGGTCACAGCGGTTGACCACCACGGCCGCGGTGTAGGCGTGCTGCGTGGCGATCTCGTCCATACAGACGTCGACGACCTGGGCGACCTGGTCGGGGGTGCGGCCTTTGGCCTTGACGGCCAGCACCACCGGCGCTCCCAAGTTGGCCGCGATCTTCGCGTTCATCGACAGCTCGCTGGGTGCGGCGACATCGGTGTAGTCGCTGCCGACGACGAGCACGGCGTCGCACTGGTCGGCGACGCGGTGGTAACGGTCGACGATGTCGGCCAGTGCACCGTCGGGGTCGTCGTGCAACTGCTGGTAGCTCACGCCGACGCAGTCCTCGTAGGACAGTCCCGCGGTCGTGTGGTCGAGCAACAGTTCGAGGATGTAGTCCCGGGCTTCACCCAACCGGGTGATGGGACGGAACACCCCGACCCGGGCGACCGTTGCGGCGAGTCGATGCAGGACGCCCAGCGCGATGGTCGACTTTCCGGTGTCCCCTTCCGGTGACGCTACGTAGATCGCGGTGACGGCGGGCGTGGGCGCATCGGACACGGTCCCAGCCTGCCGCATCCGACGGTGCGCCGCCAGAGCGGGGCGTCACGCAACGCCGCGGAGTTCGGTATCGCGACGTTCGACCGGTTCCGGCCCTCTGTGCTGGCCACTCCAATGTGGTTGTCCGCCAGGCACCCTCATCAGGTCGCCATCATGGGTGACTATGACTGCGTGGCGGCCCTGTCGACCGGCACCCGCAACGTGGCGATCAGGCCCCGATGGTCGGAGCCCGTCACTTGCACCGTGCGCGCCGAACTCGCCGCGCAGTTCTTCACCAGGACGTGGTCGATGCCGATGAGCGGCGGCCCGAACCAGTCCGCCGGGTAAGTGGGGGTCAGACCCGCCCCCGCCTCGACGGCCGCGTCGCGGTAGCCCCCGTCCAGCAGCCGGCGGAACGGGGCCAGGTCGGCGGTGGCGTTGAAGTCGCCGGCGACGATCACCGCACCGGCGCCTGCACTGCGGCCGACCTCACCGAGCGTGTCGGGAAGGCGCCGGATGTCGGCGGCCCACTGGCCGATCGGCTGCGGCCACGGTCCGCCCAGATGCAGCGCCAGCACCGTGGTGTCCACGGCCACGCCGGGGATGCGGATGCGTGCGCCGAGCATCGGCAGCGTGTATCCGTCGATGCGGCCGGAGTTCACGATGGGGTGCCTGCTCCAGATGCCGATACCCGCCGCTCGGGGTGCGGGCAGCACCACCCGATACGGGAACGCGGCGTCCATCCCGGCTGCGGACAGCCCGCGCGCCGCCTCCGGTGTCATCTCCTGCACGGCGACGACATCGGCGGAGTTCTTGGCCAGCGCCACGTATGCGGACGGAACCGCTTGGCCCAGGCCGAGATTCGTTGTCAGGACCCGCACCTCCACCGCGGCGACGGCCGACGGCGGCGGGCTCTGGAAACGCGGCACATACACCCAGACGAGCGCAGCGGTCACGGCCAGCGCCACCACGGCGAGCAGCCAGCGCCTGCCCAGGATCAGCAGCACGACCGCCACAGGTGCGGCCACCGCCAGGTACGGCGCCGCCACCGCGATGATCAGGACCGGATGCGCGGAGATCGGCAGGTAGCGAGCACCGAAACCCACCACCGCGGCAGCCAGGGACAGCACCCCCAGCAGCGTCGCGAGGAACCGGATCATCCCGCGCGCCGGTCAGGCGAGGCGGCGCAGCCTCGGCTCGAGATCACGCTGGAACAGTTCGAGGAACCGCTTCTGGTCGTGGCCCGGTGCATGGAACACCAGGTGGTTCAGGCCCCAGCCGACGTAGTCTTTGACCTTCTCGACGGCCTCGTCCGGATCCGACGCGACGATCCAGCGCTTGGCGACCTGTTCGATCGGCAGCTCGTCGGCGGCCTTCTCCATCTCCATCGGGTCGTGGATGTTCGTCTTCTGCTCCGCCGTCAGCGACAGCGGCGCCCAGAACCGGGTGTTCTCCAGCGCCAGCTCGGGATCGGTGTCGTAGGAGATCTTGATCTCGATCATCCGGTCGATGTCGTCCGGGTTCTTGCCGGCCGCTTCAGCGCCTTCTCTGACTGCGGGGATGAGCTTGTCCTTGTACAGCTCCTCACCCTTGCCCGAGGTGCAGATGAACCCGTCGCCGGCACGGCCGGCGTACTTGGCGACCTGGGGGCCGCCCGCCGCGATGTAGATCGGGATGCCGCCCTCGGGAACGTCGTAGATCGAGGCACCCTTGGTGTTGTAGTACTCACCGTCGAAGTCGACGCGGTCGCCGAGCCACAGTTCGCGCATCAGCCGGACCGATTCGCGCAGTCGCGCGTAGCGCTCTTTGAAGTCCGGCCATTCCCCTTCGTAGCCGGTGGCGATCTCGTTGAGCGACTCTCCGGTGCCCACGCCGAGGAAGATGCGGCCGGGGTAGAGGCAGCCCATGGTGGCGAACGCCTGGGCGATGACGGCGGGGTTGTAGCGGAACGTCGGAGTCAGCACCGACGTGCCGAGCTGAAGCTTGTCGGTGCGCTCGCCGACGGCGGTCATCCACGCCAGCGAGAACGGCGCGTGGCCGCCTTCGTGCCGCCAGGGCTGGAAGTGGTCGCTGACCGTCGCGCTGTCCATGCCGTGCTCTTCTGCTGCGACAGCGAGTTCGACGAGTTCACGTGGCGCGAACTGCTCCGCCGACGCCTTGTAGCCCAGTTTCAGTTCAGCCATTCCTACTTTCTACACTCGCGAGATGGCACCGGTTCTGACGGCCGTCACCGACCGCGTTCACTTCGCCCAGACCGATCTCGTGAACTGGACGCTGGTGACCGGGGACGACGGGGTCGTGCTGATCGACGCGGGCTTTCCCGGCAGCCGCGCCGACGTGCTGGACTCCGTGTCCCGGCTCGGGTTCGGGGTGGGCGATGTCCGCGCAATCCTGTTGACCCACGCGCACATCGACCATTTCGGCTCGGCGATCTGGTTCGCCGCGACACACGGCACGCCGGTCTACTGCCACGCCGACGAGGTCGGGCACTCCAAGCGCGAATACCTCGAGCAGGCGTCACCGCTGCAGGTCGCCACGCAGGCATGGCAACCAAGATGGCTCAAGTGGTCGGCGGCGATCATGCGCAAAGGCGCGCTGACCCATGCCGGCATCCCGACCACTGCGCCGCTGAGCGAGGACGTCGCCGCGCGACTGCCCGGAGGACCGAAGTGCATTCCCACTCCCGGGCACACCGGTGGGCACTGCTCATACCTCGTGGACGGGGTGCTGGTCAGTGGCGACGCGCTGGTCACCGGTCACCCGGTGGCTCGTCGGCGGGGGCCACAGTTGTTGCCGTCGGTGTTCAACCACGACGAGGACGCGTGCCGTCGCAGCCTCGACGCGCTGGCACTGCTCGACACCGAGGTGCTGCTGCCGGGGCACGGTCCGCTGTGGCGGGGCCCGATTCGGGAGGCGGTCGGTCAGGCCGCCGCCCGATGACCGACGACGCTCCGCTGCACCGGGACCGCCGGCGGGCGGGTTCGTTCGGGGCGGCCGCAGAGCAGTACGACCGGCACCGGCCGAAGTACCCGGCAGACCTCATCTCGGGTGTCGTCGGCCGCCCTGGCGTACACGCCCTCGACGTGGGGGCGGGCACCGGCATCGCGTCGCGTCAACTGGCTGGCGCCGGTGCCGAAGTCCTTGCTGTGGAACCTGATCCGAACATGGCTCGAATGGCCGCGGACAAGGGCGTGCGGGTCGAGGTCGCCTCCTTCGAGGAGTGGGATCCGGCCGGACGGACGTTCGATCTGGTGGTGTTCGCGCAGTCGTTCCACTGGGTCGAACCCCGAGGCGCGCTGGCCAAGGTGGCGTCCATCCTCCGCCCCGGCGGACGGCTCGCGCTCCTGTGGAACAGGATCACGCCGGTTCGGCCGACCCTCGAGCAGTTCGACGCCGCCTACGCGGGACTTCTCGACGAGTGGAAGCGGCCGTCGACGACCATCGAGAGCGATGACGAACTCGGACCACTGCTGGCCGCCGCGGGTTTCTCGGCCGAACGCAGACGCTGTGTCGAAGACCTTCACTTCAGCACCGCGGACTGGGTCGAGATGGTGACCACATATTCGAACGTGCTCAGCCTGACTCCCGGCGATCAGGCCGAGCTGCGGTCACGGCTTCAGAGATGCATCGGGACGATGGGGGTGGCAGCCACCAACGATGCCCTCGCGGTCGTGTGCACGCTGAATCAGGCCAGCGCGGCCGAGCCGTGAATCAGGCGAGCGTGTCGTAACCCAGCAGGAAGATCGCGGTGAGGGCCAGCCCGCTGGACACCACGATCGTGGGCATCAGGATCATGGTGTCGAGTTCGTCGTCGTCGAGGACGTCGTCCTCGAAGCGTCCGAACAGCACCCGGGCGATACCCGTGCGGCGGAAGATGCGGACGAGGACGCGGACGGCTTTGGTGTCGCGATTCCGGCCGACGAACATTCGGGACAGCCCACCCAGCACGAACACACACGCGGCAGCGGCGAGCATCAACCAACCGACGGTCGCCTCTGACACGCAGGTAAGCCTATAGCTCCTGCGGCTGGGCAGGTCGGCCCGGTGCGCCCGGCGCCGACGCTGCGGCCGGAGGTACCCAGTGGTGAACACGAGACCGGCTCTGCCCGAACCGAACCCGCCGGTGCCGGTCAGCGCAGCGTCTTCAGGAAGGCCACAGCGTAGACCTCGCCCGTGGCGGGCAGCGGTTCTGCGAGCTGGGTGTATCCCATCGACAGGTACAGCGCCACCGCTTCGGGCTGGCGATCCCCTGTGGTCAGATAGACGCGCGTGTAGCCACGCTGGGCGATCTCGGCCTCGAGGCGACTCACCAAGGCACGAGCATGCCCGCGGCGACGCTGGCGGCTGTCGGTCCAGATCCGCTTCAACTCGGCGGTGTCGTCGTCGAACCGGCGGAACGCACCACCGGTCACCGGTTGATCGTCGAGCAGTCCGATCAGCAATCCTCCTGCGGGTGGTGCGAATTCGTCATCGGGATATCCGCGCAGCCACGCGTGGACCCGCTCACGGGTTCCGCCGTAGCGCTCGGCGTACTCGATGGCGAGCTCGTCGATCAGCGGTGCGGCGAGCGGGTCGTCCTGCCCCACCGCCACGAAGCGCAACTCGCCCGGGGCCGACACGGACATCACCTCCATGTCTGAGGTTTTCGGCCGGTTAGGCTCCGGCACAATGGCTTTACCTTAGAAGGGCGGCGGGTCGTCCCCGTAATCAGGTCTGTGGGACAGCGACTCGTCAAAGTAGTCGCGGTAGCGGCGGCGCGGCGACTGTTGCTCTCTTGCCCCGCGTTGAGCCTTTCGTTCGTCGGCGGCGGCACGGTCGAGTTCGCGCTGAACCGCATTGAGCTGCCGCTCCCGGGCTATCCGGGAGGCACGTGCTTGTGCGCGGGTGCGCCGTCGCGTGGGCATCATCGTCCCCCGCCCCGGACCGCGGGTCGGCGACGGCTCTTCGGTCGGCGGTGGTGGCGGGGTGGTGGTGTTCCACGACGGGAACAGCAGTGACGAGAACGGCTTGGTGATGTAGGTGTGTCCAGTCGGAGTGGTGATGTGGACCGTGCCGTCCGGGGACTGGCTATCGCTCCAGCCCTCCCAGAAGGTTTTGATCAAATGATGTTTTCTGCAGTAGCACTTGAGGTTTGACGGATGTGTCGCACCGGCCGGCCACGGTGTGGTGTGGTCGATGTCGGCGTGTACCGCGGGCCGGTCGCAGCCCGGGACCCGGCAGGTGAGGTCGCGGGAGCGGACGAACCGCGCCAGTGCGGGCGAGGGCCGGTAGCTGTCCGTGGCTTTGATGTTGTCGGGGCTTCCGACGAAACGGACCGTCGCGCCGTGGGCGATCAACTCGGCCAGCAGCGGCGCAGGCACCACGCCGTTCCGCAGGCCGGGGATCAGCGCCGCGGTGCGGCGCTCGGGTTCGGGCTCGGCGCCGGTTTCACGCTCGGGTTCAGACTCGGGCTCGGCGCCGGTTTCACGCTCGGGCTCGGGCTCGGCGACGGTTTCACGCTGAGGTTCAGACTCGGGCCCGACGACGGTTTCGCGCTCGGGTTCGGGCTCGGCGACGGTTTCACGCTCAGGTTCAGACTCGGCGCCGGTTTCACGCTCGGGTTCGGCGCCGTTCGTGGCTGGGTCCGCTTGCGCGTCGAGCGAGGCGTGGTCGGCGACAACGTGAACGACGACGCTGGAGGCTCGGCCGTCATCGACCATGGCGGCCGGGCAGTGCGGGTTGTCGCAGCGACATGCCAGGACGAACGAACCGGCAGCGATCGCCCCGACGGCGTCGGCACGGCGTTGGGCCATCGTGCGCGGGTCGTCCTCACAGACCGAGCGCACCATCACCGCCAGCCGCTCGTTCAGCACCGCGGCATCGATGACTGACAGGCGGCCGAAGACAGCTGTGGTACCGGTCTGGTCGTCGCGATGGCCGACGGTGAAGGAGCGACCCCGCATCCGGTCGCGGACGCGGCGGACCGCGTCGGGATCGTACTTCTCGATCCACCCGTCGATGGCCTGCTCCAGCTTGGCCTGCGACAGCGGACCCCACTCCGCGAGACTCCGGGTCACGGCGGCGTCCACTTTCGCCAGCGCCTTGCCATCGACGACGAGGGCGGTGCGCCACACGATCGTCGACACCGTGGTCAACGGGACTTGTCCGGCCAGGAACCGCCGGCCCAACAAGGGCAGCCGATCTCGGAGGGCGATCGCGAGGTCCATCTGGCCCGACGCCCGACCTTGGCTCACGTTCAGCGCGCATGCCACCTCCGCTGCGGCAGCGTCCCAGGCATCACAGGCCCACTTCTCGCGCGCCGGATCGTCACAGCACCGGCGCTGCCACTCCGCGATGGCTGCCAGCTTGTGAGCCTCGGCCACCGCGGCCGTCCGCGCCCACCCCGCGATGGCTGCCACCAGGGCGGCGTCGTCGGCATCGGCTAACTCTGCCGGCGCGGGAGGCGACGTGTCGAACACGTGTTCGATTCTAGCTGCAATGGCCGACAAAACGGTTCCCGCAGGTCACCGACGTGACAGCACGGCCAGCAACTGATCGGCGGTGACGGCCCAGCCCTGGTCGTGGTCCTCGAACGCTTCCGGCGGCAGCAAGGAGTGCTCGATCGACATCAACGTCTGGTCGTCGCCGTAGGGCTCGAAACCGACGTCGACGATGCTCGCCGCCGTCGGATCCGTCCAGCCCGAATGACTCCAGGTGAACCGCAGCCGGTTCGGCCGGTCGATGTCGAGGAACTGCCCCGTGATCAGAACCAGGGCGCTCCCGTCGTCGACGTCGAAGCGCACGCGCCCGCCGACGCGCGCATCGACGGTGATCGCCACGCACCGCGCCGGCCTCGGGCACATCCAGTCGGCGAGCGCCTCCGGATCCAGCCACTCATCGAAGACGGCCTCCGGGACGGCGGGCATCACGCGCCGGACGCGCACCACCGGAACCTCCGTCACCTGCGACGGTCCTTCCTGCGCAGCCGCTGCGCCAGCGCATCCGCCCGTGTCGACCAGAATTCGGACTGCTCGTCGATCCAGCTCCGCGCGTACTCCAAACCCTCGGGCTGCAACGACAACCAGTGCTCTCGTCCGCGTACCTCACGACGGACGAGGCCCGCCGATTCGAGAACGCCGATGTGGCGCGAGACCCCGGCGAAGCTCATCGGCAGCGGGGCCGCTAGATCGGTGATGCGCGCATCCCCTCCGCGCAGCACCTCCAGCAGCCGGCGACGCGTGGGATCGGCGAGTGCGCCGTACGCGCGATCCAGCACCGAATCTTCAACCATTCTGTTGACTATAGCGCCGACATCGTGGTGTGCTGAGACCGAAGACGTTCAACAGAAATGTTTAATATTTGACGAAGGGAACGAGCGTGAAGCCACCCGAGATCGTGTCCGCCCGAGAGTGGGAGACCGCCTGGGCGGACATGCTGGTGAAGGAGAAGGAGTTGACCCGGGCGCGCGATGCGCTGGCAGCGATGCGGCGGCGGATGCCGTGGACCCCGGTGGACGAGCACTACCGCTTCGAGGGACCCGACGGTCCCGCCACGCTGAACGACCTGTTCGCCGGGCGGCGGCAGTTGATCGTGTACCGCGCGTTCGTGGACCCGGACGTCCACGGCTGGCCGGACCACGGCTGCGTGGGCTGCTCCTTGATGGCCGACCACATCGGCAACCTCGCACACCTGCATGCCCGCGACACCACGCTCGTCTACGTCTCGCGCGCACCGCAGTCGGACCTGGCCCGGATCAAGGCTCGCATGGGTTGGCAGATCCCCTGGTACACAATGATTCCCGACGAACACGGGGCGTTCGACATCGACTTCGGCGTCGACGAGTGGCACGGGACCAACGCGTTCATCCGGTGGCCCGACCGGAACGGCGAACGGATCTACCGCACCTACTTCGTCAACAACCGCGGCGACGAGGCGTTCGTCAACACCTGGAACTTTCTCGACATCACCGCGCTGGGCCGCCAGGAGATCTGGGAGGACTCCCCCGAGGGTTACCCGCAGTCGCCGCCGTACCAGTGGTGGCGCTGGCATGACGCCTACGACGCGGAGGGCGACCGTGCCTGCCGTTCCCACTGACGCGGGCCTGCCTCCGGTCGTCGACCGCACTGTGTTCCAACGCGAACTCGACGCGTTGCGAATTCGCGAGAAGGCACATACGCGCGAGGGTGACGCGATCGCCGCGGCCCGCCGCAGGCTGCCGATGGTCGAGGTGGACGGCCGTCTCGAGCTGACCGGATTCGACGGCACGACAACACTTCTCGACGTCTTCGCGGGACGCCGACAGTTACTCGTGTACTACTTCATGTGGCACGCCGGCCATCCGGCGCCACAGCAGTGTGAAGGGTGCACGTGGGTCACCACCCAGGTGGTCGAACTGTCCTATCTGCACTCCCGCGACATCACCTACGCCGTGTTCTGCCAGGGCCCCTTTCCCGAGAGCGCGCGTTATCGGGAATTCATGGGCTGGGAGGTGCCGTGGTACTCGGCGCTTCCCTCACTGGACCGGCTCCTCGTCGGTCGTCACGTCGGGATGATGCACATCGCCTGTTACGTCCGGGACGGCGACCGGGTCTTCGAGACGTACTGGACGACGCTGCGGGGCGTCGAGGCCATGGATTACAGCCTGGCCCTGATGAACCTCACGGTGTACGGACGACAGGAGCCGTGGGAGGACTCCCCACCCGGGTGGCCGCAGCCCTGGCGCGTCGACGGTTCCAACACCCGCGCCGACGGCCGCCCGATCGCGCAGTGGTCACGGGTCGCCGCGGGTCGTACAGACGACCTGCGGACGGGGCTTCCCCCAAAAACTTGACACGTGTAAAGTTTCGCCCCATGGACAACATCCGCGGCAAGACCATCGCCATCACCGGCGCCGCCAGGGGCATCGGATACGCGACCGCCGAAGCGCTGCTCAAGCGGGGTGCGCGCGTGGTCATCGGCGACCGCGACGTGGCACTGCAGGAGTCCTCGGTCGCCAAGCTGACCAACCTCGGCCCCGTGTCGGGCTACCCACTCGATGTCACCGACCGGGAGTCGTTCGCCTCCTTCCTGGACAAGGCGCGCACCGACGGTGGGGGCCACATCGACGTACTGATCAACAACGCCGGCGTGATGCCGATCGGGCCGTTCCTCGACCAGACCGAGCAGTCGATCCGCTCCTCGATCGAGGTGAACCTCTACGGCGTGATCGCCGGGTGCCAGTTGGCGCTGCCCGACATGGTGGCTCGTCGCCGCGGCCACATCATCAACATCGCGTCGCTGTCGGGCGTGATCCCCGTGCCCGGCCAGGTCGTCTACGTGGGCGCGAAGTTCGGGGTGGTCGGACTCTCCGCGGCCCTGGCCGACGAGATGGCGCCGCACGGTGTGCACGTGTCGGTGGTGATGCCGCCGTTCACCAACACCGAGCTGATCTCCGGAACCCGGGAGACGCCCGGCACGAAACCCGTTGAGCCCGAGGATATCGCGGCAGCGGTGGTCAAAACGCTGGACAAGCCCAAGACCCATGTCTCGGTGCCGCCGTTCCTGCGGTTCACCGCGCAGGCCGCACAGATGCTGGGGCCGCGGGGACGCCGGTGGATGAACCGGAAACTGGGGCTGGACAACGTCTTTCTGGAATTCGACACCACCAAGCGCCAGAGCTACGAGCAGCGCGCGCAGTCGGCGCTCGGTGTGGTAGAGGGAGCCGAGAAGAACTAGCCGGCGATGCCGTCGATGATCCGGTCGCAGACCGCGTACATGTCTGCCTTGGCCGTGGCCTGATCCTCGGCGCGCGAGACGTACAACGCCGCCTCGTCGAGAGCGCCGAGCAGGATGTGCGCCGTCGGCCGCACCGGCTGATCGGGGATCACCCCGTCGGCGACCGCTTGAGCGAGCATCGCCTCGATGACGCCGAGGCCGTACTTCGCGCCGACGGCACGCCACCGCTCCCACCCCAGAACCGATGGCGCATCGATCAGGCCGATCCGCTGGACGGCGGGTGCGGAGCAGAGGTCCAGGAACAGCCGCGCGCCGACCTTCATCGCCGTCAACTGGTCAGGCGGGGCCGCCTCGACGATGCCTTCGCCGATCTGGACGACTAGTTCGGCCTCCAATTGCTCGTACACCGCCGCGAACAACTCGACTTTGTCGGCGAACTGGTGATACAGCGCGCCCCGGGTGACACCCGCCTCCTCGACGATGGCTTGCGTCGACACCTCTGCAAAACCATTGGTGGCAAAAAGCTTTCGGGCTGCCGTAAGCAGCGTGGCTCGAGTCGCCGCGGTGCGCTCCGCTTGCGACCTCCGGGCCGGGGTGTTGACTTTCATACAGGCTGTACGTAACTTTCGTACTGAGTGTTTGTAAATGCCGACGAAAAGGATATCGGAGATGCCCCACGTCACGCTGCCTGCGGCCACGGTCCGATACCGCGAGTCGGGCCCCGAGGACTCCGCATTCCCTCCGGTGGTCTTCGTCCACGGCGCGCTCGTCGACTCCCGATTGTGGGACACCGTCGCCCACCGGCTCGCCGGCCAGGGATTCCGCTGCATCCTGCCCGACCTGCCGTTGGGCTCGCACACCATTCCGGTGACCGACCGCGCGGCGCTCTCCCCCGAAGGCGTCGCCGATCTCCTGCACGACTTCCTCACGGCGTTGGATCTCGAGGACGTGACGCTGGTCGGCAACGACACCGGCGGAGGCTTGTGCCAGTTCCTGATCGACGCGCACCCGGAGCGGATCGGCCGGCTCGTGCTGACCAATTGCGATGCGTTCGACAAGTTCCCGCCGTTTCCGTTCAACGCGGTCTTCGCGCTGATGCGCACGCGGCCGTCGGTGACGGCGCTCATGGCCACCATGGGTCCCACGGCGATGCGGCACTCGGCCCTCGGCTTCGGACTGCTCGCCAAGAAGCTCGATCCGGACCTGACCGCGTCATGGCTCCGGCCGACGCGGACCGACCGACGGATCGCCGGTGACTTCGCCGCGCTGGCCCGCGGCATCGGCCGTACCGACCTCACCCACGTCGCGCCGCGGTTGCACCGCTTCACCAAACCCGTGACGGTGGTGTGGGGTCTCGACGACCGCTGCTTCACGCCGGCCCTGGGGCGGCGGCTGGCGGCACTGTTCCCGCACTGCAACATGATCGAGGTACCGCACGCGTCGACGTTCGTGTCGCTGGACCACCCCGAGGCGGTCAGCGATGCGATCATGCAGACCGCCGGAGCCAAGGCCTAACCGAAGGCCGGGATCGGCTCCCCGAGGCGATAGGCCTCGATCGTCTCGATGTGATCGAAGAGTTCCTCGAGGTTGAACTGGTAGTCATCCGAGGTCCCGACGAACACGACATGGGCGATCTCGCCCTCATCGTCGGGAGTGAGGAGCACGACCGTCGCGCTCACCTGATCGTCCTCGTCGTCGACGTCGGCAGCCGACGGCGGCCAGTACCAGGCCACGCCGGTCTCGTCGTCGGTGTCTTCGGCGAACTCCCAGCCCCGGCCACTCAATCGGGCGTCGAAATCCTCGAGGTCGGCGGCGATTTCGAGTTGCTGGGCGACACGTGCCGGAACCCACGAGTCGTTGCGGGCCGCCTGCCGCTTCCTGCGGCGCGCCTTCTTCTGGTCCGAGCGCCGGGACACCTAGGACAGCGCCCGATCCAGATCGGCGATCAGGTCGTCGGTGCTCTCCAGACCGATCGAGACGCGAACCACGCCGTCGCCCAGGCCGATTGCCGCGCGGCCGTCGGGACCCATCGCGCGGTGCGTCGTCGTCGCCGGATGGGTGATCAACGACTTGGCATCACCGAGGTTGTTCGAGATGTCGATGATCGCCAGCTTGTCGAGCACCTCGAAGGCCCGCTCCTTCGTGCCGCCCTTCAGCTCGAAGGTCACCACGGTGCCCCCGCCCGTCATCTGGCGCTTGGCCAGGTCGTACTGCGGATGCGACTCCAGGAACGGGTACCGCACCCAGCTCACCCCCGGGTGCTGCTCGAGGAACTCGGCGATGCGGTGCGCCGACGAATTCTGGTACTGCACACGCAAAGCCAGCGTCTCGAGTCCCTTGAGCAGCGTCCACGCGTTGAACGGGCTCAGCGCCGGTCCGGTGTGGCGCATCAGCTTCTGCACCGGCTCGTCGATGTACTCCCTGCTGCCGAGGATCGCGCCGCCGAGCACCCGGCCCTGCCCGTCGATGTGCTTGGTGCCCGAGTAGACGACGACGTCGGCCCCCAGCGGCATCCCCTGCTGCAGGATCGGCGTCGCGAAGACGTTGTCCAACACCACTTTCGCGCCTGCCGCGTGCGCGACATCGCACACCGCGGCGATGTCGACCAGCGACTGCATCGGGTTCGACGGCGTCTCGAAGAACACCGCCTGCGTGGGGACCGACAGCGCCTCCTCCCACTGGGACAGGTCCTCACCGTCGACGAAGACGGTCTCGACTCCCCAGCGCGGCAGGATCTCGTTGCAGACCACGAAGCACGATCCGAACAGGCTGCGCGCGGCGACCAACCGGTCACCCGCGCCCAGCAGCGCACCGAGCGCCGTGAACACCGCCGACATCCCGGTCGCGGTGGCGAAACAGGCCGGGGCGCCCTCGAGAAGCCGGAGTCGCTCTTCGAACATCTGAATCGTCGGGTTGCCGTAGCGGGAGTACACGTAGCGGTCGATCTCGCCGGTGAACGCCTTCTCCGCGGCGGCGGCGGACTCGTACACGTAGCCGGACGTCAGGTACAGCGCCTCGGCGGTCTCCTCGAAGCCCGACCGCAGGAGGCCGCCCCGCACGCCGATGGTCGACTGGCTGACTCCCGCAGGCAGTTCGATCGGCCGGCGGACCGACGGCACCTCCTGCTCGCTCATGACTGCTTCCAGGGCAGGCCGACGGCCTTCCACCCGGTGCCGCCGCGGTGCTTGTGCTCGTCGAGATCTCCCTCGAAGCCGTGCAGGATGTTGTAGGACGGCGCGATGCCCGCCTCGGTCGCGGCCTCTGCGGCGCCGATCGAGCGATTGCCGGAGCGGCACAGGAACACCACGGGCCTTTCGCCGGGAGTGACCCCGGCAGCCTGGAGGTCGTCGAGGAAGCCGGTGTTGCGGGTGCCGTCGACCCGGTTCCACTCGATGAACACCGACTCGCGCTGCAACGACGACAGATCCGGCACGCCGACGAACCGCCACTCGGCGTCGGTGCGGACGTCGACGAGCACGGCATCGGCATTCTCGCTCAGCAGCTTCCAAGCCTCCTCGGGCGTGATGTCTCCGGCGTAGCTCACGGTCGTGAGTGTCCCATAGCTAGCTGGGACCGGTCGAACAGACCTTCCAGGCCCCGTCCTCGCGTGTGAAGGTCATCGGCACCGTCTGCTTCGCGTCGGGAGCCTTGTCGAAGTGGTAGGTGACCTTGGCGGTGGCACGGTCGCCGTCGATCCCCACATCGGTCACGCCGTCGAGGAAGCGCTCACCGTGTTGGGCCACCGAAGCCTGTTGATCGGCAATCACTTTGGCTTCCTCACCCGACTGGGCAGCGCATGTGTAGGTGCGGAAGTCGGCATAGTCCTGCCGTTGCAGCGCGTCGTTCTGCGCGGCCGCGGCGCGGCCGACCTGCTGTTCCTCGGTGAGGTGATCACCGGAGAAGACGTTGAACAACCAGATTGCGATCACGATGGCGACAATGATCACCAGCGCGCCCAGGAACGGGGCTGCGGTGCTGCCTTCCGACGTCGGCTCCTCCGGCTCGGTCACCGGTCAGCCCAGCCTGCGAAGTGCGGTGGCGACACGGCGGGCGCGATCACGCGCCACGATCGGATCCTGCGCGGTGGCCGTCGAGACGGTGCGCCAGCTCGGGGCATCGGCGTGGGTGGTGTGCGGGAACAGCCGGACGTCACTTTCGGCGACCGCCAGCGCATCGGCGAGCACGAGACGGACCGGCGCGCCCTCGCCGTCCCCGTCCCTGTCGCCGGCCCCGTCGGGCGCGTAGCCGATCTCGCACGCGCCCGGGGAGATCATGATGGTGTCCACGGGCAGGCCCAGGATGGCCCGCGCGTGCAGTTCGAACTCGGAGAGCCGCTGGGAGCGCAGGGTCACCAGCCCGCTGTCGCCCGGCCGCGGACGCACGTCGGAGAAGTACACCTCGTCGCCGCGGACCAGCAACTCCACCGCGAAGACGCCCCGGCCGCCCAGCGAGTTGACGATGCGGGCGGCGATCGACTTCGCGGCGTCCAGCGCCGCGGGCGACAGCTGTTGCGGCTGCCAGGATTCGAGGGTGTCGCCGTCGGGCTGGTGGTGCCCGATGGGCTCGCAGAAGTGCACGGCCGGTCCGGCGGGCCCGACCGTGCGTACCGTCAGCAACGTCACCTCGAAGTCGACGTCGACGACGGTCTCGGCGATCACACGCTGCAAGCTCAGCGCGCCGCCGGCGACCGCCCGCTCCCAGGCCGGCTCGACGTCTTCGGAGCGCAGCAACACCGATTCCCCTTCGCCGGGAGCGGCGGCGACCGGCTTGACCACCAGCGGGAACCCTGCGTGCTGGGCGACCGCGGCGAGCGCGGTGACCGAACCGGCGAACCAGAACGGCGCGGTCGGCAACCCGAGCTCGTCCGCCGCCAGCTTTCGCAGGCCCTCGCCGTCCAGCGACAGCCGCGTGCTGCGCGGGGTCGGGAACACCTCGACGTCGTCGCGCTCGGCGACCGCGAGAAGCGCGTCGGTCGCGACCGATCCGCCGTCGGCGACGACGTAGCGCGGCTTCTGCTCGTCGATCAGCGCGGTGAGGGCTTCGGCGTCGGTCATCGTGATGACCGCGGTCCGATCGGCCACGCCGTGGGCGGGCGCGCCGGCGTATCGGTCGACGGCGATGACCTCGGCGCCCAGCCGCTGGAACGCCAGCGCCAGCTCGCGACTGCGGTCCCCGCCACCGAGCAGCATCACCGATACCGGGCCCGCCGCCGACTCGGCCGCCCGCTCGGTCACCGACTCGCCCTCCGTCGTCTCGCTCATGCTGGTCCACGATACGGACGGGGCCGCCGCGCCTGTGCCCGACAGATTGCCCGACAGAATCGAGTGCATGAGTGCCTCACTGCTGGCAGTCCTCGTCGGGTCCGTTCTGCTGGCCGCGCTCGCCCGCCGCTTCGACCTCTCCGCGCCGCTGGTACTGGTCGTCGCCGGCCTCGCGGTCGGGGTGATCCCCGGCGTGGGCGACGTCGTGGACATCGAGCTCGATCCGGAGCTGGTGCTCTACGTGATCCTGCCGCCACTGTTGTGGACGGCCGGGCTCCAGAGCAGCTACATGAACCTGCGCACCAACAAGCGGTCGATCGGGCTGCTGGCGGTCGGTCTGCCGCTGGCCACCACGTTCGCGGTCGCCTTCGTGGCGTATCACACCGTCCCCGACCTGACCGTCGCTGCCGCGCTGGTCCTCGGCGCGATCGTCGCCCGGCCCGATGCGGTGTCCGCCAGTGCCATCGGGCGGCGGCTGGGGCTGCCGCGCCGGATCATGACGCTGCTCGGTGGGGAGAGCCTGCTCAACGACGCCACCGCGCTGACCGCCTACAAGGTCTCCCTCGCCGCCGCGATCGGTGCGGCGACGGGCTGGGACACCGGGCTCGTCACGTTCGCCCTCGCGGCGGCCGGCGGGGTCGTGGTCGGCGTGGCGCTCGGCGCCGTCATCGTGTTCATCCGGTCGCGTCTCGATGACGCGCTGGCGGAGAACGCGATCGGCCTGGTGGCGCCGTTCCTGGTCTACCTGACCGCCGAGCAGATCCGGGGGTCGGGCGTGCTGGCGGTCGTCGTCGCGGCGCTGATCGTCGGTCAGCGGTCCACGCGGGCCAGCTACGAGACCCGGCTGCAGGACTCCGCGGTGTGGCGGGCGGTGCAGCTGATGCTGGAATCGTTCGCCTTCCTGCTCATCGGCCTGCAGCTGCCGACGGTCATCGACGAACTGCACGGCATCCCCGCGTGGCTGATCGTGACCTCGTCGGCCGCGGTGTTCGTGACCGTCATCGTCGTCCGGATCGTCTGGGTGTACGCGTTCGCCTACCTGCCGAGGCTGCTCTTCGCGCGGGTGCGCGAGGCCGAACGGGCGCCGACCCGCGGGCAGGTCTTCGTCGTCGCGTGGGCGGGCATGCGCGGGGTGGTGTCCCTGGCGGCCGCTTTCGGCGTTCCTTTGACCGTGCTCTCCTCCGCCGGCTCGGGGTCGAGGGCGCACAGGCACGGGCCGACGCGCTGGCGGCCGCCGCGGCGCAGGACAGGGCGGCGCAGGCGGCCGACCAGCGGCTGGACGCGCTGCTCGCCGACGACATCACCGACGTCGACGACCACGCCGCCGACGTGTTGCGGGCGTGGAACAACCGGCGGCGCCGGTCGGCGTGGGAGCGGGTGGCCGACGACCCGGACGACCCGGCCGAGTCACCGATGTCGGTGTTCCGCCGGCTGCGGCTGGAGATGCTGGCCGCCGAGCGGCAGGCGTTCGTCGCCGAGCGCGACAGCGGCCTGATCGACGACGAGGTGCTGCGCGCCATGCTGCGCGGACTCGATCTCGAAGAGGCGATGCTCAACCGGCGCTGACGTCGAGTTCGGTGCGGAACGCGCCCATGGCCCCGACCAGAGCGGTGAACACGCGGTGCGCCGCGGCGAGGTCGCTGTCGGGGAGGCCGGCCAGCGCGGTGCGGGTGTGCGCCGCCAACGGGGTGAAGAACTCCCGTGCGACGTCCATGCCGTGGTCGGCGACGCGCAACTTGACCTTGCGCCGGTCCGCGGGGTCGGAGTCGCGCAGCAGATGCCCGGACGCGATCATCCGTTCGACGAGGTAGGTGATCGCCGCGCCGGACATCCCCATACGTGTCCGCAGCTCGCCTGCGGTCAGCGGGCGGCCGGCGTTCTCGGCGACCGTCACAGCCAGCAGCGCGCGAAAATCGTTGGCCGTCAGCGAGTGCAGTCCCGCGAAGTGGTACCCGATCTGGTCGGACTCCGCCGTGAGCGCGCGCACGTCGCCGGCGATCGCCGCTTCCAGTGCGGCCCGTTCGGCGTCTGGCACGGCCCCCAGCCTAACGGCAGAACGTTCAATTGATTAATGGTTAACTATCTGAAATATTTGTCGGCATGAGCCGACGGATCTCCTGGGTGGTCGCGTTGCTGGTGGTCGTCGTGTCGGGCGCCCTGATGGGACTGCTCGGCGGCGGCAGTTCCGCCGAGCAGTCACCGGTCGCCGTGCCGGCCGGTGCCGAGTCCGCCCGCGCCGACATCGCCCGTGCGTCGTTCCCCGGCGGCGACCGCGTGCCCGCGATCCTGGTGGCGACCCGCACCGACGGCGCCGCACTGACGCCGCAGGACCGCGACGCGGTCGAGGCCGCCCGCACCCGCATGCTGGCCGCGGCCGGCACAGCCGGCGGCGGCCCGCCCACGCAGATCTCGGAGGACGGACAGGCTGCGGTGGCGACCGTGCCGCTGCGTGCGGATCTGTCCGGGTTCGCGCTGACCGACAAGGTCAAGCAACTGCGCGCGGCCGCCACCGACGGCCTGCCCCCGGACCTGCGCGCCCAGGTGACCGGTGGACCCGCCTTCGGCGCCGACATCGCCGACTCCTTCTCCGGGGCCAACATCACGCTGCTCGCGGTGACGGCGTCGGTGGTGGCCCTGCTGTTGATCGTCACCTACCGCTCACCGGTGCTGTGGCTGGTGCCGCTGGCGGTGATCGGCTTCGCCGACCGCGTCGCGGCCGTCGTGGGCGCCGCGGTCGCCGAGGGTGTCGGCATGACGCCGGACGGGTCGACGGGCGGCATCACCAGCGTCCTGGTGTTCGGCGCCGGCACCAACTACGCGCTGCTGCTGATCTCCCGCTATCGAGAAGAACTGGGTCGCAACGAATCTCATCGCGATGCGCTCGCGGTCGCGGTGCGTCGGGCCGGTCCGGCGATCATCGCCAGCAACGCCACCGTGGTGCTGGCGCTGCTGACACTGGTGTTCGCGACCTCGCCGAGCACCCGCAGCCTCGGCGTGCAGGCCGCCTCCGGCCTCGTCGTCGCGGCGGTGTTCGTCCTGCTGGTGCTGCCGCCGCTGCTCGGCCTGTTCGGCAGAAAACTGTTCTGGCCGTTCATCCCCCGCGTCGGGGACACCGCACTGACCGAGAGCGGCGTCTGGCACCGGATCGCCGCCGCCGTCGCCCGCCGGCCCGCCCGGGTGTGCGTCGTCGCGATCGGCGCACTGCTGCTGCTGTGCACCGGGCTGTTCAGCACGCCCGTCGGGCTGTCGCAGACCGAGCAGTTCCGCGTCGAGGCGGAGTCGGTCAACGGCTACGACACGCTGGCACAACACTTCCCGAGCGGACTGACCGACCCGACCCTGGTGATCGCGTCGACCGACCGGGCCGCCGAGGTGCAGCGCGCCATCGCCGGCACCCCGGGTGTCGTGTCCGCCGCGCCCGCGGGCAGCGGGCCGGGCGGGTTGAGCCGGTGGTCGGTCGTGCTGGCAGCCGCACCGGCATCCGACCAGGCCTTCGAAACCGTTGACGCACTCCGCGATTCGGTACACCGGGTCGACCCGTCGGGCCTCGTCGGCGGTTCGGACGCCAAGGCCCGCGACTCCGCGGCCGCAGCCGCGCACGACCGCGCCGTCGTGGTGCCCGCGATCCTGGCCGTGGTGCTGGCGGTGCTCTACGTGCTCCTGCGCTCGGCGCTGGCGCCCCTGATCCTGGTCACCGTCACGGTGCTGAGCGCGCTGGCCGCCCTCGGCCTCGGCGGCTGGGCCAGCGTCGGTGTGTTCGGCTTCCCGGGTCTGGACAACAGCGCGCCGCTGTTCGCCTTCCTGTTCCTCGTGGCGCTCGGCGTGGACTACACGATCTTCCTGGTGACCCGGGCCAGGGAGGAGACTCCCGAGCACGGCACCCGCGACGGCATCGTCCGGGCGGTGTCGGCCACCGGAGCGGTCATCACCAGCGCGGGCATCGTGCTCGCCGCGGTCTTCTGTGTGCTGGGGGTGCTCCCGCTGATCGCTCTGACCCAGGTGGGCATCATCGTCGGGCTCGGCATCTTGCTCGACACCTTCGTCGCCCGCACCGTGATCATCCCGGCGCTGTTCACGCTGATCGGACCGAAGATCTGGTGGCCGGCCCTGCGCAGCCCGAAATAGCGGCCCCTCTCCAACCGGTCCCGAGCCGGTAGCGTCGTGAGATGAGTCAGCCCCGAAAGGTCGACGCCGATCTGCCGCCGCTGCACATGCGGCGCGACGGATTCGACCCGACGCCGCTGCTGGGCGAGATCCGCGAGACCGTCGGCGTGCAGACCGTCACGAACGCCTTCGGCATGCGCGTGTCCCTCGTCACCCGCCACGACGACGTCAAGACCGTGCTGTCCGACCACACCCGCTTCGCCAACGGGCGCCCACCGGGGTTCGTGGTGCCCGGCGCAGCGCCGGTCGACGAGGACGAGCAGGCCAGGTCCCGGTCGGGGAACCTGCTCGGCCTCGATCCGCCCGAGCACCAGCGCCTGCGCCGCATGCTGACCCCCGAGTTCACGATCCGGCGGATCAAGCGGCTGCAGCCGCGCATCGTCGAGATCGTCGACGACGCACTGGACGCGCTGGCGGCCGCCGGACCGCCCGCCGACCTCGTCGAGCACTTCGCGCTGCCGATCCCGTCGCTGGTCATCTGCGAGTTGCTCGGGGTGCCCTATGCCGACCGCGACGACTTCCAGCGGCGCAGCGCCCGCCAGCTGGACCTGTCCATCCCGATTCCCGAACGCCTCGAGCTGCAGCGGCAGGGCCGCGCCTACATGGGCGCGCTGGTCGAGAAAGCGAGGTCGCAGCCCGGTGACGACATCCTCGGGATGCTGGTACGCGAGCACGGCGACGAGCTCACCGACGACGAGCTGATCGGCGTCGCCGGCCTGCTCCTGCTCGCCGGCCACGAGACGACCTCCAACATGCTGGCCCTGGGCACGCTGGCGCTGCTACGCCACCCGGATCAACTGGCCGCCGTCCGCGACGACCCGGCCGCGGTGGCCCCGGCCGTCGAGGAACTGCTGCGCTGGCTGTCGATCGTGCAGACCGCGATACCCCGGATCACCACCACGGAGGTCGAACTCGCGGGCGTAATGATCCCGGCCGGCCAGCTGGTGTTCGCGTCGCTGCCCTCGGCCAACCGGGACGGTCACGCCATCGAGGCGCCCGACGTTCTCGACATCACCCGCGGCGCGCCCGGGCACCTCGCGTTCGGCCACGGTGTGCACCACTGCCTCGGCGCGCCGCTGGCCCGCATGGAGATGCAGATCGCGTTCCCCGCGCTGCTGCGACGCTTTCCGACGCTGGCGCCGGCCGAGGATTTCGACGATGTGCAGTTCCGGTCGTTCCACTTCATCTACGGTCTGAAGTCGTTGGAGGTGAGCTGGACGTGAAAGTCTCTGCAGATCGCGAGTTGTGCATCCAGGCCGGCAATTGCGTGATGGTCGCCAGCGAGGTCTTCGATCAGGACGACGAGGGAATCGTGGTGATCCTCGACGAGGACGTCACCGGCGAGGCGGCCGAGCACGCGCGCGAAGCGGTCAAGCTGTGTCCGTCGTCGGCGTTGAGTATTCGCGAGGATTGACCTCGCGCACCAACAGCAGCGCGCTGACGACGAGCACCCAGACCGGGAACGCCACCGTCGTCCACCGACTCAGGTCGCTGCCCACGAGAACGGCCAGCGCGACAACATAAGTGACGGCCACCAGCCAGCCGGGCATCAGCCGGGTGCGCCACCAGATCGTGCCCAGCGAGATCATGAACACGGCGGCCATCCGCAGCGCGTAGGTGTTGGACAGGGCGACCAGGAGCGCCTGGCCGAACGCGGTGACCTCCGTACGCGAAGCGGCCTGTGCGACGAACTGCTTGCTGGCGATCAGCCCGGCGCCGACCGCGGTCGACGCGAAGACCATGGCCAGAAACAGCAAGCCGCTGCCGAGGAACACCGTCGCGAAGAACTTGTCCTCCAGCTCGCCCAGCCCGTCGCGCACGACGCCGATGAACCACAGGAACGCGATGCCGGCGAACGGCATCAGAACCACCGCCAGCCGCACCCGCTCCTCCGAGCCCTCCACCCACTCCGCACCGAGCGGCGAGCCCGCGGGCAGCGACGTCCGCAGCAGCACCAGTGCGGTGCCGAACAACAGCGCGAACAACACGCCCGCGAGCGCCGCGGCACGAGGTGTGGTCAGACGGCGCAACTGCCGATCCACCGGATGCGTCACCGCATCATCGTGGCACGCCGCCGCGTGCGCCGGGGCGGAGTCGTCGCTCCCCTTTTACGGCTGGCCGGCCAGCAGCCGAAGCATCAACCCGTTCGCCTCGGCGAGCAGATTGCCGTCGGGGTCGCGCAACTCGGCGTTGACGAACCCCTTGCGGCCCTGCTCCTCCCGCAGCCAACCCCGCGCCGTCAGCACCGTGTCGATCGGTGTCACCTTCCGATAGTCCACGTGCAGGAACGCCGTGCGGCTGATCGGCCGGCCCGTCGCATGGATGACCATGCCGAATATCGAGTCGAACAGCAGCGGCAGCACGCCGCCGTGCACGGCATAGTTGCCACCGACGTGGAACCGGCTGAACCGGACCTCCAATTCGACGCCGTCCGGCTCGAACTTCCGCACCGTCCACGGCGGCATCAGCAAGCTGCCCGCACCCGGCAGGGTGGGCACCCGGTTGGCGGGACCGACGCCCTCGCGCGCCTCGTGCGGGTCGAGCAGCGCGACCAGTTCCTCGGCCAGATCGGCCGCCTTCTCCCACGTTCCGGCGTCCGGATCGGCCGACACCGCAAGGTCTTGCGCACGGCGCATCGCCGTGAGGAAGCGCTCGAAACCGGGTCCTGGTTGGGCGGCCTCGAAGACCGGGAAGCCGCCGTGGCGGTCGTACTCGGGGTCGACGCGCCGCGGATCCAGCCCGTAGTCAGCGCTCACGGGGCGGCCAGGATGTCTCGCCGCACGATGGTCTGCTCGCGCCCCGGTCCGACGCCGATACACGAGACATGCGCTCCTGCAAGCTCTTCCAGCCGCAGGACGTAGTCGCGCGCCTTGGCGGGCAGATCGTCGAATTCGCGGGCGCCGGAGATGTCCTCCCACCAGCCGGGTAGTTCCTCGTAGATCGGCTCGGCGCGCGCGATGTCGCTCTGGGTCATCGGCATCTCGTCGGTGCGCTTGCCGTCCACGGTGTAGCCGACGCAGATCGGCACGGACTCCAGGCTCGACAACACGTCGAGCTTGGTCAGGAAGTAGTCGGTGATGCCGTTGACACGCGTGGCGTACCGGGCGATGACGGCGTCGAACCAGCCGCAGCGCCGCCGACGGCCGGTGGTGACCCCGACCTCCCCGCCGGTCTTGGCCAGGTACTCGCCCTTCTCGTCGAACAACTCGGTCGGGAACGGGCCCGAGCCGACGCGGGTCGTGTAGGCCTTGAGGATGCCCAGGACCGTGGTGATCCGGGTCGGGCCGATACCGGAGCCGACCGACGCGCCGCCGGCCGTCGGATTCGAGGACGTGACAAAGGGATACGTGCCGTGGTCCACGTCGAGAAGGGTGCCTTGGGACCCCTCCAGCAGCACGGTCTCCTCGCGCTCGAGCGCCTCGCCCAGCAGCAGCCGGGTGTCGGCGATGCGATGCCTGAAGCCTTCGGCCTGCGCCAGCAGGCTGTCCACCACCTCGGCGGGGTCCAGCGCCTTGCGGTTGTAGATCTTGACCAGCACCTGGTTCTTGAATTCCAGTGCGCCCTCGATCTTTTCGGCCAACAACGCCGGATCGAGCACATCGGCGACCCGAATGCCCTGCCGAGCGATCTTGTCCTGGTAGCACGGGCCGATCCCGCGTCCGGTGGTGCCGATCTTCTTGCTGCCCGCGTACCGTTCGACGACCTTGTCGATCGCGACGTGATACGGCATCAGCAGGTGCGCGTCGGCGGAGATGAGCAGCCGCTCGGTGTCCACGCCGCGCTCCTCGAGACCGCGGAGCTCGGTGAGCAGCACACCGGGGTCGACGACCACGCCGTTGCCGATCACGTTCGTCACGCCGGGGGTCAGGATGCCCGACGGGATCAGGTGGAGCGCGAAGTTCTCCCCCGTCGGCAGCACCACCGTGTGACCGGCGTTGTTGCCCCCCTGGTAACGAACCACCCATTGAACCCGGCCGCCCAGTAGATCGGTGGCCTTTCCTTTGCCCTCGTCACCCCACTGGGCACCGATGAGCACGATTGCCGGCATGCGCTGTCTCCCGCTGTCTCGCGCCAGAGCTGCGCTCGATACTGTGTGCAGCCGGTGACCCACCTTATCGGATTTGCATCCGGCCTGATCACAGGTCGCTGACCAGGAGCCTGACAACGAGCACAGTGGAGCCCACGGATGTCGCGGTGTGGCCCTTCGGCGGCCGCCGGGTGCCCCGTCCGCTGCGCGACCTCGCCGTGATCGGCGAATCGGCCGACCTCACCGCGGTACGCCGGATCGTCGTGCTGGGCTCGGCCGCCGACCTCGGCGCTGTGCTGACCCGGTTACTGCGGGCCGAACGCCTCGACGTCGAAGTGGCGCACGTGCGGCGGCCGTGGCAGGCCCGGGGTGCCCGGTCCCGGCCCGCCGCCCGGGTCCCCTTGATCCGCGACGAGACCGGCACCGTGATCGCCGGGGCCGCGCACTGGCTGCCCACCGACGGCGAGCCCACGATCCGCGGCGAGGCGGTCGTCGACGACGAGCAGCTCTTCGACGGCGACGTGCCGGGCGTAAGGATCGAGCCGACGGCGACCCTGCCCGGTCTGCGGGCGGCGGTGCGGCCCGGTCGGCTGCGGCCGAAGCGCTGGGTGAGCGGGCGGGCCGCGCAGCTGGGGACCACCGGAGCCCGGGTGGTCCACGACGGCGAACTCGCCCCGCGCACCGTGCGTCGCTCGACGTTCTACCGCCATACCGAAGGCTGGCTGCGCGTCGGGGCCGGTAAGCCCCGGTAGCGTCGGTGAGGTGAGCATCCGCCCGCTGCACCAGTCGGTCCGGCCCAGCCCGATCTTCCTGGCCCTCGTCGCGGTGACCGCCGTGGGCGGGGTGCTGGCGTGGCTGTCGGCCGCGCGGGTGGAACCGATGGCCCGCGTCGGCGTGTTCGTGTTCGTCGTGTTCGGGTGGCTGGTGTCGCTGTGCCTGCACGAGTTCGGACATGCGTTCACCGCCTGGCGGTACGGCGACCGTGATGTCGCGGTCCGGGGCTATCTGACGCTCAATCCGCTGAAGTACTCGCATCCCCTGCTGTCGCTGGGCTTGCCGGTGCTCTTCATCGCGCTCGGCGGGATCGGGCTGCCGGGCGGGGCGGTGTACGTCCAGACCGCGTACATGACCCGACGGCAGAAAACCGTGGTCAATCTCGCCGGCCCCGCCGTGAACCTGGTGTTCGCGATCGCGTTGCTCGTGCTGACCCGCCTGCTGTACGACCCCGCGCACGCGGTGTTCTGGGCCGGTGTGGCGTTCCTGGGCTTCCTGCAGGTGACCGCGTTCCTGCTGAACATCCTGCCCATCCCGGGTCTCGACGGGTACGGCGCGCTGGAACCCCATCTGAGCCCCGAGACCCAGCGCGCGGTGCAGCCGGCGAAGCAGTGGGGCTTCCTGATCCTGCTGGTCCTCCTCCTGACCCCACCGCTCAACCAGGCGTTCTTCAGTGCGGTCTCGACGCTGTTCGACATGTCCGGGGTGCCCAGCGCGCTGTGGGCGGCGGGCAGCCGGCTGACCCGGTTCTGGTCGGCCTGGATGTAACGCTTGCCATATATGCGACTTTGCGCATATATTCCAGCGCATGGGTGCAGGACACGACCACGGTCATGCCGATGCCCGGGCGTCGCGCATGGTCATGGCGGCCGGCGTCCTGACGATCTTCTTCGTCGTCGAGCTGACGACAGCGCTGGCCATCAACTCGATCGCGCTGCTGGCCGATGCCGGCCACATGCTCACCGACCTGGTCGCCATGTTCATGGGGCTGACCGCGGTGCTGCTCGCGAAACGCGGGAGCGCGTCCCCGTCACGGACCTACGGCTGGCACCGCGCCGAGGTGTTCACGGCCGTCGCCAACGCGGTCCTGCTGCTCGCGATGGCGGCCTTCATCCTGTTCGAGGCGATCGAACGACTCGGCGACGCGCCGGACATCCCCGGCGTCCCGATGATCGTCGTCGCCACCGCCGGCCTGCTCGCCAACGGCATCGTCGTGCTGCTGCTGCGGTCGCACTCCGCGAAGAGCCTCGCGGTCAAGGGCGCCTACATGGAGGTCGTCGCGGACACGGTCGGCAGCATCGGCGTCCTGATCGCCGGCATAGTCACCGTCACCACCGGGTGGCCGTACGCCGACGTCGTCGTCGCCGTGTTCGTCGCCCTGTGGGTGCTGCCCCGCGCCATCTCGCTGGCCCGCGCCGCGCTGCGGATTCTGTCCGAGACGTCACCCAGCCACATCGACGTCGAAGAACTGCGCACCGCCCTGGGCGCGGTCGAAGGCGTCACCGAGGTGCACGACCTGCACGTCTGGACGCTCGTGCCGGGCAAGGACATGGTGACCGCGCACCTGACCAGCAAGCGTGACTCCGCGTCGGTGCTCGACGACGCCCGCGAGGTGCTGACGGCCCGCGGCCTCGACCATTCCACCGTTCAGGTCGAGCCGCCCGACGCTGCCGCCGACTGCGAGTGCGAGAACAACAACTGGTAGCGCGGGTTCCCGTCGCGCTGCGCGCGGCGGTGAGCTCGGCGATACCGGTACTGGTCGGCGGGGCGGCGGGTAATCCCGGCGCCGGGCTGATCGCGACGCTCGGCGCGTTCACCTCCCGCTACGGCATCGGGCGCCCGTACCTCAGCCGCGGCCTGCAGCTGGCGGTGGTCGCCGCGGCACTGGCCGGCGCGGTCGCGCTGGGCGCGTGGGCGTCGGCGATCGCGTGGCTGGGCGTGCTGACCGTGTCCGCGGTCGCCGTGACCGCGGTGTGGCTGTGCAACGCGCTGGCCGTCGGGCCGCCCGGGGCGTACGTGTTCGTCGTCGCCTGCGCGGCCGGCATCGGGGTGTCGGCGTCACACCTGCTGCCGTGGCAGATCGCGCTGCTGGTGCTCGCCGGTGGCGCGGTGGCGTGGACACTCCAGATGCTCGGCGCGACCACCGGATTCCGGCGTCCAGAGCGGGCGGCGGTGACCACCGCGGCGACCGCGGTGGCCGGGTTCATCGAGGCGATCGGCACGTCGGCGCAGGATGACGCTCGGCGACGGGCCGCCGTCGCGCTGCACGCGGCGTGGAAGACGCTGGTGCACCAGCAGCCGGTGGCCGCGCCGCCGCGCAGCGTGTTGCACCGCCTGCACGCCGCCAACCATGCGGTCCACGTCGTGTTCGCCGACGCGATGGCCGCCGCGGCGGCGGGTGTCCCTCCCGAGCCGGGTTCCGCCGAACTGGTCCGCCGACTGGGCGCCCTCGACGTGGCGCCGGAATCGGTGGCGGCCCGCGACGCCGACCGGCTCCCGCCCACGCGTCCGCCGACCAGCAGCCTGCTGCGGCAGGCGCTGCTGCCGGGCTCGCACACGCGACGGGTGATGGTGCGGGTCGCGATCGGAGTACCGCTGGCCGGTGCGGCCGCCGTGGCGCTCGGCGTCGACCGGGCCTACTGGGCGATGGCGACCGCGGTGCTCGTGCTGCACCAGGGCACCCACCTGAGCGGGACGCTGCGCCGCGGGGCCGAGCGGCTGCTCGGCACCTGGATCGGTCTCGGCCTGGCCGCCGTCATCATCGTCGTGCACCCGAGGGGCGTGTTGCTCGCGCTCGTGCTGGCACTGCTGCAGTTCGCCATCGAGATGCTCGTGACCCGCAACTACACGCTGGCGTCGATGTTCATCACCGCGACCGCGCTGACCATCGCGTCCGGAACGCGGGACCTGTCGGCCGCCGAGGCGGGCCACCTGCTGCTGGCGCGGGGCGTCGACACGCTGATCGGGTGCGCGGTCGGGCTGGCCGTGTACCTGCTGCTGGCCGACCGCCAGGAGGCCGACCGCCTCGTCGACGCACTGGCGCGGACTCACAGCGCCGCCGACGCCGCGGCGGATCACCTCGACCGGCGGGAGGCGACCAGCCTGGCCGCCCGCACCGCCCGGCGCGACCTGCAGCGCGCCACGCTCGACCTGCTCGACGCCTACGAGGCCGCCCGGCACGGACAGCGCGACCAGCGCGCGTCGGCGGCGCAACTGCTGCCCGAGGTCATGGCCGCCGAGCAGCGGTCGTATCGGACGATCGCCGCCCTGTGGGCCGTCGACGCGGCGCCACGGCGCCGATGATCAGGACAGGCCGAGCGCGGAGCGCGCGGCTGGGTCGCAGTCGTCGAGCAGATCGAGGCAACGCTGGTATTCGTCGAGCTCGCCGATCGAGTCGGCGGCCCGGGCCAGCGCCGCGACGCAGCGCAGGAAACCGCGGTTGGGTGCATGCGCGACCGGGACCGGGCCGAAGCCCTTCCACCCGTTGCGGCGCAGCTGATCGAGCCCGCGGTGGTAGCCCGTGCGGGCGTAGGCATAGGCGGTGACGGCCTTGTCGTCGGCGAGCGCATCCTCGGCCAGCGCGGCCCACGCGACCGACGCGGAGGGGTGCGCCGCCGCGACGATGGCAGGGTTCTCCTCTGCCTCGAGCTCGGATTCGGCGGCCGGATCACCTGGCAGCAACACTGGTTCCGGTCCGAGAAGATCACCCATCCGCGTCATGTGACCCATTGTGCCGTGCGGCCTCTGAGCGTTTGACACCGCGGATGGCTAAGCTTCGGCCGTAACGTCTGCACGGCAGGACCAGGGAGGATTTCAGCAGGGATGTCGAACCCCACAGGGCCTGACCGACCGGAGGAGACCACCGACGAGATCGCCGCCGGCGAGAAGCCCGAGCCGGTCGACGCGGACGCCCACACCGAGGTGCTGCCCAACCCCGATCCCGAACACGAGCCCGCCACCGAGGTCTTCGCGCCCGCCGAACCGCAGGGCGACGACATCGGCGGCGCGGCGGTGCCGCCCGGCGAGCGGCGGTTCACCGCGCCGTCGGGATTCGACGCCGGTTCGACGCAGATCATCAACCGGCCGATCGAGCCTGCCACCGAGGCCTTCGCCGCACAGAAGGCCGCGGCCCCGCAGATGATCCCGCCGCGCGGCGAGGCGCCGAAGCCGTCGAGTAAGAGGCGCAAGTGGGGCTGGGTGGTGGCGATCGTCCTCGTCATCGCCGCGCTCGCCGCCGTCGCGATTCTCGGCACCATCCTGTTGAGCCGCAATTCGTCGCCGGCGGCCTCGCAGGAGGACAGGGTCCGCTCCACGATCGGGGACTTCGACGTCGCGGTGCAGAACGGCGACCTCGCGACGCTGCGCAGCATCACCTGCGGCAGCACCCGCGACAGTTACGTCGCCTATGACGACGAGGTGTGGGCGGCCACGCACGAGAGGGTCGCCGCGGCCAAGCAGTATCCGGTGGTCGCCAGCATCGACGAGGTGGTGGTCAACGGCGAGCACGCGGAGGCCAACGTCACCTCGTTCCTGGCGTACGCGCCGCAGACGCGCTCGACGCGCAGCTTCGACCTGCAGTACCGCGACGACCAGTGGAAGATCTGCCAGGCCCCGAGCAGCTAGCCGGCGTGCGTCCGGTGCTACCGCAATCAAGGATTCGAGTTCGACGTAATCATCGTCGGTTGCCGGCAGATCGCTGCGATGATCGGGCATGGCCACCGAGGTGGTCGGCCGGGAGGCCGAGACCGCGCAGATCGTGGACTTCCTCGACGCCGCGGCTGCGGCGCCGACCAGCTTGGTGATCGAGGGCGACGCGGGCATCGGCAAGACCACCCTCTGGCTGTTCGCGATCGAACGTGCGCGTCAGAGTGGATGCCGGGTCCTGGGGACCCGCACCGCCCACGCCGAGTCCGTCCTGGCCTATGCGTCGCTCACCGATCTGCTCAGTGGTGTGGAACCCGCCGTGCTCGCCGACCTGCCCGCGCCGCAACGACTCGCGCTCGACCGCGTCACGCTGCTCGGTGGTCCCGAAGACAGCCCGACCGACCCGCGGGCGGTGGCGGCGGCTTTCCTGTCGGTCGTCAAGCGGTTGACCGGATCGAGTCGCGTCCTGATCGCGATCGACGACCTGCAGTGGCTCGACCCGTCCAGCGCCGCGGTCATCGCCTTCGCCGCGAGGCGATTGTCGGGGCCCGTCGGCGTGCTGGCGACTTTGCGCTCAGACGCCGCCGATGCGGCCGACGTGTCCTGGCTCCGGATGCCCTGGCCCGACGCCGCTTCCCGACTCGCGGTCGGCCCCCTGAGCCTGGGGGCGCTGCATGCCGTCATCGTGCGGCGCCTCGGGCGGTCGTTACCTCGGCCGTTGATGGTGCACATCAACGAGATCTCCGGCGGAAACCCGCTGTACGCGCTCGAGCTGGCTCGAGCGGCCACCGACGAGGGTCTGCACATGCCGAGATCACTGGCCGAGCTGGTGCGGCGTCGCCTTGCCGGCGTGAATGCCGACGCCCGGGACGCGTTGCTGGCCGCGGCGTGCGCAGGCGCGCCGACGGTCGACATCGTGGCGCGGGCGACCGACAGCACCGCCACCGGTGTCGTGGACCGGCTCGCCGACGCCGAAGCCATGGGCATCGTGTGTTACGAGGGCCGTCGCCTGCGCTTCGGCCATCCGGTGCTCGCAGCGGGTGTGTACGCGGACGCCGCCCCCGCGCAACGCCGGGCGATGCACCGGTCGCTCGCAGCGATCGTCGAGGAACCCGAACTGCGGGCGCGACATCTCGCCCTCGCGACCACGACCGGTGACCGGGACACACTGCACGCGCTCGACGCCGCGGCGGAGTCGGCGGGCAAACGAGGTGCGCCCGTCGCCGCCGCGGAGCTGCTGGACTTCGCGCTCGAACTGGGTGGCGACACGCCCGAACGACGAATCAGGCTGGCGGGCTTCCTGTTCGACAGCGGCAACAGCGCACGTGCCCGCCGACTGCTCGAGGAGGTCGTGGCACGGGATCCGGGGCGCGGTGTGTGCGCCGAAGCATTCGGTCTGCTCGCCGTGATCAGCCAGCTCGAAGGCAGTCTGCTGACCGCCGCGGACGAACTGAGCCGAGCCCTCGAACTGGCGGAGGACGATCTCGCGCTGCGTGCCCGGATCCTGGTCTCTCTCGCTTGGGTGCAGATCCACATCGGGGATCTCGCCGCGTCGGTGCGGAACATCTCCGACGCGGCGGCGGACGCACGCGCCGTCGATGATCCACACATCCTGAGTCAGGCCCTGGGCATGAAGATCGTGGTCGGTTTATTGTCGGGCAGCGGCTGTGACGACGAAATCCTGTGGCGGGCAACAGAATTGGAGTCTCACGAGTCGCCGGCGCCGGTGATGTTCCGCCCCAGCCTTCATGCTGCGCTGGCACACGCCTGGACCGGCCGGCTCGACGCCGCGCAGGACGCTCTCCTGACCGTCAGGCAGCGGTCCATCGAGCGAGGCGAGGAAAGTGCACTGGTCTTCATCGCCTACCACGAAGGCCTGACCGCGATCTGGCGTGCGGCGTTCGGGGACGCTGCCCTCATCGCCGAGAACGCGGTGCAGTTGGCGTCGCAACTCGATGGGCCACTGCCGATGTCGGCGGCGCTGACCATTCGGGCCCTCACCGCGGCCTACGCCGGGCACGAGGACGGCGCCCGCCGCGACCTGCAGCGGGCGATCGAACCCACCCGCGACTGTGGGTCCGAGCTGCTGGCCGGCTGGTCCATGGCGGCGCTGGGCTTCCTGGAGGTGTCGCTGGGCCGTCACCACGCCGCGCTCACGGCGCTGGAACCACTTGTCGACAGGCTCAGCGCGCATCCGGAGGCGGCGGAGATCTTCGCCGCGTGGTTCGTGCCCGACGCGGTGGAGAGCTTCGTCGCAGTGGGACGGGCCGCGGACGCCGAAGCCCTCGTCGACATGCTGGAACGCAATGGGCGACGGCTGGATCGCCCCTGGATGCTGGCAAGCGCCGGGCGCGGCCGCGCCATGCTGCTGGCCGCCGGCGGAGAACTCGACGCCGCCGCCGACGCCGCCGACCGCGCGCTGATCGAACATCGCCGCCTGCCCATGCCGTTCGAACGCGCTCGCACTCAGCTACTGGCCGGCCAACTGGAGCGGCGTCGTCGCCGCAACCACACCGCCGCGACCGGCCTGCGGCAGGCTCTGCAGGCCTTCGAGGACTTCGGCACGCCATTGTGGGCCCACCGTGCCCGAACCGAACTGGGCCGAGCCAACGTCGGCCACCACTCGGCGGGTACGCTCACTCCCTCCGAGCAGCGGGTGGCCGAACTCGCCGCCTCGGGCATGACCAACCGCGAAGTGGCCGCCGCCTTGTTCATCAGCCCCAAGACCGTCGAGGCGAACCTCGCCCGCGTCTATCGCAAACTGGGTATCCGGTCGCGGGCTGAACTCGGCCGGCACATGGGCGGGAACACGGTCAACCCGCGAAGTCAGGGCAGAGATTCGTGGTAGCCGCACTGACGAACAGCGTGCCCTGCCCGGGCGGAAGATGATAGGTGCCCTCGACCGCCGCCATCTCGTCCAGCACAGACACGCCGCTTCGGAGCTCATCGCACGCACGGTAACCGGCCGCGACGGTCTGGGGCTGGTCGGTACCCGGCAGGAACACGCCCAGGGTTGCGAGTTCATCGAGGAATTCGTCGCGAGGTTCGGCCGAGGCCACCGGCATTGCGGCGCCGGCGGCTGCGACGACAAGGATCGCCCAGAGTGCCTTGCGTACCACGTGATTCATGCTCTCTCCCATGTCGTGATCTGAGCCAGACCTCTGCCCGAAGTTCCAACTACGGTGTGGTGAAGAACGATCCCCACGCATAGCCGTTGCCGGTGGGCACGTTGGACCCGGAGATGTGGCACCAATCCGCTGGCGGACAGGCTGAACCGTCGACGAGGTCGACCTGGCGGCCGTTTTCGAGGAACCCGGGGAACGTATCGGTCTTGGGGTACTTGTCGGCATCGTTGCCGCCCGGTGCGGAGTAGACATCCACATCGGCGGTCGCCGTCGCCGTCCTGGCCGCTGGAGGCGGCGGAGGCGGCGGCACCTCGTTGCCACCTGCCCCGCCCCCGGCGGCAGGTGCCGGAGGTTTGTCGGCGGGCTTCGGTGGAGGCGCCACGCACGTCGCGTTCGGTGTGGCGGTCCAGTTGTTGGTCGCGTTCCGCTCGTTGAGAGTGGTGCCGCTGATCGAGCCGTCGCCGTTGATCTGGCCGCTGTAGTTGTTCTGCCCGCCCGGGTCCCATCTCATGATGAACAAGAAGGTGCGGCCGTCGCTGTTGAGTGCTCCTTCGGCGTTGCCATGGGTCACGCCGCCGCCCGGACTGGTGTAGTCGGCGCGGCCGGCCAGCTTGTTGTCGTTGATGGCCATCCGAACGTCGATGTTGTTGTCTTGATGAATCGTCAGGAAGGCCGGCAGCTGCCAGGTGCATGCCGGCGCCAAGGGCGCCGGCGGAATCGCCTCTGCGGGACCGGGCGCCGTCAGGAGGCACGCCGCACTGAGCGCCGCAGCTGTGGCTAGGTACTTCGGCGTGGACAGTGTGACCCAGGGCCGACTCTTCATGGCGAAAACCCCTCGTGCGACTGGCAATACGAACGACCGTCACGCCCGCGGCCTGCTCTACTGCTCAGCGG
Organism: Mycolicibacterium chubuense NBB4; assembly: GCF_000266905.1. Next base: position 452,681 of record NC_018027.1, on the reverse strand, counting down.
CTGGGCTCAGCGCGGACGCTACCGGCGGGCGAACTGCCGATAAATAGGGCGTTTCCCTATGATTTCGCCGTGCCTTCGTGCTACCGCCGCGATCGTTAGGGAAACACCCGATTTAGCGGAAGCGGGGCGGCTTCTAGTCTCGGAGCGGTGGGCACTACCGCGCCGTGCTATCTGGTCGAGTGGTACCAGCCGCCGGTCACCGAAGCGGTGCTCAGCCAGACGGCTGCGAAGCTGGCGGACAGTGCCGCTGCCATGTCCGCCCGGGGTTGTCCCGTGCGGTTGCTGACGATGGTGTCGGTGCCGTCCGACGAAGTGCTGTTCGGGTTGTTCGCCGCCGACTCCGCCGATCACGTCGCAGAGACGTGCTCGCGCGCCGGAATTCCCGCGTCAAGGCTCGCCGCCGCCATCGCGACGTCGACATGAGCCCCGAGCAGCTAGCCGGCGGTGACCGACCTGCCCGCGCTGTGCAGGTCGTTGCACGCCTCGACGACGCGCTCGCTCATCGCCGCCTCTGCCTTCTTGAAGTAGCTGCGGGGGTCGTAGACCTTCTTGTTGCCGACTTCGCCGTCGACCTTGAGCACCCCGTCGTAGTTGGTGAACATGTGGCCGACGATCGGGCGGGTGAACGCGTACTGCGTGTCGGTGTCGACGTTCATCTTCACCACGCCGTAGCGCAGCGAATCCTCGATCTCCGACTTCAGCGAGCCCGACCCGCCGTGGAACACGAAGTCGAACGGCTTGGATCCCTCGGCGAGGCCGAGCTTGGCCGACGCGACCCGCTGCCCCTCGGCGAGCACCTCCGGCTTCAGAACGACATTGCCCGGCTTGTACACGCCGTGCACGTTGCCGAACGTGGCCGCCAGCAGATACTTGCCGTGCTCGCCCGCGCCGAGCGCCTCGATGGTCTTCTCGAAGTCCTCGGGCGTGGTGTAGAGCTTCTCGTTGATCTCGGCCTCGACGCCGTCCTCCTCGCCGCCGACGACACCGATCTCGATCTCGAGGATGATCTTCGCGGCGGCCGCCTGCTTGAGCAGTTCCTGCGCGATCGACAGGTTCTCGTCGATCGGCACCGCCGAACCGTCCCACATGTGCGACTGGAACAGCGGATTCCGCCCCTGCGCGACGCGCTCGGCCGAGATCGCCAGCAGCGGGCGCACGTAGGTGTCCAGCTTGTCCTTGGGGCAGTGGTCGGTGTGCAGCGCGACGGTGATCGGGTACTTCTCGGCGATCACGTGCGCGAACTCCGCGAGCGCCACCGCCCCCGTCACCATGTCCTTGACACCCAGGCCGGACGCGAATTCCGCACCGCCGGTGGAGAATTGGATGATGCCGTCGGAACCGGCGTCCGCGAAACCCTTGATGGCGGCGTTGACGCTCTCCGAGCCGACGCAGTTGATGGCCGGGAACGCGAAGGAGTGCTCCTTGGCGCGGGACAGCATCTCGGCATAGACCTCGGGCGTGGCGATGGGCATGGCGTGATTCCTTCCGGCCGGCGTTGGAGGCAGTATGTCAAGAACCGGGCGGCCTCACACGGTCAGCACCATCCGGTACCGCGCGCGGCCCTCGTCCATCGCCGCGAAGGCTTCCGCGGCTTCGGCCAGCGGACGCTCCTCGACCATCGCCCGCACCCCGGACAGCATCGCGAAGTGCATCGTCTCCTCGACATCGCGCGAGGTCCCCGATGGGTGACCGGTCACCGAGAGCCCGGAGTTGATCAGGTCCAGCGGGCTGACCGGGAGGTTCTCGGGCGTGACCCCGATGGCGACCAGCTCGCCGGCCGGGCCCAGCCCGGCGACGGTGTCGGCCATGGCGGCCGCGTTGTTCGCCGTGGCCAGCACGACGACGGCGCCGCCGAGCTTCTTCAGTTCCGCGCCGACGTCCTGCGCCGTCGAGTCGATGTAGTGGTGGGCGCCCAGCCGCGTCGCCTCCTCGGCCTTGCCCGTGCCGCGCGCGATCGCGACGGTCTCGAAGCCCATCGCCCGGGAGAACTGCACGCCGAGGTGCCCCAGGCCGCCGACACCGAGCACCGCGACCAGGTCGCCGGCCTTGGCGCGCGTCTGGCGCAGTCCGTTGAAGGTCGTCACGCCCGCGCAGCCCATGGGGGCGGCCTCGACGAACGACATGCCCTCCGGGATCCGTGCCAGCGCGGTGGCCGGTGCCGTCACCGACTCCGCGTACCCGCCCGGGTAGTGCCAGCTCGGCACCTGCATGCGCTCGCACTGCATGAAGAAGCCCTTCCGGCACGGGATGCAGCGGTTGCAGTTGCCGCCGAACCAGCCGACCGCCACCCGGTCACCGGCCGCGAAGTCCTCGACCCCGTCCCCGACCTCGGCGACGGTTCCGGCGATCTCGTGCCCCAGGGTCAGGGGCCACTGCAGACCCGGGAAGTGCCCGGCGTGGAACTCGCGGTCGGTGCCGCACACCCCGCATGCGGCGACGGCGATCCGGACGTGGCCGGGGGGCGGTGACTGCGTGTCGACGTCGACGACGGTGAGCGACTCGTTGGCGGAGGGAACCTGGACGGCCTTGTGGGTGGGCATAGGAGAACCCTAGGCCGGGCGACGATCGGACGGCGGGGAATGATGCGCCGGTACCCTTGGGTGCCGTGGTCGTCGACACTCTTGCGCTGATGCCCGATTTTCTGGACCCGATCAAGCTCATCGGGTACTTCGGCACCTGGGCGCTGGTCGGCATCCTGGTGGTGGTCTTCGTCGAATCCGGCGTGCTGTTCCCCGTCCTGCCCGGCGACACCCTGCTGTTCGTTTCGGGCATGCTCGCCGCCGGCACGGCGGCCCGCGCCGACACCGTCAACGCCAACTTCCACCTGTGGCAGCTGCTGGTGTTCATCCCGGTCGCAGCCATCCTCGGCGGGCAGGTCGGCTACTGGATCGGGCGCAGCATCGGTACGTCGATGTTCAAGCCCAATGCGCGCGTCCTCAAACAGCGCTACCTCGACGAGGCGCACCTGTTCTTCGAGCAGCGCGGCCCGTTCGCGATCGTGATCGCACGGTTCGTGCCGATCGTGCGGACGCTGGCGCCCATCACGGCCGGTGCGGCGCGCATGAGCTACGGCCTGTTCACGGCGTTCAACGTGCTCGGCGCGGTGGTCTGGGGTGTCGGGCTGGTGCTGATGGGCTACGGCCTCGGGCAGTTCGAGGTGGTGCAGAAACTGCTAGAGCCGATCTTCATCCTGATCGCCCTCGCCTCGGTCACGCCGATGATCTGGGAGTGGTACAAGCGCCGCAAGGCCGCGCGACAGGCCGGCGAACCCGAGCCCACGACCTAGGTCAGAGCCGAGCCGCCCGGCTCTCCTCCAACGCCCGGATCAGGCTCGCGGAATCCCACGGCCCCTTGTGCCGCTTGCCGTTGACGAACAGGGTGGGTGTCGCGTTGAGGTCCATCTCCTCGGCGTCCTCGGCGTCGTCCTGCACCCGGTGCAGCACCCCCGACGAGTGCACCCGCACGTCCTGGTCGAACTGCTCGATGTCGCATCCCGCCGCGACCGCGTAGCGGTACATGTCCGACCACTCCAGGTCGTCCTGGTGCGCGAACAGCTCGTGGGCCATCTCCCAGAACCGGCCCTGCAGGGCGGCCGCCTCACTGGCCCGGGCGGCGTCGAACGCCCGCGGGTGCGCCCGCTCGAGCGGGAAGTGGCGCCAGACATAGCGCAGTTCGTCCCCGAAATGCGTCCGGACCTCGTCGATGGCGCCGGTCGCGCGGCTGCAGAACGGGCACTCGAAGTCGCCGTACTCGACCAGTGTCAGCGGGGCGTCGTGGCGGCCACGGACGTGGTCGCGTTCCGGATCCACCGGGCGCAGCAGCTTCAGGCCGACGGGCTCGGGCGGACGCAGCGCATCGGTGATCCGGAAGACCGCCCACCCGAACACGAACGCGAGGACCGACGCGGCCAGTACGCCGATGCGCGCCTGATCCTGCCGGCCCGGGTCGGGGATCGCGATGTCGACGATGAACAACGAGATCGTGAAGCCGATGCCGGACAGCGCCGCCCCGCCGGCGATCCTGCGCAGCGTCAGTCCCGGCGCGAGCGCGCCCAGCCCGGTCCGTTCCATGAACCACGTCGCACCGGTGATGCCGACGAACTTCCCGATCACCAGGCCGGCGACGATGCCCCACGTCAACGACGAGCCCAACGCGGCGCCCAGGCTCTCGGAGTCCAGCCGCACACCCGCGTTGACGAGTGCGAACAGCGGCAGGATGCCGAACGACACCACCGGACCCACTGCCGTCTGCAGTCGTTCGTTGATCGAGATGGAGTCGCGCAGCGAGCGACTCGCCGCCCGGGCGTACTCCGAATTCGGTGACTGCCGGAAGGCGCGGATCTGCTCGACCGCCCGTTCGACCGGACGGCGCTCGGGCGTGAACACCGGGATCGTCAGCGCCACCGCGACACCGGCGAGCGTCGGGTGGATGCCGGACAGGAAGAGCGCGATCCACAGCGCGACACCCAGCACGGTGTAGGCCGGGCCGCGAGCCTTCGGCAGGAACCGCACCAACGCCAGCGCGATGAGCAGCACGACGGAGACGACGAGCGGGCCGACCGCGATGCTCTCGGAGTAGAACAACGCGATCGCGCCCAGCGCCCCGACGTCGTCGACGACCGCCAGCGTGAGCAGGAACACCCGCACGCGGGCGGGATACATCGGCTTGATGATCGCCAGCGCGCCGACCAGGAATGCGGTGTCCGTGGAGATCACCACGCCCCACGCCGCGGCGTTCTCTCCGGAGGTGTTGAACAGCAGGAACACCATGGCGGGCAGCACCAGGCCGGCGGCCGCGGCGACGACGGGCACGGCCGCCCGGGAGCGGTCGGTCAGCTCGCCGATGGTGAACTCGCGGGTGACCTCGAGCCCGACGATGAAGAAGAAGAACGTCATCAACGCGTCGTTGACGATGTGCTTGACCGACATCTCGACGAAGGTGCTTCCGACGCTGATCCCGACGCGGGTGTCTAGCAGCGTCGAATAGGCGTGCGCCCAAGGCGAATTCGCCCACAAGATCGCGATGACGGTGAAGAGCAGCAGCAGCGCCGCGGCGGTGTTGTCGGTGGTCCTGGTCGCCTTGCTGCCGCGGTTGCGCCGCGACGGCAGTAGCGGGAAACCTCGCTGGGTCTGAGGCTCAGTCACCAGCGGTGGTCTCCCCGTCCCCCGCTTCGTCGGCTTCGCCGGCGACGGTGTGGGCGGCTTCCATCAACATCCAGCCGGCCAGCTGCACCGACAGGTCCCGCTCGGGAATCTCCGACGAGTTCACCGCGCCCTCGACGAACTGCGCTTCGCCGGTCTGCGCGGTCGGCAGCTCGGCGGCGCGATCCCAGAACGCCGCGAACAGCGGCAGCCCGTCGACGGTCTGCCGGTTGTCCCACGCCGCCCGCGCCGAGGACAGCACGAGCGACCGGGCCTTCGCTCGGGCGGTCTCGTCCTCGGCCCCGCGCGCGGGAAGCTCGTTGGCCACCAACGCCAGATAGCGCGCGAGGATCCCGGCGAACAGCCCGCCGTCGCCTCCCCCCGCACCCTTGAGCACACCGTCGGTCACCATGTGCTCGGCGACCGCGGCGACCAGCCGGTGCACCCGCTCTGCGTGCCGCGCGTCCTGGGTGCGCGCAGCCAGCTCCGTCTCCAGCCCCAGCACCACGCCCTGGCAGTAGGTGTACTGCGCGCGCACCAGCGAGCCGGCTTTGATGCCGTCGAAGACCAGGTGGGTCTCCGGGTCGATCAGGGTGTCGTCGATCCAGTCGGCCATCTGCTGGGCTCGGCGCAGCCGGTCCTCATAGCGGGCGAGGAAGATGCCCGCCGGGCCGTTGGCCGGGGCGTTGAAGAACTGATCCTGCTTGCGCCACGGGATTCCGCCGCCGTCCTCGGGCACCCATGCGGTGAGGAACTGGTCGGCGAGCTTGTGCAGCGCCTTCGGCCGCGACGCCCCGGTCAGCCGGCCCGCACGTTCGAGGGCCAGCGCCAGCCACGCCATGTCGTCGTAGTAGTCGTTGGTCCAGTGGCCGACGTTGCGCAGCCAGTGCCCGCGGATCTGCCGGGTGATCGAGGCGAGCCGTTCGGGTTCGGGGGCGCGCAGCTGCGCGTCGACCAGGTTGTCCAGGAGGTGGGCCTGCCACCAGTAGTGCCAGGTGCCGAACCGCCGCTGGCTGCCCGACGCCGGCCAGGCGACCACCCCGAGCTGAGTGCCGGGCAGCCCCCACAGCTTCTTGAGGTGGCGTGCGGTGATCGCGGCTTCGGCGCTGGCGGCGCGGTTGGCCCACATCTGATCCATGCCGTCGATCCTGCCTCAGCGGCACGCTGCGGGGCAGCCCGCTCCGCAGAATCAATGAGACATATTTGTCTCACTTGAGCTATAGTCGTCGCATGTCTGCTACGCGTGATCAACTGCTGCGCGCTGCGGCCGACTTCCTCGGGCGCCGCCCCAACGCGACGCAGGACGAGATCGCAGCCGCGGTCGGGGTGAGCCGCGCCACGCTGCACCGGCACTTCGCCGGTCGGTCCGCTCTGATGGAGGCGCTCGAGAGACTCGCCATCGCCGAGCTGCGGCAGGTGCTGGAATCCGTTCGCCTCGACCAGGGTTCGGCCTCCGACGCGCTGCGCCGGCTGGTGGAGGCCTGCGAGCCGGTATCGCCCTACCTGGCGTTGCTGTACAGCCAGAGCCAAGAAGTCGACATCGACACCACCATCGAGATCTGGGACGAGATCGACACCGCGATCACCGACCTGTTCCTGCGCGGACAGCGCACCGGCGAATTCCGGCCGGAGCTGACCGCGGCGTGGCTGACCGAGGCGTTCTACAGCCTGGTCGGCGGCACCGTGTGGGCCATCCGCGCGGGCCGCGTCGGCAGCCGCGACTTCGGCCGCCTCATCACCGACCTTCTCCTCAACGGAGTGAGCACCACATGACCCGCCGCTGGCTCGCCCTCGCGATCCTCACCATGGCCGTGTTGCTGATCGGCATCGACGGCACCGTCCTCGCACTGGCGACCCCGTTCATCGGGGCCGACCTCGGTGCCACCGGAACCCAGATCCTCTGGATCGGCGACATCTACTCCTTCGTCTTGGCCGCACTGCTCATCAGCATGGGCAGCCTCGGGGACCGCATCGGACACAAGAAGCTGTTGCTCTGCGGCGCAACGGCTTTCGCGGTGATCTCCGCGGTCACCGCGTATTCCTCGTCCGCCGGCATGCTGATCGGGACCCGCGCGCTGCTGGGCGTGGCCGGTGCGACGCTCACCCCGGCCACCCTGGCGCTGATCCGCGGGCTGTTCCCCGACCAGCGGGAGCGCAGCATCGCCGTCGGCATCTGGGCGTCGGCGTTCTCGGCCGGCGCCGCGCTCGGTCCGGTGGTCGGCGGGGTGCTGCTCGAGCACTTCTGGTGGGGATCGGTCTTCTTGATCAACATCCCGGTGATGGTGGTGCTGCTGGCCGGCGGCCTCGTGCTGCTGCCCGAGCACCGCAACCCGGAGCCGGGGCCGTGGGACCTGCCCAGCGTGGCGCTGTCGATGGCCGGGATGCTCGGCACGGTCTACAGCATCAAGGAGGGTTTCACCGGGCGAGCGGACGGCCTCGGCGTCGACGTCGTCGCCGCCGGCGTCATCGGCGTCACGGCGCTGGTGGTGTTCGTGCGCCGCCAGCTGCGTCTGACCCACCCGCTGATCGACGTGCGGCTGTTCACCAACCCGCGGTTCTCGGGGGTGGTCGCCGCCAACCTGCTCTCGGTCCTCGGCCTGGCCGGGCTGGTGTTCTTCCTGTCGCAGTACTTCCAGTTGGTACACGGCTACGGCCCGCTGAAGGCCGGGTTGGCCGAGTTGCCGGCTGCGGTCACCGCGACGGTGTTCGGCGTGATCGCCGGGGTGGCGGTGCGCCGCTTCTCGCACCGGCTCGTGCTCACCACGGGTCTGGTGCTCGTCGGCGTCGCGATGGTCGCGTTGATGGCGGCGCTGACGTGGTTCTACCCGATCGCGCCGTACCCGCCTCTCGGCGTCGCGCTGTTCGTCGTCGGCGTCGGCCTCGGCCTGGCGTTCACCGTCGCCAGTGACGTCATCCTCGCCAGCGTGCCCAAGGAGCGCGCGGGCGCTGCGGCCGCGGTGTCGGAGACCGCCTACGAACTGGGCATGGCCCTGGGCATCGCGACGCTGGGGTCGATCGTCACCGCGGTCTACCGCACCGTCGTGGTCGCGCCCGGCCTGTCCCCCGCGGTGTCCGCCGAGATCCGCGACGCGCTGCCGAGCGCGATCCGCGCCGCGGACACGCTGCCGGCCGGGCAGCGGGCCGAGGTGCTGGCCGCCGCGCAGGGCGCGTTCACCCACGGACTGTCGATCGCCTCGGGCGTGGGTGCGGTGCTGCTGCTCACCGCCGCCGTCGCGGTCTGGCTGCTGCTGCGGGACCGCTCACCAGGCGCGGTCGAGGTCGGCGTGCTGGCAGATCCAGGTGTGCATGGCGATGCCGGCGGCGACGGCGGCGTTGATGCTGCGCGTGGAACCGAACTGTGCGATCGACACCACTGAGCCGGCGCCGCGCTTCGCGTCCTCGGTGATCCCGGGCCCCTCCTGGCCGAAGATCATCAGGCACTCGCGGGGCAGCAGGACCTCCTCGATGCGTGCGGCGCCGGGGACGTTGTCGACCGCCACGACGCTCAACCTCTCCCGATCGGCGAAGGCCAGCAGGTCCTCGGTGGTCTCGTGGTGGCGCAACCGCTGGTAGCGGTCGGTCACCATGGCGCCCCGGCGATTCCACCGTCGGCGCCCCACGATGTGCACGGTGTCCACCGCGAAGGCGTTGGCCGTCCGCACCACCGCGCCGATGTTGGCGTCGTTGCCGAAGTTCTCGATCGCCACGTGCAGAGGGTGCCTGCGCCGGTCGATGTCGGCGATGACCGCGTCCCGGCTCCAGTACCGGTAGGCGTCCACCACGTTGCGAGAATCGCCGTCGCGCAACAACTCCGGGTCGTATCGGGGGTCCTCGGGCAGCGGACCCCGCCAGGGCCCGACGCCGGGGGCCTCACCCCACTCGGTGGGGCCGGCCGGATCGGTCACTGCGAGACGTCCCGCATCCACAGCGACGCGTGGGTGCCGGTCATCGACACCGTGGCGTAGAGCAGCGCTTCGTTGATCTCGCCCTGGGTGCACAGGGACGCCCGCACCTGGACCCCCTCGCGCGACGAGTCGGGCAGCACGAGCACCGACGACCCGTAGACATCACAGGCGTGGCTGATGCCCCGGCCGGGGATCGACGGGGCGACCAGCACCATCAGCGGACCGCCGCGCTTGGCGGAATCGTCGCTGTATCGCGGTGCCAGGCCGTCGATCTCGAGTCCGAGCAGCATGTATCCCTTGCCCTCGAACGCCGACGGATCCCCGAGCGCGGTGGCCTCGAGTTTCGCGCCGTCGGCGCGGAACGCGTCGAGGCTGGTGGTGCGGACGGTCAGCCCGGCGTCGTTCTCGTTGGTCGGCAGCAGCCCGACCGGGAAGGCGGCGGGATACGCGACCGTCGTGTCGGCGATGCGGTCGTGCGGCGAGTAGGCGTAGACCCCGCGCACCTGCGACTGGTCTCGCAGCGGTCCGAGGCACACCGTGCCGGTCATCCGATCCGGGCTGGGAGCCGACAACGGTTTCAGGTCAAGGCTTGTCACGTCCCCGCAGCCGCCGACGGCGTTGGCCTCGACAGGGTGCGCCAGCGCCCCGTACAGACCGAAGCGGATGTCCTCGGGCTTGGCGTGCGGGGCGCCGTCCTTCGCAGGGGATGCCTCGACGTCGACCAGCACGTAGTCGGCGTCGAAACGCAGGTTCGACACCGACATGTTCCACCCGAGCATCGCCAGGGACTCGCCGATCGAGGCGGTCTGGGCGGAGTAGACGTCGGGCCGTCCGTCGTCACCGGAGCAGGAGGTGGCGACGAGGACGATCGCCACCAGGATCGCGATTACCCGCACGGGACCTCAGGTGCGCCCACGGCCCCGGCCCACGACTTTCGTCAACGCACGCACCACGTTTCGGGGCACCATGCGTCCGCCGGTGGTCAGCGCCTTGTACACCAGACCCGGGATGATGACGACGTCACCGTCGGCGATGCCGGCCATGGCGTCGCGGACCACGTCGTCGACCTCCAGCCACAGGAACGACGCGGTGCCGGCCATGTCGATGCCGGCCCGCTCGTGGAACTCCGTGCGGACGAAGCCGGGACACAGGGCGTGGACCCCGACTCCCGTGCCGCCCAGGCCGTTGGCCAGCCCCTCGGAGAAGGACACCACCCACGCCTTGGACGCCGAATACGTCGAACCCCGGCCCGGCAGCAGACCCGCGACGCTGGCGACGTTGAGCACCGTGCCCTCGGCGGCGGCGAGCATCGACGGCAGCGCGGCGTGGGTGAGTTGCATGACGGCGGTGACGTTGACGTCGAGCTGGGCTTGGAGCATGGCGTAGTCGGCCGTCCAGAATTCGCCCGAGGTGCCGAAGCCGGCGTTGTTCACCAGAACCCGCACCCCGGAGCGCAGCCGCTCGGCGACCGCCGAGCGGTCGGCGGCGACGGAGAGGTCGGCGGCGATCACCTCGACCCGGGCACCGGCCTCGTCACACAGTTCCGACGCGAGGCTGTCCAGGCGTTCGGCGTTGCGTGCGACGAGCACCAGGTCATAGCCGTCGGCCGCGTAGCGGCGTGCGAAACCCTCGCCCAGCCCGGACGTCGGCCCGGTGATCAGAGCGACGGGGCGGGACATGCCCCAGACAATACTTATCGCTGATAGTTCGGCGACTGCCGCCCGTTGCGCTGCGGCGGCGGGCCCGGGGGCTGTGGCCGGCGCACGGGCTCGGGCCGCGGCCCCGCGAAGTTGGGCGGCGGCGACTCGTGACGACCCGCCGGCGCGGGGGTGAGCGGACGGCTGGGTGAACCACTCCGGCGCGCCACCGGCTGGCCGGTGCTGGCCGAGGGCAGCGGCGGGAGCACCCGCAGCAGATCGTTGAACTGGCGCACCGTGCGCAGCCCCTCGTCCCACTGGGCGCGGGTGCTGGTGACGGGCATGCTGACCAGCGTCCAGTTCTGCTCGTTCCACATGATCTCGGCGCAGTCGGGCGCGGTGTGGGCGAACGTCACCATCCGGCGGTCGCAGGCGCGGCGGGCGGCGTCGAGGTTGGTCGAGTACACCATCCGCGGGCCGATGGCGCCGAGCAGCCAGATGTCGCTTTCGCGCGGTTCCTTGATGCCTTTGAGCCGCAGATCGACGACGACGTTCGTGCCGACCTTGCGGTGCAGCGCGATCACGGTGGCGACGTCCTCGAGGTCGAAGATGAAGACCGCTTCGCCGCGGATCTGGCCGAGGACGACGTTCTTGGCCGTCACGTTGCCGACCGTCGACATCACCCCGCGCTTCCAGCGCTGCAGAATGTCGGCGGATTCGTGCTCGTAGTCGAAGCCGTGCGACTTGGCCCAGGACTTGCGGCGTCGGCCCAGGCCGCGACGTCGATCGAGGTCGACGTACAACAACACGGCCGCACCCACGAAGCAGAGTGCGGACAGCGTGAACCAAAGCGGGACCATTGCGTCAAGAGTATCCGCTCTGGGCGGCGCCGTCCGAATCCGAATGGGTCACAACCCGGTCACCCTTACCGCCGAACTTGCATTCCACGCGCTCGCCACTCGGCTTTTCGCACATGGAATGCAAGTTCGGCGGATTTTCGGGCTCAGCCCAGCACCAGGTGGTCCCCCTCGGGGCTGACGTTGACGGGCACCACGTCGCCGTCGTGCACATCACCGGCGAGCAGCATCTTGGCCAGCTGGTCACCGATGGCCTGCTGCAGCAGCCGCCGCAGCGGACGCGCGCCGTAGACCGGGTCGAACCCGTGCTGGGCCAGCCACTGCTTGGCGGGCAGCGACACCTCGAGGGTGAGCCTGCGCTGCGCCAACCGCTTGGCCAACTGCTGCAGCTGGATGTCGACGATCGACACCAGCTCCCCGGGTTCGAGGCCGTGGAAGACGATCACGTCGTCCAGCCGGTTGATGAACTCGGGTTTGAACGCCGAGCGCACCGCCGCCATCACCTGCTCCTCGCTGCCGCCGGACCCGAGGTTCGAGGTCAGGATCAGGATCGTGTTGCGGAAGTCGACCGTGCGGCCCTGGCCGTCGGTCAGCCGCCCCTCGTCGAGGACCTGCAGCAGCACGTCGAACACGTCCGGGTGCGCCTTCTCGATCTCGTCGAACAGGATCACGGTGTACGGACGCCGCCGCACCGCCTCGGTCAGCTGACCGCCCTGGTCGTAGCCGACGTAGCCGGGAGGGGCACCGACGAGGCGAGCCACCGAGTGCTTCTCGCCGTACTCGCTCATGTCGATGCGGACCATGGCCCGCTCGTCGTCGAACAGGAACTCCGCCAGCGCCTTGGCCAGCTCGGTCTTGCCGACACCGGTCGGGCCGAGGAACATGAACGACCCCGTCGGACGGTTCGGGTCGGCGACACCGGCACGCGACCGCCGGACCGCATCGGACACGGCCTGCACGGCCTTGCGCTGTCCGACGACCCGCTTGCCCAGCTCCTCCTCCATCCGGAGCAGCTTGGCCGTCTCGCCCTCGAGCATCCGGCCGGCCGGGATCCCGGTCCACGCCGACACCACGTCGGCGATGTCGTCGGGCCCGACCTCCTCCTTGAGCATGACGTCCTCACGCGCTTCCGCATGGGGCAATGCCGCGTCGAGTTTCTTCTCGACCTCGGGGATGCGGCCGTAGCGCAGCTCGGCGGCCTTGGCCAGGTCACCGTCGCGTTCGGCCCGATCGGCCGCTCCGCGCAGCTCCTCCAGCCGTTCCTTGAGCTCCCGGACGACGTCGATGGCGCTCTTCTCGTTCTGCCAGCGGGTCGTGAGCTCCGACAGCTTCTCCTTGTGGTCGGCCAACTCGGAGCGCAGCTTCTCCAGCCGCTCCTTGGAGGCGACGTCCTCTTCCTTGGCCAGCGCCATCTCCTCGATCTCGAGGCGCCGGACCAGGCGCTCGACCTCGTCGATCTCGACCGGCCGGGAGTCGATCTCCATGCGCAGCCGGGACGCGGCCTCGTCGACCAGGTCGATGGCCTTGTCGGGCAGGAACCGCGCGGTGATGTAGCGGTCGGACAGCGTGGCCGCAGCGACCAGCGCCGAGTCCGTGATCCGCACACCGTGGTGCACCTCGTAGCGCTCCTTGAGCCCACGCAGGATGCCGACGGTGTCCTCGACGGACGGTTCGCCGACCAGCACCTGCTGGAAGCGGCGTTCCAGCGCGGCGTCCTTCTCGATGTACTTGCGGTACTCGTCGAGCGTGGTCGCGCCGACCAGGCGAAGCTCGCCGCGGGCCAGCATCGGCTTGATCATGTTGCCGGCGTCCATCGCGGACTCGCCGGTCGCACCGGCCCCGACGATGGTGTGCAGCTCGTCGATGAACGTGATGATCTGGCCCGCCGAGTTCTTGATGTCGTCGAGGACGGCCTTGAGCCGTTCCTCGAACTCGCCGCGGTACTTGGCGCCGGCCACCATCGACCCGAGGTCGAGCGAGATCACGGTCTTGTCGCGCAGGCTCTCGGGCACGTCGCCGGCCACGATGCGCTGGGCCAGGCCCTCGACGATGGCGGTCTTGCCGACGCCGGGCTCGCCGATGAGCACCGGGTTGTTCTTGGTGCGCCGGGACAGCACCTGCACGACGCGACGGATCTCGTTGTCACGTCCGATGACGGGATCGAGTTCGCCTTCCCTGGCCCGGGCGGTCAGGTCGGTGGAGTACTTCTCCAGCGCCTGATAGGACCCCTCGGGGTCCGGGTTGGTGACGCGGGCACTGCCGCGCACCTTGACGAACGCCTCACGGAGTGCCTGCGGCGACGCGCCGTGGCCGGTCAGCAGCTTGGCGACGTCGGTGTCGCCGGCGGCGGCCGAGCCCCCCAAGCCTCCAGCCAGGCCGACCATCAGGTGCTCGGTGGAGACGTACTCGTCGTCCATCTCGGTGGCCAGGTGCTGGGCCGCGGTGATCGCCGCGACCGACTGCGGCGCCAGCTGCGGCTGTGTGCTCGACCCGGTGGCGGTGGGCAACCGGTCGAGGAGCCGTTGGGTCTCGGCGCGGACGGTCGCGGGTTCGACGCCGACGGCCTCGAGCAGCGGTGCGGCAATGCCGTCGTTCTGGGTCAGCAACGCCATCAGTAAGTGGGCGGGCGTGATCTGCGGGTTGCCCGCGGCGGTGGCCGCCTGCAGAGCCGAGGTCAGAGCCGCCTGGGTCTTGGTCGTCGGATTGAACGAGTCCACGACACCTCCCTTTCGGTACAGAGGCCGACGAACGGCCCGTGAAAAACTGGTCGCCTTGAACAACGCACTCAATGTTGAGTCTGTTCCGCTCAACTTTAACTTTTTGGGCCGTCCGGCACTAGGGGCTTAGGCCCTTCACGTCGGCTACCCGAAAATCTGCCGATCAGCGCCGGAACACGAGCCAGCGCATGCAGCTGTACATGAACACCGCCTCACAGGCCCCCGCGGTCAGGCGCGCGAGTCGATAGTCCGCGCCCCACGCGGTCAACGCGGTCGACAGCGCGAGGATGAAGGCGAGGTAGTTCACCACCACGACGGCGGCGTAGACGGCCAGCTGCGGTCCCACCGGGGCGTGCGAACGGAAGTTGAAGTGCCGGTTCAGCACGTAACTGAGCGAGAACGCGCAGGCGTAGGCAACGCTCACCGCGACCGGATACGGAGCCCCCAGCCCGCCGTGCAGGCCGGTGAGCAGCACCAGGTCAACGACGAAGGTGAAACCGTTGATCAGGCAGAAGCCGACGACCGTCGGTGCGAACACGCGTTCCCGCCCGAACATGAGCTCACCGTGCCGCCTGGAGGTGTCCGGCTCGTGAGCGCCGGGCTAACGCGGGGCACGCGCTCAGTATTCGACCCGGAATCCGCCGATCAGCGTGACGGTGTTGCCGTCGGGGTCGACGAGCGCCGACAGCCGCACCCCCTTGTTCGCCTCGACGACGGCCCCGGGCTCGATTCCGCGCCGGCGCAGTCCGGCGATCTCCGCGTCGAGGTCGTCGACCGCGAAGTTCAGCAGCCCCGAGCCGGCGCGGCCCTCGTCGTTAAACACCTGGACCCAGGCGCCGGAAAGCACCTGCCACTCCACCAGCGACGGCATCGGGTGGTTGTCCTCCGGCCGTCCGAACAGGGTCGCGTACCACTTCTGGCTCACCGCGATATCGGATACCGGCACGACCGCGAGCACGTGTTGAATCGACATGGTGTTCCGACCCGGCGAACCCGGAGAAGTCATCGTCACGTCGCGTAATCCCAGAACTGCAGTTCGTGCACGGTCGCGAACAGCGTCAGCGTCACCGCGTAGAGCACCACGATCACCACGGCGCCGCCGGCGCTGATCCGTGCGCCCGACCCGTCGATGGGGTCGAGCCAGCGTCGGAACGGTCGCGAGGCGGCGGGCATCAGCCACCACTGCATGGCGGTGACGCTGACGATCTGGCTGACCCACAAGCCCAGCCACGGCCCGGCGCCGAGCCCGTCGAGGACCGGACCGAGGAATCGCGACAGCAGCATGACCGTCGGGTAGAGCACGAGCAGCACCAGCATCGCGGACTTCCAGTTCGGCGTCATCACCGTGCGGCCGTCCTCGGTGCGCACGGTGGTGGCGAACGGGGTGGTGTTCGAGACGGCCGAGAAGTCCTTGCGCAACGTCGCTCGCAACCCGCTCAGCGCCTCGGTCCGCGCCGCCGAACGCATCCACGCCTCCAGTTGCCGCTCGGTGCGGAACCGGACGAGGGACAGCGATTCGCCGCGCGGATCGGCGGGCAGCACGATCGTGCCTTCATATCCGGGCTGCCCGGCGGCCGCCCGCGCCAACCGCACCTGCATCCGGAGGAACTCCTCCTCACCGCCGACGGTCACCGCGTGCCGGAACGCCCCCACCCCCAATGTCATCGGGCCGTCGTCGGCCAGCAGGACGTCACCCGAACTGCGCCAGAAGCCGCGCTGCTGTCCGCGCCGCAGCACCTCCTCCCGGTCGAGGCCGTCGAGCCAGCGATGCAGTTGCTCCTCGTGCGAGAACGTCACCGCGACAGCACGATCGAGCACCGGATCGCCGTCGACCGCGATGCGGCCGGACGTGTGGCCCGGGGCGGCCTGCGCCGAGGCGAGGAGTTCTTCCGCCCAGTCGCGGAACTCCGCGACGCCTCCCGCCGAGTGGAAGGCGGTGATCGCATGGACGTGTTCGGGCACGCGCAACTCCTCGGACATTCGCGCCGATCGCCCACCGGGATGGCAGAATCGGCACCTGCGTCACAGCGGTGGGACCGGCAAACAGTAACCCGCTCGGGCAGCAACCGGCGGGTATCGAGGATCGGCACGGCAGAAAGGTCTTCGATGACGGCAACGTGGACGTCGATCCTCATGGAGCTCATCCCGCTCGGTCTGATCATCGCCCTGTCGCCGCTGACGATCATCCCGGCGGTGCTGGTGCTGCGCACGCCGCATCCGCGACCGGCGGGGCTGGCCTTCCTCGCCGGGTGGCTGATCGGGCTCGCCGTGTTGACCGGCGTCTTCCTGTCCCTGTCGAACCTCATCGGGGGCATCGGGGGCAACCCGCCGAGCTGGTCGTCGTGGTTGCGGGTGATCGTCGGCGCGCTGTTGATCGTCTTCGGGGTCTACCGGTGGCTCACCCGCAAGAAGTCCGAGCACATGCCGGGATGGATGACCCGCATGAGCACCCTGACGCCGGGCAAGGCCGCCGTCACCGGCGCCGCGCTCACCGTCGTCAACCCCAAGGTGCTGTTCATCTGCGCCGCAGCGGGATTGGCGATCGGTTCGGAGGGCATCGATTTCCCGGCGGTGTGGATCGCGATCGTGTGGTACGTCGCGGTGGCGGCCTGCACCGTCGCATTGCCGATCCTCGGTTACGCCGTGACCGGTGATCGGCTGGAGCCGACGCTGCGCCGGGTCGAGGAATGGATGGAACGGCAGCATGCGACGCTGGTCGCGGGCATCCTGGTGGTGATCGGTCTTCTGGTGCTGTACAAGGGAATTCACCACCTCTAGAGGCCGGCCGGTTCCGGGTGGGCCTGACGCCGGCGGAACACCCGAGGCGGACACGCCCCTCGGCGGGCCTGTCCCTCGGCGCGATGCGGCTAACGTCGGACTATGTCTGAGTCCGGGTTCGGCGATTTCGAGTTCGAGCGGAAGTTCTACGTCAGGGAGCTACCTTCGGTCGCGGCGCTGGACCCCCGCCCCGTGCTGATCGTGCAGGCTTATCTGTTCGCAGCCGACGGTTACGCGGTCCGCGTCCGCCTGCAGGGCCCGGCACCTGCGGAGCTCGGGGCCCGGCCCGCCGAGCTGGTGCACGCACTCGGTGCCGATGCCATCGGCACCATGACCGCCAAGGGGCCGGCCGCCGGCGGAACACGCTACGAAGCCGAACGCGACCTCGATCCCATGGTCGCCGGACAGATCGTCGCCCGGGCGGATCACGTCGTCGTCAAGGTCCGCTACTCGGCCTGGCTCGGCGAGGACGGCTGGGTCATCGACCGGTTCCTGGGCGGTAACAGTCCCCTGCTGCTGGCCGAGGTCGAACGCAACGGGCCCGTGGTCGACCTGGTGATCCCGCCCTTCTGCGTCACCGAGGTCTCCGAGGACGACCGTTTCCGCAACGAGCACCTGGCCCATCAACCCTTCGGCGACTGGGCCGATCACTACCGCGACGAGCTCGATCGACTCGGCCCCCGGTTCGTCGGCACGCTGGGACGAAATCAGTTCTAGGGGCGGCGGGGTGAACTCGGCGCCTCGACCGTGGTGGCAGTGCTGATTTGCTGGACGCCGGCGGGTGCCACAGTCGTCGTCACCGCCGCCCTGCACCGCCGGAAAACAGCCGATCACGTGACCTAGGATCGGTCGCCGTGGGGCTCGAAGACCGCGAAGCGTTGCGCGTCGTGCGCGACGCGCTGGACGTCGACCACGGCGGCGAGACGCTGATCGCCGAGTTCTACACCCGGTGGTTCGCGCGAGACCTGTCCGCGCGCGACCTGTTCCCGCCGGACATGCACAAACAGCGCCGGGTGTTCGCCGAGGCGCTGTGCTGGCTGTGCGATGAGCTGATCGCCCAGCGCGCCGAGGAGCCCGTCGGCTTTCTGGCCCAGCTGGGTCGAGACCACCGCAAGTACGGCGTCACGCAGGCGCATTACGAGTCCCTGAAGGACGCGCTGGGGGCCACGTTGCGCGCTCGGCTCGCCGGGATCTGGGAACCGCGGCTGGCCGAGGTGGTCGACGACGTCGTGACGTTGGTCGTCGGGGTGATGAGCGGGGCCGCCGATGCGGAGACCAGTCCCCCGTTCTGCGACGGCACGGTGCTCGAACACCTGCGCCCGACCCGCGACGTGTCGGTGATCCGGCTGCGGATGGACCATCCCTTGCACTACTACGCCGGCCAGTACGTCCCGGTCCAGATTCCGCAGTGGCCGCGCCGGTGGCGCTATCTGAGTCCCGCGATCCCGGCCGATCCGCAGGGCTATGTCGAATTCCACGTCCGCTCGGTCCCGGGCGGCATGGTCAGCACCTCGATCGTCGGCGAGGCGCGCCCGGGTGATCGCTGGCGGTTGGCCACTCCGCACGGCGCGATGCAGGTCGACCGCGAGGACGGCGACGTGCTGATGGTCGCGGGCAGCACCGGGCTGGCGCCGCTGCGGGCGCTGATCATGGACCTCAGCCGGTTCGCGGTGAACCCCCGCGTGCATCTGTTCTTCGGGGCCAAGCACCCGTGTGAGCTCTATGATCTGCGCACGCTCTGGGAGATCGCCTCGACCAACCCGTGGCTGTCGGTGACCCCGGTCTCGGAGCTGAACTTCGATCCGCCCTGGGCGAGCCGGTATCCCGACGTCACGCCGCCGCGGGGGCTGCACGTGCGACAGACCGGCACGCTGCCCGAGGTGGTGACCCGCTACGGGAGCTGGAGCGATCGCCAGGTCCTGCTGTGCGGCGGGCCGGCGATGGTCGCGGCCACCAAGGCCGCGCTGATCGCCAAAGGCACACCCCCGGAACGCATTCACCACGATCCACCGGCGTCCTGAAGCGGCCGTGGCAGGATCGGGTCATGGACGATTTCGAAGCCGTCACCCTGCGTGATCCGTCCTCGGCGCTGACCGCCACCTACGTCCCGAATGCCGGCATGGTCGCCACGTCGCTGTCCGACGACGGCGTGGAGCTGCTCGGCCAGCGCCGCGGACTGCAAGCCTATGTGTCCAACCATAAGACGATGGGGATCCCGATCCTGTATCCGTGGGCGAACCGGCTTTCCAGCATGGGCTACGGCGTGGACGGCGCGGTGGTGACGCTCACGCCGGGGACCGGGGGCGTGCGCACCGACCAGCACGGCGTGCCGATCCACGGCACGTTAGGCGGCTACAAGGACTGGACCGTCACGGCGATGCTGGAGTCGCAGCTGACGGCGGAGCTGGACTTCGCGGCCCGCCCGGCGCTGCTGGCGACGTTCCCCTTCCCGCATCTGCTGACACTGGACATCACGCTGCGCGACCGCACGCTGACGGTGACCACGACGGTCACGGCGACGACGGGTTCGCGGGTGCCGCTGTGTTTCGGGTTCCACCCGTATCTGCAGCTGCCGGGCGTCCCGCGGGCGCAGTGGCAGATCGAGACACCGGCGATGCGGTATCAGCCGGTGAACGCGTGGGGCATCCCCACCGGGCGTGTGGAGCAGCGCCCCGCCGCGTCAGAATCGTTGGGCGACAAGTTCATCGACGACGGTTTCGACGAGGTGGCGCCGGGGTCGGTGTTCGCGCTCTCCGGCGGCGACCGCCGCATCGAGGTCCACTTCGACGAAGGGTTCACCGCCGCCCAGGTTTTCGCGCCGGGCGACGACGACGTCGTGTGCTTCGAGCCGATGGCCGCTCCGACCGACGCGCTCCGCCGCGGGGGCTACCACGAGGTGCAGCCGGGCGAGTCGGCAGTGGCCCGGTTCCGCATCACGGTCAGCTAGCCGCCGAAATTGCATTCCGCGTGCGGATTTTCGTGAAAACCCCACGCGGAATGCAAGTTCGGCGATGGTTCAGCGTTGGTGGCGCGGCTGCCACACCACCAGCGCGGTGCTCTTGGCGCGGGGCTGGGACCGCAGATGGTCGACCTCATCGCTGAGTTCGCGCACCCGCGCCTGCAACGCCTCGACCTGGTTGGTCAGCTCGATGATCCGCTTGATCCCGGCGAGGTTGACGCCTTCGTCCTGCGACAGCCGCTGCACCTCACGGAGCAGCTCGACGTCGCGCTGTGAATAACGCCGTCCCCCACCGGAACTGCGCTGAGGGCTGACCAGGCCGAGCCGGTCATAGGTGCGCAGCGTCTGCGCGTGCATACCGGCCAGCTCGGCGGCGACAGAGATCAGAAACGTCCTCGTCGCTTCGTCCTTCCGGCCGGCGGTCATTTGGCACCGGCCCATCCCGCCCGCGGGTCGAACCCGCTCGCGCGTTCGGCTTTCGCATAGGCCTCGAGCGCCTCGGCGGCCTCACCCTCGAGATGGGGCGGCACAGCCACCTTCACCGTGACCAGCAGGTCGCCATGCCCACCGGAGCGCTTCGGCACGCCGCGTCCGCGGACGCGCAGGATGCGGCCGTCCGACGTGCCCTTCGGCACCCGCACACCGACCTTGCCCTCCAGGGTGGGCACGGAAAGTGTTGTACCCAGTGCCAATTCGTGGAAGCTCACCGGAACGGTCACCGTCAGGTCGTCACCGTTGCGGCCGAACACCTTGTCCGGCCGGACGTGGACGGTCACATACAGGTCGCCCGACGGTGCGCCGCGCAACCCGGCTTCGCCCTGGCCGGCCAGCCGGATCCGCTGCCCGTCCTCGACGCCCGGAGGTATCCGCACGTTGATGGTGCGGGTCCGGGTGGTCACGCCGGTGCCCTTGCACTCGTCACACGGGTGCTCGATGATCGACCCGCTGCCGCGGCATTCCGTGCATGGCTCGGAGAATCCGAACGCCCCCTGGTTGCGGCTGACGACGCCGGCGCCGTTGCAGGTGGGACACACCTTGGGGCTGGTGCCCGGGCGTGCGCCACTGCCATGACAGTTCGTGCACGGCGCAGGGCTGGTGAGCCGCAGCGGCATCGCCACGCCCTTGGTCGCTTCCAGGAAGCTGAGCTCGGTCTCGGTCTCGAGGTCGTTGCCGCGGCGCGGACGGCTCGGGCGCGGTTGCGCAGCGCCCCGGCCGAAGAGCCCGCCGAACAGATCCCCGATGTTCGCTCCACCGGTCTGGCCGGCGGCGTCGAACAAGTCGTTGAGGTTGAACTCCTGCCCGTCGCCCGCGCCGAACCCGCCGAATCCGCCACCGTCGCCACGGAAGCGCCCCCGACCGAACCCGCCGCCTGCGAACAGCCGGCGGGTCTCGTCGTACTCCTTGCGCTTTGCCGGATCGGTCAGCACCTCCTTGGCTTCCGAGGCGGCTTTGTACCGTTCCTCGGCCGCGGAGTTGCCCGGGTTCCGGTCGGGATGGTTCTCGGCGAGAATCTTGCGGGCGGCCCGCTTGATCTCGTCTTGGCTGGCGTCGGAGGCGACGCCGAGCTCCTTGTAGAAGTCTTTCTCAACCCACTCGCGCTGGGCCATACCGCGTCACCTCCTCCACCTGCTCGTTGTTCTCGTGTCGGTCAATTCTTACGATTCTGACGGCTCTTGCGCCGGCTGATCGGCATTGCCGGCCTCCGCCGCGTCGGGCACGGTGTCGACGACACCGACCATTGCGTGACGGACGACCTGATCGCCGACCTTGTAACCGCGCCGCATCACGGTCCCGACGATGGGATGCGTCCCTTCGCCCTCGTGCTGCACGGCTTCGTGCAGCGCGGGGTCGAATTCGTCACCCTCTTCGCCGAACCCCGAAAGACCCAGTCCCTCAAGGGCTGTCGCGAGCTTGTCCGCGACCGACTTGAGGGGGCCGGACTCCAGGTCGCCGTGATTGCGGGCACGGTCGAGGTCGTCGAGCACCGGCAGCAGCTGCATGACCGCCGCGGCCTTGGCCCGCTCGGCGATCATCTGCTGGTCGCGCAGCGTGCGCTTGCGGTAGTTGTCGTACTCCGCCTTGACGCGCTGCAGTGTCGCCTTGAGCTCGTCGACCTCCGCGCTGTCAGGGGCACCGCCGGCCTCCGGCGCCGGCCCACTGGGGGCCGGCCCGGCGGCCGGTGCGCGCACCTCTCCCGTGGCGGGGTCGATGCGACGCTTGTCGGTGACGGTGATCGGCTCGCCCTGCTCGTGCGAACGGTTCTGATCGGTGTCGCTCACTTGCGCTCCTGGTCGTCGTCGACGACCTCGGCATCCACCACGTCGTCGCCACCGGGTCCGGACGAGGCCTCCGCGCCGCCCGCCGAAGCCTGCTCGGACTGCGTGGCTTCGTAGATCGCCTGGCCGAGGGCCTGGCTCTCCTCACCCAGCTTCTCCATGGCCGTCTTGATGGCGCCGATGTCGGTGCCGGCGAGCGCGGACTTGGCGTCGGCGATCGCGGACTCGACCTTGCCGAGGGTTTCCTCGGGCACCTTCGAACCACCCTCACCTTCGCGCTGCTCCTTGACGAACTTCTCCGTCTGGTAGACCAGCGACTCGGCCTGGTTGCGGACGTCGGCCTCTTCGCGACGCTTGCGGTCCTCCTCGGCGTGCGCCTCGGCGTCCTTGACCATCCGGTCGATCTCCTCCTTGGACAGGCCGGAGCCCTCCTGGATGCGGATCGTGTTCTCCTTGCCGGTGCCCTTGTCCTTGGCGGTGACGTGCACGATGCCGTTGGCGTCGATGTCGAACGTCACCTCGATCTGCGGGACACCGCGCGGGGCCGGCGGGATGCCGGTCAACTCGAAGCTGCCGAGCAGCTTGTTGTGCGCGGCGATCTCACGCTCACCCTGGAACACCTGGATCTGCACCGACGGCTGGTTGTCGTCGGCCGTGGTGAACGTCTCCGACCGCTTGGTCGGGATGGTGGTGTTGCGCTCGATCAGTTTGGTCATCACGCCACCCTTGGTCTCGATACCGAGGGACAGCGGGGTGACGTCGAGCAGCAGCACGTCCTTGACCTCGCCCTTGAGCACGCCGGCCTGCAGCGCGGCGCCCACGGCGACGACCTCGTCGGGGTTGACGCCCTTGTTGGGCTCCTTACCGCCGGTCATCTCCTTGACCAGGTCGGAGACCGCGGGCATGCGGGTCGAGCCACCGACGAGCACGACGTGGTCGATGTCGCCGACGGCGATGCCGGCGTCCTTGATCACCTGCTGGAACGGTTTGCGGGTGCGATCGAGCAGATCCTGGGTGATGCGCTGGAATTCGGCGCGGGTGAGCTGCTCGTCGAGGAACAGCGGATTCTTGTCCGAGTCGACCGTGATGTAGGGCAGGTTGATCGAGGTGCTCTGCGAGCTCGACAGCTCGATCTTGGCCTTCTCGGCGGCCTCGCGCAGCCGCTGCATCGCCATCTTGTCCTTGGTCAGGTCGATGCCGCTGGTGCCCTTGAACTTGTCGACGAGCCATTCGACGATCCGGTCGTCCCAGTCGTCGCCACCGAGGTGGTTGTCACCGGAGGTGGCGCGGACCTCGACGACACCTTCGCCGATCTCGAGCAGCGACACGTCGAACGTGCCACCGCCGAGGTCGAAGACCAGGATCGTCTGTTCCTTCTCGCCCTTGTCCAGCCCGTAGGCCAGGGCCGCGGCCGTCGGCTCGTTGACGATGCGCAGCACGTTGAGCCCGGCGATCTGCCCGGCTTCCTTGGTGGCCTGGCGCTGAGCGTCGTTGAAGTACGCCGGCACGGTGATGACCGCGTCGGTGATGTCCTCACCCAGGTAGCTCTCGGCGTCGCGCTTGAGCTTCATCAGCACGCGGGCGCTGATCTCCTGGGGGGTGTATTTCTTCCCGTCGATCTCGACGGACCAGTCCGACCCCATGTGCCGTTTCACCGAACGGATGGTCCGGTCGACGTTGGTCACCGCCTGGTTCTTGGCGGGCTGACCGACCAGCACCTCGCCGTTGCGCGCGAACGCGACGATAGACGGGGTGGTCCGGGAGCCCTCGGAGTTGGCGACGACGACGGGGTCGCCACCCTCGAGCACTGAGACGACGGAGTTGGTGGTCCCGAGGTCGATGCCGACCGCACGAGCCATGGTTATGCCTCCTGAATAGACTGTTTAAGGAACTGAGTGCACCGGGCTCAAGACTGCTCCTGTCGACACTGTCGTGTCAACTCAGACTTGAGTCAACTGCACTCAACTGTCGATGGGGTCAACGGGGCTTGCGGGGGATTTGTTCCCACCGCCCGCCGGCGAACTGAGATTCCCGGTCGCGATCTCGCGCCGGATTGCAGCCGTCCGGCCGGGCTCGGCGACCGCGCCCACTCCGCGAGTCACTTGCGTCACAACAGCCACATCGTGCGTAGGCTGGACGGGTGAAGACGCGGCTGGCGATCGCAGGTGTGCTGGCGGCCACCGCTGTGCTCGCCGGCTGTCAGTCCTCGATCGAGGGCACCGCCACCCGGAGCCCTGACACGGGCGGCACCGAACCGAACTTCCCGACCCCGCGCCCGAGCCGCTCCACCCCGCCGCCGACGTCACCGTCGGCCACCCCGTCGCAGCCGGCCCCCACGACGTCGCGCGCGCCCGGCAGCGGCGAGGTGCTGGCCCCGCAGAACGGCTACGTCTTCATCCAGACCAAGTCGGGCAAGACCCGCTGCCAGCTCAACGAGCAGGAGGTCGACTGCGAATCGGCCTTCACCAACGCGCCCGAGGTCGAGGGCGAACCGGCCAACGGTGTGCGGCTCACCGCCGACGGGCGGACGAGCTGGGTGCTCGGCAACCTGGGCGCCATCCCGGCGGTCACACTCGACTACCGGACGTACTCGGCGCTGGGCTGGACGATCGATGCGACCGAGGACGGCACCCGCTTCACCAACGACGCCACCGGCCACGGCATGGTCGTGCGCGTCGAGGGTGTCGAGTCGTTCTGACCCCGCGGGCCCCCCGAGGAGCCCGCTGACCCGCTGTCACAGTCCGTTCACACCGGCGGGGTTTGACGCCGAACGTGTTCCGGGAACAGCAGCCGGGTGCGGACACACGATCTGGTCGTCATCGGCGCCGGTTCGGGGAACATGGTGGTCGACGACCGGTTCGCCGACCTCGATGTCGCGATCGTCGACGACCGCAAGTTCGGCGGCACCTGTGTCAATTACGGCTGCATCCCGTCGAAGATGCTCTCCTACACCGCCGAGATCGCCGACACCGTCGCGAACGCCGGCGACCTGGGGATCGAGACCGGCCACCACCGCATGCACTGGGCGGCGGTCCGCGACCGCGTGTTCGGACGCACCGACACGGTGTCCGACGCCGGGGAGCGAGGCCGCCGCGACAGCGACTTCATCACCGTCTACGACGGGCACGGCCGCTTCACCGCGCCGCGCGCACTGCGGGTGACCGGGGACGGCCCGGACGTCGAGATCAGCGCCGAGCGCGTCGTGGTCGCCGCGGGAAGCCGGCCCGTCATCCCCGCGCCGATCGCAAAATCGACTCTGCCTTTCGAAACCTCCGACACCGTCATGCGCATCGACTCTCCGCCGCGGCACCTCGCCGTCCTCGGCGGCGGGTACATCGCGGCGGAACTGGCACACGTGTTCTCCAGCGTCGGCAGCGACATCACGATCATCGAGAAGTCCGGCCGGCTGCTCGGCGGCCCGCAGGACGATGCGCTGCGCACCCGCTACACCGACCTGATGCGCTCCCGCTACGACATCCGGTGCGGCACCGAGGTCACTGAATTAGCCGGTGCACCAGGCGATCTGGAGATCCGCCTCGACGACGGATCGGTGGTGCGTGCCGACACGCTGCTGGTGGCCGCCGGACGGCGGTCCAACAGCGACCGGCTCGACGTCGGCAAGGCCGGCATCGACACCCACGACGACGGCCGCATCGCGGTCGACGAGTACTGCCGCACCAGCGCCGACGGCGTCTTCGCCCTCGGCGACGTCAGCACTCCGGTACCGCTCAAGCATGTCGCCAACCGCGAAGCCGCTGTGGTCAAGCACAACCTGCTGCATCCGGACGACCTCCGGGCCGTCAGCCACGAGCTGGTGCCCTCGGCGGTGTTCACCGTGCCGCAGATGGCCTCGATCGGCGTCACCGAAAACGACTGCCGCGACAGCGGACTCGACTACCGCGTCGGGCTCGCGGAGTATGCCGACGTCGCCTACGGGTGGGCGATGGAGGACGACACGGGCCTGTGCAAGGTCCTCGCCGAACCGGACGGCACTCTGCTGGGAGCGCACATCCTCGGCGCCCAGGCCGCGACGCTGATCCACGTCTTCGTCGTGGCCATGAACTTCGGCATCAAGGCCGACGAGCTGGCGAATCGCCCGTACTGGGTGCATCCGGCGCTGGCCGAAGTCGTGGAAAACGCCCTGCTGGCACTACGGAAGGCCGACTCGTGACCGATCGCGTCACCGACCCACTGGTTCTCGTTCTCTTCGGCGCCCGCGGAGACCTCGCGCGCCGCATGCTGTTTCCCAGCCTCTACCGGCTCGCCGCCGCGGGCCGGCTGCCCGACGAGTACACCGTCATCGGTTCGGGCCGCAGCGCACCCGACAGCGAGGACGAGTTCCGCGACTCGGTGCGCGACGGATTGTCCGAGTCGGTCGACGACCCCGACGCATCGGTGCTCGACGACCTGGTGGGCCGGTTGCAGTTCGAGGCCGCCAGCGACGACGACGGCGCCGCGCTGACCGCGCGGGTGCGGGAGGCGCAGAAGAAGCTGGGAGACGAGGCGCGCACGCTGATCTATCTGTCGGTGCCGCCCAAGGCCATGCAATCGATGATCACGATGCTGGGGCGCGAAGGGCTGGCCGACGGTGCCCGGCTGATCGTCGAGAAGCCGTTCGGCACCGACCTCGAGAGCTCGCGCCGGCTGGGCGACACCACCGCGTCGGTCGTCGACGAGGACCGCGTCTACCGCATCGACCACTTCCTCGGCAAGGAGGCCGTGCAGAACATCCTCGCGCTCCGCTTCGCCAACGGGCTCATCGAACCCGCCTGGAACAGAGAGCATCTCGAGTCGGTCCAGATCGACGTCCCGGAAGACATCGCGCTGGAGGGCCGGGGCAGCTTCTACGAGGCGACCGGATGCTTCCGCGACATGGTGTCCACGCACCTGTGCCAGGTGCTGGGCTTCATCGCGATGGAGCCGCCGGCGCGCCTGGACGCCGACACCCTGCGCGACGAGAAGGCCCGCGTCTTCGACGCTCTTCGGCCCCTGGACCCCTCCCGCGTCGTGTTCGGGCAGTACACGGGCTACCGCGACGAGGACGACGTCGCCGAAGACTCCGAGGTGGAGACGTACGTCGCGCTCGAGGCATTCGTGGACAACGACCGCTGGCGCGGTGTCCCGTTCTACCTCCGCACCGGAAAAGCCCTCGCCGCCAACCGCAGAACCGTGACGCTGACGTTCCGCACGCCTCCCGACCTGTTCGACGGCGGCGGTTCGGCGCCCAACGAACTGGTGCTCGACCTGACCGGCACGCCCGTCGCCGTGCTCGACCTCAACGTCAAGCGGCCGGGCCCCGAACTCGCGATCGAGTGTGTCAGCTCGCGGCTGGAACTGACCCCGCGGGACCAGCGCGACGACGCCCTCGACGCGTACGAACGGCTGCTGCTGGATGTGATGCACGGCGACCAGACGCTGTTCGCGCGCGCCGACGAGGTCGACCGCCTCTGGCAGGTGTGCCAGCCGGTGCTCGACAACCCGCCGCCAGTGCAACCGTACGAAAAGGGCTCGTGGGGGCCGGATTCCGCGCTCGAACTGCCGGGCCCGCACGGTTGGCGTCTGCCCGATGACTGACGGCCCGGCGATCGCCGAGCACGGGCTGATCGGGGATCTGCGCACCTGCGCGCTCGTCAGCACCGACGGCACGATCGACTGGTTCTGTGCCCCGCGGTTCGACTCGCCCAGCGTGTTCGGAGCGCTCCTCGACACCGAGCGCGGAGGCTGCTGGACGTTGCGGCCGGTCGCCGAGACGCTGCGCACCCACCAGTTCTACTTCCCGCAGTCGGCCGTGCTCATCACGCGCTTCTTGACCACCGACGGCGTGCTCGAGCTGCACGACTTCATGCCGCTGCGCCGCGCCGGCGACTCCGAACACCGGCAACGGCTGGTGCGCAGGGTGGTGGCGGTGCGCGGGTCGGCGACGCTGCGCACGGTGCTCGACGCCCGGCCCGACTACGGCCGCGCCCGCTGTGAGATCGAGATAGAAGGTGCCGCAGCGCATCTGCGCGCCGACGGGGTCGCGATGAGCTTGACGACGACACCCCGGGCGCCGATGAGCGTCGACGACGGCGTGGTCCGCGCCGACATCGACCTGCGCACCGGCCAGTCCGTCGAGTTCGTGCTCGAGGTCCTCGATCCCGCTTCGCCGAGCGCGGCACCGCCCGACGAGGTCGACGGGCTGTTCGACGCGACCACCCGGTACTGGCGGTCGTGGATCGCGCAGTGCCGCTACCAGGGTCGCTGGCGCGAGACGGTCGAGCGGTCCGCGATCACCCTGAAACTCCTCACCCACGAACCGTCGGGCGCGATCGTCGCCGCACCGACCACGAGCCTGCCCGAGCAGGTCGGCGGCAGCAGGAACTGGGACTATCGGTACGTCTGGATACGCGACGCGGGTTTCTCACTCTACGCGCTGCTGCGGCTCGGATTCGTGGACGAGGCAAGGGCTTTCGTCAAATGGCTGTCCGAGCGGCTGGGCCGCGGTGACCGCGGGACCGACGGGCTGGGTCCCCTGCGGGTGCTCTACGACATCGACGGCAACTGCCCGGTCGAGGAGTCCCATCTCGATCACCTCAGCGGCTACCGGGAGTCGCGGCCGGTGCGGGTCGGCAACGCCGCGGCCGACCAGCTGCAGCTCGACATCTACGGCGACATCATCGATTCGGTCTACCTGTTCGACAAGTACGGCCCCGGGATCAGCCACGACGCCTGGCAGGACGTCGTCCTCGTCGTCGACTGGCTCACCGAGAACTGGCACCGCAAGGACGCCGGCATGTGGGAGCTCCGCGACACCGAACGCGCCCACACCACCTCGCGGCTGATGTGCTGGGTCGCGATCGAGCGGGCGGTGCGCGTCGCCCGCCGACGCGGGCTGCCCGCCGACCTGGCCCGCTGGACGTCCGTACGCGACGAGATCTACCAGCAGATCATGTCCGAGGCGTGGAACCCCGACGTCGAGGCGTTCACCCAGACCGAGGGCAGCGACAGGGTCGACGCGGGCATCCTGCTGATGCCGATGGTCAAGTTCATCTCGCCGGCCGACCCCCGGTATCTGTCCACGCTGGCCGCCGTGGAGCGCGAGCTGGTCACCGACAGCCTGGTGTTCCGCTACGACCCGGAGACCGACGGCCTCGACGGCGAGGAGGGCACCTTCTCGCTGTGCAGCTTCTGGTACGTCGAGGCGCTCACCCGGGTGGGCCGGCTCGACGACGCCAGGCTGGCGCTGGAGAAGATGTTCACGTATGCCAATCATGTGGGTTTGTACGCCGAGCAGGTCAGCGCAACCGGTGATCAGGTCGGCAACTTCCCGCAGGCCTTCACCCATCTGTCGTTGATCAGCGCGGCGATCAACCTCGACCGGGCCCTGGGCTGAAACAGTGTCACCCGCCGCGTGAGGAAGGGAAGAGATCATGACCGTTGCCCAACGCGAACGCGCCGCCCTGGTGGCTTCCTTGCGTGAGGCCGGACCGGACGCCCCGACGCTGTGCGAGGGCTGGACCGCACGCGATCTGGCGGCCCACCTCGTCGTGCGGGAGCGCCGCCTCGATGCGGCCGCCGGCATCCTGTTGCCGTTTCTGGCCGGCTACACCGAACGCGTCCAGAACCAGGTCGCGACGTCGACGGAGTGGGATGACCTGGTCGACAAGATCGCGTCCGGCCCGCCGCTGTACTCGCCGATGAAGCCGCTCGACGCCGTCGCCAACGTGGCCGAGATGTTCATCCACGACGAGGACATCCGGCGGGCGCGCCCCGACTGGACGCCCAGACCGCTCGACGACTCCACCGTGTCGGCGTTGCGCGGGCCGGTCGCGATGATGTCGCGGCTGACCCTGCGCAAGGCGCCGGGCCGGGTCGTGCTCCGCACCCCGCAGGGCGACACGCTGGCCACCGCCGGCCGGCGGGGGAACGCCGGGCAGCTCATCGTCACCGGGGAGCCGGGGGAACTGCTGCTGTTCGTCGCCGGACGCGACGCCGCGCAGGTGACGTTCGACGGCCCGCCGGATCTGGTCGATCAGGTCAAGAAGTCCCGCGGTGGGCTGTGACGCGCGACGATCTCTAGGCTTGGAGCCCGTGGAGCGAGTGGACGCAGTGGACTTCAGGATTTTCGTCGAACCTCAGCAGGGCGGCACCTACGGCGATCAGCTCGCCGTCGCCCGAACCGCCGAGAGCGCGGGGTACTCGGCGTTCTTCCGGTCGGACCACTACCTGGCCATGAGCGGCGACGGCCTGCCCGGCCCCACCGACTCGTGGGTGACATTGGCCGGTCTCGCGCGGGAGACCTCGACGATCCGGCTCGGCACGATGGTCACCTCGGCGACCTTCCGCCACCCGGGCCCGCTGGCGATCTCGGTCGCGCAGGTCGACGAAATGAGCGGCGGCCGGGTCGAACTCGGCATCGGCGCAGGCTGGTTCGAAGCCGAGCACAAGGCGTACGCCATTCCGTTCCCGCCGCTGGGCCGGCGGTTCGATCGTCTGACCGAACAGCTCGAGATCCTCACCGGCCTGTGGACCACCCCGGCCGGCGAGACCTTCGACTACTCGGGAACCGACTACACCATCACCGACTCCCCCGCGCTGCCGAAGCCCGTGCAGAGCCCGCACCCGCCCATCATCATCGGCGGCGGAGGCGCCAAACGGACCCCGGCCCTGGCGGCCAGGTTCGCCGCCGAGTTCAACATCCCGTTCGTGCCGCTGGACACGCTGACCGAGCAGTACGCGCGCGTCGCCGCGGCAGTCGACAAGGCGGGCCGCGCGAAGGAGTCGCTGACTTATTCCGCGGCGTTCGTGCTGTGTGTCGGCCGCGACGACGACGAGGTCGCCCGGCGCGCGGCAGCGATCGGCCGCGAGCCCGATGAGCTCAGGTCGAACTCTCCGGTGGTCGGGACACCCGGCGAGATCGCCGACAAGCTCGGCCCGTTCCTGGAAGCTGGTGTGCAGCGGATCTACCTGCAGCTTCTCGACATGTCGGACCTGGACCACGTCGAGTTCTTCGCTGAGCACGTGCTGCCCCAGCTCCGCTGACCGGGCGTCGGGAGCTCCGCCGCAGCTACTATCGGTGCCCGTGACCAGGTCCGACCGCGACGGACACCGTCGGCACGATCGGCGGGACCCCTCGCGCGTTCCGTGGCACAACCGCACGTCTACGCTGCTCGGCGCCAGCGTGGCGGGGCTGGCGGTGATCGCGATCCTGATCGCGTCCGGGTTGTGGCTGACCCGGCAATTCAACGAGCCCGAGCAGGCGCCGCTGAACTTCGTCGAGCCGTCGTTCTCGGCCACCTCGACTCCGTCGTCCACCCCGACCACCGCCGTTACGGCGACCAGCACCAGCCCGCCGGTCACCACCGACCTCGACCCGACCTCGACGCCGCCCACGACATCGACGTCGGCGTCGGCGACACCGTCGGACTCCGCGACGACGAGCAGGCCCCCGTCGACGCAGACCCCGCGAACACGCGAGACCACCGAGGACGACGAGTCGACCAGCACCACCCGCCGGCGACCGCGAACGAATGTGACACGCACGCTCTACCCGGTGCCGTAGGCCGGGACGCCTACTATCGGGCCGTGCCGCGATACGGATCCGACGACGATCAGAACTACTACTCCGACGACGAGCCCACCCGCGTCAGCAACTACGGGAACTACGGCGAGTACGGCGACTACGGCCAGCAACCCGTGCCGCCGCCGGGAGAAGCGCAGCCCTGGTACCGCAAACCCGTCGCGCTGGTGTCCTTCGGGGCGATCGGTGCGGTATTGATCGCGCTGGTCGTCTACGGACTGGCCAAGGCCATCACCGGGGATGCGCCGACCGACACCACGACGACGTCGCCGCTGACTCCCTTGACGACGACGTCGGCACCCGCGGTGACCACGTCGACGACCACCAGCGAGACCGCGTCACCGACGACGACCACGGAGACGACGACGCCGACCACGACACCGCCGACCACCACCACGACCACCACGCCGACGACCACCACCACGCCGAGCACATCGGTCAGCACCAGCACCAGCACGGTCACGCAGACGGAGACGCAGACCCGGACCGTGACCGAGACGCCTCCGCCGCCGACGACTCCCTGATCGGCGAGGACGTCAGCAGGCGGCGTCCGACGCGGGCACGCACTCGGCGCTGGGCTCGGGTGTCGATGCGGCCGACGTCTGCGGTGACGGTTTCGACGTGGTCGGCTCCGATGACGGCTGGACCGACGGCTGCGGCTCTGCCGTTTGAGACGGCTGCGGCTCTGCCGTCGGAGACGGGTCCGGTGACGGCTCCGGTGACGGTGACGGCTCTGCCGTCGGAGACGGCTCGGGCGACGGCGCCGGTGCAGGAGACGGCTCGGGCGACGGCGCCGGTGGCGTCCTCGACGGAAAGACCAAGCGAGGCAACGGGATCCGCGGAAGTACCGGGGCGGGCGCCGGAGCCGCGGGCGCGGGTGCCGGAGCGGCGGGCGCGGGCGCCGGGGCCGGAGCGGGCGCCGGTGCTGCAGGAGGCGGCGCGGCCTGTGGCGCAGACTGCTGGCTGAGCACCTGACGCGGCAGCGGCGCCGGCTGTGCCTGCTGCGGCGCCGGCTGGGCCTGCAGTGCCGGCGGCGGTGCCGCTGCGACCGTCTCGGTGACCGTCCCCGGAGCCGGTGCGACAGCCTGGGCGGGCGCCTCCATGCTGTGCGTCGCGACGGGTGTGCTGATGTCGGAGGCGTCGGCGGTCGCGGCGCTGTGGGTCACCTGCTGGGACAGCAGCACCGCGGCGACCGCGGTGGCCGCCAGAGTCGCAGCACCGGCGAACCGCACCCCGGCTCGGCGGTGCCACGCCGTCGCCGCGCCGGCGTCGGCGTCGGGTTCGGAGCGGTCGAAGGAGATGCCGGGCCGCGCGTCGACAGTGTCACTGACTGTGTCGCCGGCTGTTTCGAAGACCGCCGGGACGAACGCCTCGGCCTCCGGGTCGTACGGCTCCTGCGACCAGGCCACCGGCGGCGCAGCCATCGTCTCGTCGTCGGCGGGCGTTTCGACCAGTGCGGTCGGCGCCTCAACTCCGACGCTGCGCACCGCCAGGATTTCCGCTCCGGCGGCGGCAGTCAGGTGCGGTGCGTCGGTGGTGATCACCGGAAGCCGAAGTGCTTCGGAAAGCCGCTGCGTGACAAGAGGGATCCGAGCTCCGCCGCCGACGGTGGCGACCGCCGAGAGCTGCGCGGGCGACACCCCGCTGCGATGCAGGGTGTCGAACAGGACGTGCACGAACCGCTCGAGCGGGCCGTGGACCACCGTCTCGAGCTCCGCGCGGGTGAGCCTGATCGTCGTGTGCCCGCCGGCCATTCCGGTGGCCGTCATCTCGGACAACCGCTCCTTGGCCGCACGCACCTGGGTGCGCAGTTCGGTCAGCGCCGCCACCGCCGAGGTCCGCGTGGGATCGACGTCGAGATCGGCGAGGACCTGCCGCAGCACCGCCTGGTCGATCAGGTCTCCGGAGAACGCGTCGTCGCGAACCGTCGGTCCGATCGGGGCGAAGCCGTTGCCGGCGTCGGCCAGCGTGATGCTGCTGCCGGTGGCGCCGAAATCACACAGCGCGACCACACCGCGCGACGGTAGGCCGGGGCCGGCGTGCAGGGCCGTCAGCGCTGCGACGGCGTCACGCACGACGGTCACGTGCGGTGCCTGCCCGCGCAGCGCGTCGACCGCTGTGTCCGGCCAGTGGCTCGGCACGGCGACGGTCACCAGGTCGGGCCGCCGGTGCGGCCGGGCCAGCCGGGTCATCGCTTCGATCGCGGCCGCCGTCAACTCGTCGGCGCGGTGGGCCGACCCGTCGGCCGCCACCAGCGGGACGGGATCGCCGACGCGATCGATGAAGCCGGACAGCACCGGTCCGGACCCCGGATCGAGGTGCAGGGCACGGTATCCGTCGAGGGTGAGGAC
Source organism: Mycolicibacterium chubuense NBB4 (assembly GCF_000266905.1). The sequence continues at coordinate 418,501 of NC_018027.1, read as the reverse complement.
CGGCGGCCGGACTGTGGGTCGACCGTCGGCGACTGCCACGAGATGTGCTGCGCCCAGCGACATCCCCAGAGAACTGCGCATACCTGTTATGTCGTCCGGGGAGCCGGAAACGTTAGGCGCCGCGTCCGTAGCCGGCGTACTCCGCGACCAGCGCCTCCGCGCTGCGCACCGCCGCCCGGCATGCTCGCGCGGTGAACGGGTCGTTGAGCGGGTGCTCGGCGCGGCGACGCCAGCGCTGAGCTGCGGCGAACGCGGCGCGCGGACCGTCGTCGAGGGCGTCGGGCGCCAGGCCCAGCCGGCTGGCCGCATCGGTGCCCGAGCCGCCGATCAGCCGTCGCAGGGAGGCCATCTCATCGCCGTTGAGCGTCGTCGGCCGCGATCGCAACTGGCTGAGCAGCCGCAACTCCTCGAAGGCATGGGTGTCGGCCAGCAACGGGTCGATGTCGGCGACGATGCGGCCGGTGGCGGGAATGGGGTTGCGCTGCACGAACTGCCGCAGCGATAACAGCGCGGTGTGAGCCTTGAGCAGGTCGGAACGCTGCGCGAACTGCTGGTCGATCACCTCGCGCAGCGCCACCAGGCCGCTACGTTCGAGAAGTTCGTCAGCCAGGGTCACCGAGTCGCTGACCCCGGCACGCAGCACCGCGATCGAGATCCGGACGCCGAACATCCCGAATCGGTCCAGCAGCGCCGCGCGGGTGGGCGCGTCCACCGGCAACGGGCTGTCCTCGCGCACGAACCGGTCGACCGAGAGCATGGCCTTGGCGAGTTCGGCGGGTTCGACCCCGGCGAGCTTCTCCAGCGCCACGAACTCGCTCTGCCGCAGCGTGCGCGCGGTCAGCGCCAGCAGCCCCGAGACGGGCACGACGGCCTGGCAGATACCGGTGCGGTCCATCTCGGTGGTGAACCGCGCCGCGACGTCCTTGGCCGACAACATCGCGTCGATGCGGCCCGCGCCGATCTCGTCGGCCCGCGACGCCACCCCGATCACGCCCAGCGCGCCGGCGGACCCGCCGACCAGTTCCCCGATCTGCTTGAGCAGCGCGATGTCGGCCGCGTTGAGCGTGCGCAGCAGGAACACCACGGCGTCCACGCGCGGCACGCCGTCGTCGGGGACGAGCAGCCGCAGTGTGCGGGCCGAGACGTCGCGAGACAGCGACGACGTGCCCGGGGTGTCGATGATCGTCGCGTCGACGAGCTCGGCGGCCGGCCACTCGACATCGAGGTCGAGGACGTCCTCGGGGTCGAGCATCGCGAAGTCGAAGCTCAGGCCTCCCCGGTCGCGGGTGATCGGCACGTTGGACCGGCGGCCGCCGCGGTGCACGGCCGTCACCTTCGGCGTGGGGCCGTGCCGGAACCAGGTGACGATCCGCGTGGCCTCGGTGGCGTCGGTCGGCGCGATCGTCTCGCCCACGAGCGCGTTGACCAGCGTCGATTTACCCGCCTTGAGCGTGCCCGCCAGCGCGATGCGCATCGGCTGGTTGAGCCGGCGACCGATGAACTCGAGTTCGCTGTGCACCTCGGGGCGGTGACGGTACGCCGGGTCGCCCCGGTAGGCCGCGATGGTGCCGCCCAGGATCGCCCGCACCTGCTCGCTTGTGCTCAGGGTCCGCCCAGTTCCGTCTCGATGGCCCGACTATTGACCTCTCGAGCTTAGAGACCCCACCGGACCGGCCAGCTTCTCGGCGTGCTCGATCACCTGCCGGAGGATGTTGCGCTGCCGCTCGAGCTCCTTGACCCGGGTGCTGCGCTCGGACTCCTGAACTTTGGCGGCGGCGAGCGTGGCCTGCAGTGACTCGTTGAGCGAGCGGGTCGTCTGGTTGGCGATCTCGCGGTAGTGGTCGCGTAGCTGACGCTGGATGGCCTTGAGCCGGTCCCGGGACTCCTTGCCGACGACGAACGCGACGTCGTCGACGAAGCGGCGCACGTTGGTCTTCGCCTCGTTGCGCACCCGCAGCATCCGGTTCTCCATGTCCTCCTTGTAGGCCTTGCGGCCCAGCACGAGTCCGGCGCCCAGCGACAGTGGGTTGAACATGCCGAGCCCCGCGAACGACGTCAGCATGCCGAACATCAGCACGCCGCCGTAGGAGCCGCGCATCCCGGTGACGATCTTGTGGCCGGCCTTGATCGGCTTGGCCTCGAGCTGGGCGAGGGATTTGAACTCGCCGAACTCGGCACCCATCTCGCGGGCGTCGATCACCGGCATGCGCACCGCGTCCAGCCCGGCCTCGGAGAAGGTGCGTGCCACCTCGGCCGCCAGCGCCTCGGCCCGCTGATAGGCCCAGACGAAGTTGTCGCCGACCGCGGTCGCGACCGCGTCCTCGAGTTCGGCCCCGATCTCCGCCCAGTGCAGGGTGGGGTCGCCGGTGTCGATGACCCGCTCGGTGTGGAACGTGATGGTGCGGAACCGCTGCCGCAGGTCGTGGTCGACGTCGGCGGTCAGGTCGGCGATGCCGTCGTTGAGCACCTGCTGCCACAGCGCGGTCTGCTGCAGTGCGTCCTGGGCCTCCTGCTTGCGCCGTTCCAGGTCGGCGGTGAGGGCCTCACGTGCCTGCGGGTCGTCGAGAGCCGACAGCTCCGACATCACCGCGAGCATCAAATGCTCCGCCGCCGAACGAATCTCACCAACGACCTGATCGCGCACCCGGTCGTTGTGCGGCGCGAGCACGTCCTCGGACAGGAACCGCACGATGGCCGGGAAATTCGACTCCTCGTTGAGTTCCTTGTCGTTGAGCTGCACCGCGTGGCTGCGCAGCGTCGAGGACACCGGGATCATCGGCGTCGTGATGCCCGCGCGGCGCAGGTGCTCGGCGTTGACGTCGACGACCTGCCGCCAGTGCGGGTACAGATCCGTTTTGGTGGCCGCGACGACGGCGACCGGGCAGATCTCGAGGGCCTGGCGGATGAACTGCATCTCGGGTTCGGTGAATTCCTGGCTGGTGTCGCTGGTCATGATCATCGCGTCGGCGTCGGGCAGCAGGCCCAGCGTTGCCGACAGGTGCGGCTGGCCGTGCCCGCCGACGCCGGGGGTGTCGACGAACACCAGCCCGCCCTTGAGCAACGGGCTGGGCGCGGTCACCTCCACCCGCAGGACCTCACGGCCGCGGGCCTGCGGAGCGCGCCGCAGATCGTTGCGGAGCTCGTCGACGGGGATGTCGATCAGTTCGGGTTCCTCGCCGTCGGGCCGGGCCACCACCAATCGCGCCGACGCCTGCTCGCCGTAGGACACGACGGTGGCCAGCACCGTCGACTCGTCGTCGCCCACCCGGGCCACCGGCATGTTGAGCAGGGAATTGAGCAACTGACTCTTTCCCTGCTTGAGCTGGCCGGCGATGACGACCCGGATCTGCGGGTCGCTGATGCGCTGTTTGGCGCGTGCGAGCCGGGCCACCAGGTCGCCCCGGTCCTGGCTCGCGGCGATCGAGCTGGTGTGCTCGATGAGCTCGACGACTACCCGGTGCGTGTCACGCGTGGCCCTCGACGGGTCGGTCGCTTGCGTCATGGTGCCCTCCGTCCGGTGGATTCACGGTAAACGTGCGTCACCGGCGGGGACCATCACGGTCCCCGCCGGTGAACGACTCATTCGTGCGACCGGCGTCAGAAACCGCCCAGGTCCGCGGTGGCGTTGTGCGATGCCACATCGGTGTTGTGCGACGCGATGTCGGTCTGGTGCGACAGGCCCGTCTCGTTGCCCGAGAACAGCCCGGTGTGGCTCTCGTTCCCGGAGAACAGACCGGTGTGGGTGGTGTTCCCGGAGAACAGATCGGTGTGGCTCTCGTTGCCCGAGCCGATGGCCGTGTCGTTGCCGGAGCCGATGGCCGTGTCGTTGCCGGAGCCGATGTTCGACTCGAGGTGCGACGAGTGGTTGTCGACCGAGCTCTCGGTCGAGGTGGTGGTGTCCGTCTGCACCGAGGCGTCCACCGAGTGGTTGTCGCTGGTCTTCGACACGTTGTCACTGCCGTAGTTGCCGTCGATCTGGGTGCCGCTGTTGACGCCGTTGTCGGCGATGACGATCCCGCCGCCGTGGCCGCCGGCACCGCCCGCGGCGTTGCCGCTGCCGATGCCGATGAGGCTGTCGCCACCGGCCGCGCCGCCACCGTTGCCTCCGCTGGTGTCGACGTGGTTGAGCACCGGGGCGTGGTTGCCACTGACGAGGTCGCCACCGGCGTGCTGCGACTTGTCCTCGAGCGAGTTACCCCTGCCGGCGACCACGTTGGAGTTGGAGCCGGTCAGGATGTCACCGTTGGTCATCGTGTTGCCGTCGCCGAGGGCGGCGCCGTCACCGCTGACGATGTCGCCGTGGGCGTCGCCCGCGACAACCACGCCGTGGCCGGTGGCGGTGTTGCTGGTCTTGTTGCCGAGGGTGATGTCACCGAACCCGAGGTTGAAGGCGCCGTTCTGGGCGTTCGCGCCGGCGTCCTGGACCGGGCTGGCGACGGGCACGTGGTTGCCGCTGAGCAGGTCGGTGTTGGTCTCGGGCGCGAAGGTCGGCGACGGGGCCCAGGTCGGGGCCCACGACGTCTGCGGCGAGAACGGCGACGCGAAGTTGGAGGCGAGCTGGTGGTGGTCGGCGACCGCACGCTGCAGGCCGACGATCGGGTCACCGCCGCCCAGCGCGTATCCGGCCGGTGCGGCCGTCGCCGCCACCGAAGCCAGCTGCGCAGCCGTCACGTTCGGCAGGCCGGCCTCGCGCAACGCGCCGTCGGGGTCGACGACGAAGGACGCCGCCGATGCCGGGCTGCGGAACAGGTCGAGGATGAAGTCGATCAGTGTCGTCATCGAAGTGCCTTTCTCGTTCTTCCCTGGACCCTGGCGGTCCCACCGGGGAGGTTTCTCGCCGGGCCTCCCGGCGATCTGGACACCACGTTATGGAGCCGGAGAACCCCGGGAAACGGGGCGCGGACCCCTTCCAGCGCTCCTCCACCTAGGGCTCGAGGCCCTCATAGGTTAGGGGGTTAGGGGATCTGCCGGGGGCGCGGGGGGAGGGTGCGGGAAGCTGGCATATTCCCCCAGCTCACACGCCAAAACCCGCGCCGACCGAGAGGGTGGGCGCGGGCGTGGGCCGAAAGGCGGGTGGGGTCAGTCGAAGATGTCGAAGCCCGGGACGTGGTCGGCCGGGTGGGTGTCGGCCCCCGTGTGGGTCCAGTCGTCCACGAGTCCGGGGACAGCATGGTCGGTGGAGACCGCGTCCGGGATCACCGGCTCGTCGAACTGCAGCGATACCCCGTGGTCGACGAGCTCGGGGGCCGCCGAAAGGTCCGGGCCGGCGAGCGCGTGGTCGTCGATGTCGGTGACGACGGGGTGGGTGTCGATATGGGGGTCGATGACACCCGCGGCCGGGACATGGTCGTCGAAGGCATCGAAGGCCGCGGTCGCCGCACCGCTGGCCCACACATTGGCCGCGGGCCCGGCCCCGAAGTGGTCCAGCGTGTGCGCGGGCTGCGAGGAGTGCGAGGACTGCGAGGATGTGGCCATCGGCAATGAATCGGACACCACCGGGATCAGGCTCGCGACGTCGGCGCTGGTCACGCCGGTGAGATGAGCATCGGCGATGGCCTGGGCCGGGTCGGCGGCGTACCGCGCGGCGACGTCGGGATCGTGCACCACCGACATCACGAAGTCGAGCAGCGGGTTCGCCATCTCGCACCTTCTCCCCTGTATCGGCAGCCACGTCAACTGATGTCGATGCTAAGCGCTCATCCGCCGCACGGGATCGGTGTGTTTTCCCACCCCGGCGCCATCGCCGTTAGGGGGTGGCCCATTAGGGGATTCGAAACACTAGGGGATGCTTCGCCGGCCCTGGGTGATCTGCCGTTAAGGTGGTGGGCGGTCGAGACAGGAGAGATACCAGCATGACCGAACCCCTCGGGTTGTCGATCGGGATGACGAACCTGGTGGCGGCCCGAGTGGGCCAGGCCCCGGTCATTCGGCGTTCCCTCCTCACCGTCTTCCCCGACCGTCCCGCGGAAGTCGGGCTGCCCAGCGAGACCCAGACCCGGCACGAGGGCGGGCTCGTGCTGAGCGGCTTCGTCGACCGTGTCGGAGACCCTGTTCCCCTGGTGGCCGCGGACGGGTCCGCACACCGCGGTGAGGTGGTCCTCGCCGAGGCCCTCGACGCCATGGCGCGCACGGTCGGCGGCGGCTCGCCCGTCGCCATCGCCGTTCCCGCGCACTGGGGACCGGGCACCATCGGCGCGCTGCGCGGTGCGCTGCGCAACCGACCGGGCCTCGCGCCCGGCGGCGTGCCCCCGGCGCTGATCCCCGACTCCCGAGCCGCGCTGGCGGCCCTGCAGGCCGCGCCCGGCCTGCCCGACCGCGGCGTCGTCATGCTGGTCGACCTCGGTGGGAGCGGGACGAGCATCACGCTCGCCGATGCCGGAGCCAACCTCGACGCGATCGGGCAGACCGTCCGCTACCAGGAATTCTCCGGCGACGCCGTCGACCAGGCGTTGCTCGACCATGTCCTGGCCGGTATCGCGGACGCCAACGACGCCGACCCTGCGGGCACCGCAGCCGTCGGCTCGCTGGCCCGGCTGCGCGACGAGTGCCGTAGGGCCAAGGAGCGGTTGTCGTCGCAGACGGCCACCGTCGTGCCGGCCGACCTGCCCGGTTTCCGTTCGGACATCCGGGTGACCCGGCCCGAACTGGAGCAACTGACCTCGGCTCCCCTCGGCGGTCTGATCGGCGCCATCGAGGACTCGCTGCAACGCAACGGCATCGCGGCCGCCGACGTGTCGGCAGTGGCCACCGTCGGCGGTGGCGCGGCCATCCCGCTGGTGACCCAGCGACTCTCGGAGCGGCTGCGCGCGCCCGTGATCACCACCCCCGAGTCCGCACTCAACGTCGCCGCCGGCGCGGCGCTGGTCGCCAACCTGAGCCTGGCCGCGGACGCGCCGACCGGGATGGCCCCGGCCGCCGATGCGGCGACCGCGATGGCACCCGCGGCATGGGCTGCCGGTGCTGCCGGACTGGCCGCCACCGAGTCCGCCGACGACGGGGCGTCGTCGGCCACCTTCCGCGCTCTGGCCTGGTCGCAGGACGACGCGGCGGACGCGGACCCGGTCCCCTACACCGGCGACGACTACACCTCGCCGAGCGCCTATGCCGGCGCCACGGCCGCCCGCCCGGCGGTGGCCTTCGGCCCCGGGGAGGGTGGGGACGGGCAAGAGCCCGACGACCTCGCGCCCCTGCCCTGGTACAAACGTCCGGCCGTGCTGTTCGGTGTGGCCGCCGCCGCGGCGCTGCTCGCCGCGGGCGGTCTGGTCGTGACCTTGACCAGCGCCGAGAGCGGCCAGACGCCGGTCACCAAGACCGCGACGCCGTCACCCACGGAGCCCGCGGCGCCGCTGCCCCCGCCCGTCACCACCGTCACGATGGGTCCCGACGGGATCGCGACCACCACCGTCAGCCAACCGCCGCCACCACCGCCTCCTCCGTCGTCCGCACCGGAATCGACGACGGAGGTCACCACCACGGCACCGACGACCACGCCGCCGACGACGACCACGACGGTCACCACGACGGTGCCGACGACCACCACGACGGTGCCGACCACCACGGCACCGACGACCACCAGGTCCCGGTGGACCTGGCCCACGCGCACCACCCCCCCGGCCCCGGAAACCCCGACGGTGAACCCGCCGGTGATCACCACGGTTCCCGGCGCCTGACGGACCGATGACGAGTCCGGCGCCGCAACGAACGACGGACCTTCCCCCGCCAGCCCGCGAAGCCGTCGCCGCGGTGGAGGCCGATCCCCGCGCGGCGGTCAAACTGCTGGTCACCGGCGGAATCGGAACCGGTAAGTCGACCGCGCTCGCCGCTGTCCGCGCGGCGCTGCGGGCCTCGGGGCGTCCGGTGCTGTCACGGCCGCCGCGGCCTGCAGACCCCGACGACGCCACGCTCGTCGTCGACGACGCGCACCTGCTCGGCGCCGACGACCTGGAGCGCATCACCGAACTCGTCGCCGACCCGGCGGCGACGGTGGTCATCGCCGCGGAACCGCTGTCGCACTACCCCGCGCTCGCCGCGCTGGGGACCGCACTGCAACGGGAGAACCCGGCCGTGGCGCTGGGCCCGCTGGCCCCCGTGGAGGTGGCGCGCGCCGCGGCCGCGGCGATCGGTGCGCCCGCTCCTCCCGACCTGGTCCGCCTCCTGACATCGACGACCGCGGGGCTGCCGTTTCTGCTGCGGCCCGCGCTCCGGGCGGCCGGCGACGGCGCGACCGCGGTACGCCAGGCGGCGCGGTTCGCCCTCATCGAACGGATGAGACGCCTCGAGGAACGGCTGCTCGACACGCTGCTGGTGTCCTCGCTGGGCGTCGGACTGGGACCCGACGACGTCGCCGCCGGCTTGCAGATGACGTCACCGGCCGCGCTGGCCAGCGTCGACCGGGCGCGCGCCAGCGGGCTGATCGAACCGTCGCACCCTGCCGGGTTCGTGCGTGTGGTGCACGACAGCACCGCCGAGATCGTCGGCGCGGCGAGGCATCACGACGTCGAGGTGTCGCTGCTGTGTTCCCAGCTGGAACGTTCAACACTGACCGCCGATCTCGCGCTCCGGATGGCCGAACACGGCCTGCGCGACGAACGGCTCGCCACCGCGTTGACCGACCTCGCCGGGCGCACCCTCGGGCATCCCGCCCGGGCCGCGCGGCTCTACCGGGCCGCGGCCGACGCGGGCGCCTCGGCTGCCGACGCCCACCTGGCCGAAGCGCTGGCGCTGACCGGGGACTGCGCCACCGCAGCGCGGCTCACCGACGAGCTGCTCACCTCGCCCGAGCCGGCTGAGCGTGCGGCGGCGGTCCGCATCGCGGCGAGCATCGCGCTGCACGACGGCAGCGCCGAGCACGCCCACGCCCTGTTCGGCTGGCTCGGCCCGGCGCCCGACGCCGTGCTCGGTGCCGCGGCCACGATCACCGCGCTGGCCGTCGGTGACGCCGCGGCGGCCCGGTCGACGGCGCAGCTGCAGACCGCAGAACCGCCGACGTCGACGGCGCGGGCGGCCCGCAGCCTCACCGAAGGGCTGGTGCTCACGCTCGACAACACGTACGCCGTCGCGGTGGCCAAGCTCAGCCAGTCGCTCGGCGCCGACCAGGCCGCCTCGCGAGTCATGCCCGACAGTGCCGCCGCGCTCGTGACGCTGGCCGCCCTGCACGGCGGCGATCCGGTCCGGGCCCGCGGCGTCATCGGGCGCGCCGTCCGCCACGAACCCGACGCCGCCGATGCGATCTTCGTCACTCGCCGCCACCGACTGCTCCTCGGCTGGACCCACCTGCAGGACGGCCAGCTGCAGGCCGCCGGCGCCGCGGTCCCGGCCGGCGCCGAGCACGCACTGCACGCGCGCGACGCGCTGTGGGCCACCGCGCTGCAGACCGGGATCGCGCGGCGCAGCGGCGACAGCGGTGCCATGCAGAAGCACTGGTATGCGGCGATGGAGGTGCTGGCCGAGTACTCGGTCGACCTGTTCGCGCTGCTGCCGCTCGGGGAACTATGGGTCGCGGCGGCGCGTATGCGCCAGGTGGACCGGCTGCGGCACACGCTGGATGAGGCGTTCGCGATGCTCGCCGGCCTCGGCGACCCGGCGCTGTGGTCGGTGCCCCTGCACTGGGCCGGGGTGCACGCCGGCATCCTCGCCAACTCCCCGGAAGCCGTGGCCCCGCACGGCCAGGCGCTGATCACCGCTGCGCCGCACTCCCCGTTCGCCAAGGCCCTGGCCATGGCGGGCCGGACGTGGCTGCGCGTGCTGGCCGACGCCGTCGACGTCGGCGAGGTGACCGCCGCGGCGCGGGCGCTCGCGCAGTTCGGTCACACCGGCGATGCCACCCGGCTGGCCGGTCAGGCCGCACTGCAGACCTCCGACGCTCGGGTGTCGCAGGCGATGCTGCAGCTGGCCCGCGACCTCAAGCAGGCCGCCGCGAGCGCGGAGCCGCCGCCCGACGCACCGGCCGCCGCCGAGCGCGCCGTCGCGGCGCCCCGGCCCGCCGCTGCCGCCGCGCCCGCCGCCCAGCTGTCGGACCGCGAGCGCGAGGTCGGCGAACTGCTTCTGCAGGGCATGCCCTATCGCGACATCGGCGCCCAGCTGTTCATTTCAGCGAAGACGGTGGAACATCACGTGGCCCGGATCCGGCGCCGCCTCGGCGCCGAATCGCGCTCGGAGATGCTCTCGATGCTGCGGGCCATACTGGCGCCGTCACACTGATCGCCCGTTTGAGTTAGGGCAGCCTTTGTAGCGCCGTTTGCGCGACGGATGCAACTATGAGCAGGCACCGAGCTAAAGTTACTCACCAGTAACAATGCCTAAGTTACCCACGGGTAACCAAAGAACCGGAGGCCCGCGTGGAAACGCAGACGCTGATCCGACTGATCGTTGGCTTGCTGATGACTGCGGTCGTCGGCGTGTTCGCCCTCAAGCGCGTGCTGTGGCTGATGACCCTGATTCGGGCCGGCCAGCCGATGAGCGAGAGCAACAACCGCACCGATCACATGGGTGATCGCATCGGCACGCAGGCCAAAGAGGTGCTCGCCCAGACCCGGATGTTGCGCTGGTCGGTCCCCGGGCTCGCGCACTTCTTCACCATGTGGGGCTTCTTCATCCTCATCACGGTCTACATCGAGGCCTACGGTGTGCTGTTCAACCCGAAGTTCGCCATCCCGCTGGTCGGCCACTGGGAGGTGCTGGGATTCCTGCAGGACTTCATCGCGCTGGCCGTGCTGGGGGGCATCATCACCTTCGCGATCATCCGGCTGCGGACCGAGCCCAAGGAGCACGGCCGCGACTCGCGGTTCTACGGCAGCCACACCGGCGGGGCCTGGCTGATTCTCTGGATGATCTTCCTGGTCATCCTGACCTACGCGTTCTTCCGCGGCGCCTCGGTGGTGAACGGCAACCTGCCCTACGGGTGGGGGGCGTTCTTCTCGCACGGCATGGGCTCGTGGCTGCAGATGTTCGGTGAGCCCGCCAACGAGTGGATCGAGACGTTCGCGCTGCTCGGCCACATCGCAGTCGCGCTGGTCTTCCTGCTCATCGTGCTGCACTCCAAGCACCTGCACATCTTCCTGGCGCCCATCAACATCACGTTCAAGCGGCTGCCCAACGGCCTCGGACCGCTGCTGCCGGTCGAGTACAAGGGCAAGCTCGTCGATTTCGAGGATCCGTCCGAGGACGACGTCCTGGGCCGCGGAAAGATCGAGGACTTCACCTGGAAGGGCTACCTCGACTTCACCACCTGTACCGAGTGCGGCCGCTGCCAGTCGCAGTGCCCAGCGTGGAACACCGGCAAGCCGCTGTCACCCAAGCTCGTGATCATGAACCTGCGCGACCACATGTTCGCCAAGGCGCCGTACATCCTCGGCGACAGGGAGACCCCGCTGGAGAACACGCCCGAGGGCGGGTTGGGCGAGGAACTGCGCGGCGAGAAGGTCTCCGAGGAGCACTCCCACGAGCACGTCCCGGAGTCCGGGTTCGAGCGGATCCTGGGGTCGGGCCTCGACCAGGCGACGCGGCCGCTGGTCGGCACCGCCGAACAGGGTGGCGTGATCGACCCCGACGTGCTGTGGTCGTGCACGACGTGCGGCGCCTGCGTCGAGCAGTGCCCGGTCGACATCGAACACATCGACCACATCGTCGACATGCGCCGCTACCAGGTGATGATGGAGTCCGAGTTCCCCGGTGAGCTCGGTGTGCTGTTCAAGAACCTGGAGAACAAGGGCAACCCCTGGGGCCAGAACGCCAAGGACCGCACCAACTGGATCGACGAGGTCGACTTCGACGTGCCGGTCTACGGCAAGGACGTCGAGTCGTTCGAGGGCTACGAGTACCTGTTCTGGGTCGGTTGTGCCGGCGCGTTCGAGGACCGGGCCAAGAAGACCACCAAGGCGGTCGCCGAGCTGCTCGCCACGGCGGGCGTGAAGTACCTGGTGCTCGGTGAGGGCGAGACCTGCAACGGCGACTCCGCGCGCCGCTCCGGCAACGAGTTCCTGTTCCAGCAGCTGGCCGCCCAGAACGTCGAGACGCTGAACGATCTGTTCGAAGGTGTCGAGCGGGTGGACCGCAAGATCGTGGTGACCTGCCCGCACTGCTTCAACACCCTGGGCCGCGAATACCCGCAGGTGGGCGGCAACTTCACGGTGCTGCACCACACGCAGTTGCTGAACCGTCTGGTGCGGGACAAGAAGCTGATTCCGGTCAAGCCGGCTGACGGTGGGATGGACATCACCTACCACGACCCCTGCTACCTGGGCCGGCACAACAAGGAGTACTCGGCGCCGCGTGAGCTCATCGGCGCGTCGGGCGCGAAGCTGACCGAGATGCCCCGCCACGCGGAGCGCGGTCTGTGCTGCGGTGCCGGTGGCGCCCGGATGTGGATGGAAGAGCACATCGGCAAGCGCGTCAACGTCGAGCGCTCGGAGGAGGCGGTCAACACCGGCGCATCGGCGATCGCCACCGGGTGCCCGTTCTGCCGCGTGATGATGACCGACGGCGTCGACGACGTCGCGGCCACCAAGGAGGTCGAGAAGCCCATCGAGAAGCCCGAGGTGCTCGACGTCGCTCAGCTGCTGCTCGGTTCGCTGGACAAGAGCGCCGTCACGCTGCCGGAGAAGGGCACGGCGGCCAAGGAGGCCGAGGAACGGGCCGCCCGCGTCGCCGCCTCGGCGCCCGCCGAGGTCGAGGAGGTCGAGCAGGCCGAGGAGAAGCCGGCCGCTGCGCCCGCCGAGGCCAAGACGGACACCTCGGCCGAGTCCAAGCCCGTCACCGGGTTGGGACTGGCCGGCGGGGCCAAGCGTCCCGGCGCGAAGAAGGCTGCGGCTCCGGCCGCTGCAGCGCCGGCAGAAGCTCCTGCGAAGGCCGAGCCCGAGGTCAAGGGACTGGGCATCGCCGGCGGGGCCAAGCGCCCCGGCGCGAAGAAGGCCGCTGCCGCTCCGGCCGCGTCCGCTTCGGCCGCTGCCGCACCGGCAGAAGCTCCCGCGGAGACCGCCAAGCCGGAGCCTGAGGTCAAGGGCCTCGGCATCGCCACGGGTGCGCGGCGTCCGGGCGCCAAGAAGGCTTCCGCGGGCAAGGCTGCGCCGAACGAGGGCGAGGCGACCGTCGTCCAGCCGCCGAACGTGGATCCTGACCACGCGCAGGCCGGAACGGAGCCCGCCGGCACCGCCGACTCGGATCGCGGGCTCGAGAGCACGCCCGAACCGGAGGTGAAGGGCTTGGGCCTGGCCCCCGGTGCGCGACGTCCGGGCGCCAAGAAGGCGGCCGCACCCCGCCCGGCGCCGACCCCGGAGCCCCAGGCCGCGCCCGAATCGCAGGCCGAAGAGCAGCCGGAAGCCCAGCCCGAGGCTGCGGCGCCGTCGAACGGTTCCGGCAACGGGTCCCCGCGCGTCGTCGGCGACGAGCCGCCGGTGAAGGGCCTCGGCATCGCGAAGGGCGCCCGCCGCCCGGGCAGGAAGTAGCCCCGGGCGACCTGCGGCGTGCGGACCCTCCGGATGTCGCGCCTCGGCGTGGCACTGGCGTTGTCCGCGGTGGTTGCCGTGTCGGCGGTGGGTCGGGCGGGTGTCGCCGCGGCCACGCCCGTGGCGCCGGCCGACTCGTGCGTCGTCATCGACACCGACTTCGACATCGACGACATGATGTCGATCCCGACGGTGATCGGGGCACGCCACGTCGCCGCGATCGTGACGACGGAGGGCTACACGCTGCCGACCCTCGGAGCCTCGGCCGTCGAGCGACTGGTGGCCGAACCCGGCCAGCGCACCATCCCCGTCATCGTGGGCGCCGGGATCGGCCGTCCGGAGTCCGACATCGCCGCGACATTCGGCGACTACGTGCTGGTGTACCGCGGAATCATGAACCGGCTCAACAACTTCCTGCCGACCGGACTGGCTCCGGCGCCGGTTGCCGGCGATTACGTCCAGCGGATCGCCGCGGCCGTGGCGGACTGCCGCCGAGTGGACGTCCTCGTCCTCGGCGCGTTCACCTCGTTCGTGAACTACAGTCCCGCGATCCGGGACAAGCTCGGCCGGGTGGTGATCACGGGCCGACCGCTGGAAGGGGATCCGGAACTGGAGGCCGGCGAGTCGTTCAATTGCGTCTACGACCGGCCCGCCTGCGAGACCGCCTTCCACGAGCAATTACCCGGCCTCGATCACACGTTCGTCGACGTCCCCCGGACCGCGTGCGACACGACACCCAACAAGGCAGGGTGCGCGGGCACGGTCTACGGTCCGACGCTGGCGATGGCGCGAGCCCTCGGCAGCGAGGGACTGCCGAACACGCTCAAACAGATCATGCTGAACGACTCGGCGACGTGGGCCATCGACACCTGGGAGCAGTCCGGCTACGGCGGGCGCTCGATGTTCTGGGACCAGTCGACGGTGCTCGCGCTGCTTGATCCCGCTGACTTCCACCAGGTGGGCGCGCACGTCGAAACGGCGCTGAGTCCCCGGGATTTCCAGCACAAATGGACCGCATTCACGAATCTGGCGGCCTCCTATGCCTGACGTAGGGACCTCTGGCCCGGGAAAACACGTGGACAACCGTGGGAGAATCGTCGACGTGAGTACCCATCAGACTTCGTGGCAGGCCGGCAGCAGTCAGCACTCCCGCCAGCGCGAGTTCACGCAGTCGAGCAAGCTGCAAGACGTTCTCTACGAGATCCGCGGGCCGGTACACGAGCACGCCTCCCGCCTGGAGGCCGAGGGCCACCGGATTCTCAAGCTCAACATCGGCAATCCGGCGCCGTTCGGGTTCGAGGCTCCCGACGTGATCATGCGCGACATCATCCAGGCGCTGCCGTACGCCCAGGGCTACTCGGACTCGAAGGGGATCGTCAGTGCCCGGCGTGCGGTGTTCACCCGCTACGAGCTGGTCGAGGGCTTCCCCCGCTTCGACATCGACGACGTCTATCTGGGTAACGGTGTCTCCGAGCTCATCACGATGACGTTGCAGGCCCTGCTCGACAACGGCGACCAGGTTCTCATCCCCGCACCGGACTATCCGCTGTGGACCGCGTCGACTTCACTGGCCGGCGGCACGCCGGTGCACTACCTGTGCGACGAGACCCAAGGGTGGCAGCCCGATCTCGCCGACCTGGAGTCCAAGATCACCGACCGCACCAAGGCGATCGTGGTGATCAATCCGAACAACCCGACCGGCGCGGTCTACGGCCGCGAAATCCTCACGCAGATCGCCGATCTGGCGCGCAAGCACCAGCTGTTGCTGCTCGCCGACGAGATCTACGACAAGATCCTTTACGACGAGGCCGAACACATCGCGATGGCGTCGGTGGCGCCCGACGTGCTGACGCTGACCTTCAACGGACTGTCCAAGGCCTACCGGGTGGCCGGCTACCGGTCGGGCTGGCTGGTCATCACCGGACCGAAGGAACACGCCACCAGCTTCATCGAGGGCATCAGCCTGCTGGCCAACATGCGATTGTGCCCGAATGTGCCTGCGCAGCACGCCATTCAGGTCGCACTCGGCGGGCATCAGAGCATCGAGGATCTGGTGCTGCCCGGCGGCCGGCTGCTCGAGCAGCGTGACGTCGCGTGGGAGAAGCTCAACCAGATCCCCGGGGTGTCCTGCGTGAAACCGCAGGGCGCGTTGTACGCGTTCCCACGACTGGACCCCGAGGTCTACGACGTTGTCGACGACGAACAGCTCGTCCTCGACCTTTTGCTGCAGGAGAAGATCCTCGTCACCCAGGGCACCGGATTCAATTGGCCCACACCGGATCACCTGCGCATCGTGACACTGCCGTGGGCCCGGGATCTGGCCAACGCCATCGAACGGCTGGGCAACTTCCTGGTCAGCTACCGGCAGTGATCGGGTCCAGGACGCCGCGTTCGGCCAGAGTCGAGGTCCAACGTCCTGTCTCCGCGCGGATCTCGCGGCTGAAGATCGACCACCGCTCCTGGTGGCCGAAACAGTCGCGCAGTGTCGCCACATAGCGGGTCAACATCTCGATGTCGTCGGTCGCCGCGAGGTAGCAGCACGTCGTCTCGTACGCGATCAACAGGTTGTTCTCGACGGCATAACGCACCAACATCGCTGTGGAGTCACAGCTTTCGAGCACCTCCAGCAGTAGGCCGAGGCCCCGGCACAGTTCCGCAGCGAACACCGCCGTGTCGGTTCGGTGGTCGAACCGCATCTCGTACGGCAGAGCGGGAACCAGAGACTCCCAGCGGCGGTCGAGCAGATATCGGTTGCGCCTCGTCCTCGGCCGGCCCTCGCCCGCGCACGCGGAGTCGATCTCGGCCGAACCCACGCCGACGTTGACGAAGAATCCGTGCCAGCGCATCGACCCGTTGTGCCAGTTCTCCTGGAAACCGATCAGGTCGTAGAGCGCACCGCGGTCGCGGTGGAACTCGGTGCCGGACCGAGTGAATCCGCGCTTCTCGAGAAATGATCGAACATCTGTCGACAGCATCGTTTCGTATATCCGCTGCAGTGACGCCGTTTCGACTCTGTGTTGTGCCATAACCGTCCCCCCATGATCTCGGTTCAGGAAAACGATAAGCGCATCGGAGGAGGCTGCCGCGCAGCAATTCAGGCGCCGGTGCGGCAGTCGCTTCGTCCCTCTACCCTGACCGGGTGGCGCACTCCCACTCACATTCGCACTCGCCGAGCGGTCCGTCACCTCTGGGGCCGCTGGCCGCCAAGATCGTCGTCGCGGCCCTGGCCGCCTGCGCCGTGGCGGTCGCGGTGGGAGCGGTGTTGCTGTGGCCCAGCGGCCACAAGGCCGACATTCCGCTGCCGTTCCAGAACGCGGCCGGGGGCGCGGTCACCACCGAAGCCGGCCACGTGGTGTCCAGCAGCACCGGGGCGTGCGGCAGCCCGTCGGCCGGCGCGGTGCTCACGTCGGGTCCCGTGGCCGCCCCCGACACCGGCGCGCGGTGCGTGCAGACACTCGTCGCCATCGACTCCGGGCCGAACCAGGGCGCCACGACACTGCTCGAGTTCAGCGGCGGTCCCGGCCAGCCGCACCTGGCCGCCGGTGACCACATCCGGATCAGCAGGCAGGTCGACAACACGGGGACCACGTCGTATGCGTTCTACGACTACGAGCGGACGTTCCCGCTCGTCCTGCTCGCGTCGGTGTTCGCGGTGGTGATCGTCGCGGTCGCGCGGTGGCGCGGGCTGCGCGCGCTGATCGGCATCGTCGTGGCCTTCGGGGTCCTGGTCGTCTTCCTGCTGCCTGCGCTGCGCGACGGCGCCCCGGCGGTCCCGGTCTCGCTCGTCGCGTCGGCGGCGATCCTCTACGCGGTCATCTACCTCGCCCACGGGGTGAGCCTGCGCACCAGCGCGGCCCTGCTGGGGACGTTGACGTCGATGGCGCTCGCGGCGGTGTTGTCCTGGGGAGCAATACAATTCACGCACCTGACCGGTTTGTCGGAAGACCAGAACAATGAGGTCGCCGCATATCTGGGCAACGTATCGATCACCGGGTTGCTGCTGGCGGGCTTCATCATCGGCTCGCTCGGCGTGCTCAACGACGTCACCGTCACGCAGGCGTCGACGGTGTTCGAACTCGCGGCCCTCGAGCCCGGCAGCCGCCGCTCGGTATTCGTCGGGGCGATGCGGGTCGGCCGTGACCACATCGCCAGCACCGTCTACACCCTGGTACTGGCCTATGCGGGCAGTGCGCTGCCGCTGCTCCTGCTGTTCAGCGTCGCCAACCGCTCGCTGGGCGACATACTGACCAGCGAGAGCGTGGCCATCGAAGTCGCGCGGTCCGCCGTCGGCGGCATCGCGTTGGCCCTGTCGGTACCGTTGACCACCGGCATCGCCGCGATCCTCGCGACACCCCGGGCCGCCGAGCGGTGACGGCGATCGGGTGATTCTCAGCTCGGTTGCCGACCGGGTTGCGGGCTGGGCGACGGCGCAGGCGGTTGCGTGCCGTCGCGAGAACCCCGGTGATGGCGCTCGCCGCGGTGTGTGAAACCGCCCTGCTGCGACGCCGTGTCCGCGCGCCGATGGTGACCGGCGTGGCCGTTGTGCGACTCGCCGAGGAAGAAGCCGGAGAAGAAGATCCCGGCGGCCACGAGCACACCGGCAGCAGCGGCCCCCACCTTGACCGCCGCCGCGGGAAGCCGGCGTCGTTTCTCGGTTCGGACGGCGTAGTCGGAGTGGTAGGGCGGGTTGGTCTCCTCGGGGGTGGGCGCGGTTTCGGGTTCAGGATTTTCACTCATGGCAGCGATGATGCGTGCGGTAACCACAGCGACGGCTATGCCGACCCTATGAATGAGCTATGAAGAGCGGTAAAGCGTTGCCTTCCAGAGTGATACGCATAGCGCCTACACAGCGTTCACCTAACGAATTCGTATGTTCGGCTGCCGTGCAGGTCATTCGGCATAAATGCCGAGCGCAGTCACCCGCGGGACGTTTGAAAGTCGTTGCGACGGTTAATGTGGGCCCTACCCGCCGCGACATCGTGCGGCGGGTCGGGTCGGGGAGAAGGAATCACCATGACCATGAAAAGTACGGTCGGTGCTGCGGCGGCCGCCGCAGGCATCAGCGTGTCTGCGCTGCTGATGGCCGCTGGACCGGCCAACGCAGTCCCGTTGGCTCCACCGCCGTCGTGCGATCAGGCGAACCCGGCCGGTTGTCAGCCCGGCCCGCACGGCCCCGGCAACGGTGAACGGGGCGGTGGCCCGCAGGCCCCGCAGGGGCCTCACGAGCCGCAAGGGCCGCAAGGATGGCAAGGCCCGCAGGGACCCCAGGGACCACAAGGACCCCAGGGGCCGCAAGGTGAGCACAGACCGGGCGACGAGCCGCGGGGCAACCCGCCCGCGAACGCCCCGCAGGGACCGGAGAACAACGGTCCGTGGGCCAACGGGTCACACGACGACAGGCCCGAGAACCGGCCGGACGCCCCCCGGGGACGCTTCGACCGCGGCGACGACCATGTGGGCGGGCCGAGAGATACGCCGCACGGCTTCAGCACGCCGGACCACGGCGCACCTCCTCCCCCGCCGGAGCGCGGTCCGGGCTGGAACGACGGTCGCGCACCGGGTGCGCCGCCGCCCGATTGGGACGGCCCGCCGCCGGCCGGCGGCTGGAACGGTCCGCCTCCCCCCGGCGGCTGGAACCGCCACTACGACGGCCCTCCGCGCGACATCGCGGCCGCCCGGCACGATTTCGGGCCGTTCAACTACAACGGCTACACCGCGATACCGGTGTTCAACCCTCAGGTAGGCGCGTGGGGCTTCTGGTTCTTCGGTGTCTGGATACCGCTGTTCTGAACCACGTGAGCGCCGTGGCGCCGGAACGGCCGACCATCCGTTCCGGCGTCGCGGGCCGCGACGCGTCAGCGTTCGAGCAGTTGCAGCAGATAGGCGCCGTAGCCGGACTTCAGCAGCGTGTGCGCCCGCGCGGCGAGCTGGTCGTCGTCGATGAACCCGACCCGCCACGCCGCCTCTTCGGGCACGCTGATCTTCAGGCCCTGTCTGCGTTCGAGGGTGCGGACGTAGTCGCTGGCGTCAAGCAGTGAGTCGAACGTCCCGGTGTCCAGCCATGCGGTGCCCCGGGCGAGCACTTCCACGCTGAGCCTGCCCTGATCGAGGTAACACTGGTTGATCTCGGTGATCTCGTACTCGCCCCGAGGCGACTTGTGCAGTGAGCGGGCGATGTCGACGACGTCGTTGTCGTAGAAGTACAGTCCGGGCACGGCGTAGTGCGACTTCGGGGTGGCGGGTTTCTCCTGAAGCGACAACGCCGAGCCGTCGGCGGCGAACTCGACGACACCGTAGGCCGACGGGTCGGCCACCCAGTAGGCGAAAATCGCTCCCCCACAGACGTTTTGGAAGCGGCGCAGGCTAGTCCCGAGACCCGGGCCGTAGAACACGTTGTCGCCCAGGACAAGAGCAACGGTGTCGAAGCCGATATGGTCGGCGCCGATGACGAAGGCCTGCGCCAAACCCTCGGGCCGGTCCTGGACGGCGTAGCTCAGGTTGATGCCAGATCCGATCCGTCGCCGAGCAATCGGTGGAAGTTGGGCGCGTCGTGGGCGGTGGTGATCACCAGGATGTCGCGGATCCCGGCCATGATCAGAGTGGACAGCGGGTAGTAGATCAACGGCTTGTCGTAGACCGGCAGCAGCTGCTTGCTGGTACCCATCGTGATCGGGTAGAGCCGGGTGCCCGACCCGCCCGCCAGGATGATCCCGCGCATCAGCCGGTCAGATCGGCTTCGGTCAGTTCGGTGGCGGCCAGTGCGGCCGCCAGGTCATCGTGCCGGAACACCGACGTCACATGGTCGTGCACCACCCGGAACGCCGAGGCCGCCGACCTCGACTCCCCTGCCGGCGAGGTGATGCGTTCCTCGACGACCACCACGCCGTCGTTGACGTAGATGCGGCCTGCTTCGACGGTGGCGCCCAGGCTCTGCGCCCAGTCCCGCAGGGCTACGTGTCCCTGGCCCGCACCGTGCGCGTCACCGATCTCGATGTCGTCGCTGGACAGCCGCAACAGCGTGTCGATGTCGCCGGCGTTCAGCGCGTCGTGCCAGGCGAGGACGGTGGCCATCTCGGAAGTGGTCATGTTCGCGAAGCATAGGCGGTTGCTCTGCGCGGCGACGGCGAGCCACTCAGAACGGCGTGCGCTGCAACCAGTCGTCCCACACCGCGGCGTCGCCCAACACCTCGAGCCCGGCGTCGACCGCGCTCTTGCGCCGGACGGCGACCAGCAGCAGCTGTTGTGCGGGTCCGCGCAACGCGACGCTGCCCTTGCCATGGTTGTGCGACCACCACAGGCCGTCCTCGTCGTGGGTGATCGTCCACTCACCAGTCGGACCGAGTTGCTCCTCGGTGGCGTGCAGATGAATGGACCGGTCGAGGTCCAGAGCCGCAGGCCGCCGCCCGCCCGCGCACGCCAGTTCGATCCACTCGCTGAGGCAGTCGGCGGCGAGCTCGGGCGGCAGCTCGAACTCCACGCCCAGCGCCTGCGCGGCGTCGGCGCGGTGCACCGTCACCTCGTGCAGGCGCCGCCGAAGCCACCACCCCGCCGGCCTGGGCCCGTTGAACGTCCAGATGCGGGCGTCGGAACCGACGCGGTCGACGGCGTCGATGATCTGCTGCGCCCCGTCGTCGAGCCAGGCGATCGCGGCGTCCATATCGTCGGGGGGCCTGCCGTCGCGGACCTCGCGCGGATCCAGCGGTTCGTTGCGCCGCTCGAGGACGATCTGTGCGGCCCAACGGTTTCCGCGTCCCACGTGCCGGAAGAGCTGCCGGAGGTTCCAGTCGCCGCACGTCGGGACGGGCGTCGCAGGGTCTCCCGACCGGATCAGGTCACCGAATGCTCGAGTCTGCTCGAGCAGCGCTGCTCGGAAGTCCACACAGTCACGCTAGCGCGGCGCGTGCCGTCCCAAGCGTGATCGGTAATGTTGACCACCCCCGCAACACGCGGGTGTCGCGCCGGTGTCCCTCACCGGCCAACCGGGCACCGGGATAGCGCTCGAAGAACGTGCGCAGGCCGACCTCGCCCTCGGCGCGGGCCAGTGCCGCACCGAGACAGAAATGCCTGCCCCCGGAGAACGAGAGATGCTTGCCCGCGTTGTCGCGCTCGATGTCGAACCGGTGCGGATCGGTGAAGACCTTCGGGTCGCGGTTCGCGCCCGCGAGGTGCAGCACCACGAGCTCGCCGCGGCCGATCCGCGTGCCCGCGATGTCGACGTCCCGGCGCGCGAAGCGGGCGCTCATCTGCACCGGGGAATCCAGCCGCAGGATCTCCTCCACCGCGTTCGGCCACAGCTCCGGACGGGCCGCCAGGGTGTCCAGGTGCTCGGGGTGGTCCAGCAGCATCCGGATGCCGTTGCCCAGCAGGTTCACCGTGGTCTCGAAGCCCGCGGCCAGTACCAGACCCGCGGTGGCCTGCAGTTCGCGCTCCGACAGCCGCGCGCCTTCCTCCGAGTCGTGGCTGGCCTGGATCAGCTGGCTCATCAGGTCGTCGCCGGGATTGCGGCGCAGGTACTCCAGGTGCTCGGCGAGCCAGGCGTTGAACCCGGCGATGCCCTGGTGCACCTGCATGTACTGCTGCCACGACAGCCCGATGTCGAGGCTGGGCGCGGCCAGTTCACCGAAGCGCAGGATCTGCTGGCGGTCGGCCTCGGGAACCCCGAGGATGTCGCTGATCACCGCGACCGGAAGCTGTGAACAGTACTTCGCGACCACATCCACCACGCCCGCCTCGGCGTCGAGCTGGTCGAGCAGCTCATCGGCGGTCTGCTGGACCCGGTCGCGCAACGCGGTCACGGCCCGCGTGGTGAATACCGACGACACGAGTTTGCGGCATCGGGTGTGGTCGGGCGGTTCGATCGACAGCAGCGACGGCGGCTCGATCGGATGCAGCAGCCCGGGATCGGTCTTCTGGTTGATCCAGCGCAGCGGCGCCGGCAGTCCTGCGCCGAGCGCCGATACCCGGAAGTCGTCCGAGCGCAGGATCTCGTTGGCGACGGCGTGGTCGAACGTCATGTACACCGCGCGGCAGCGGACCACCGGACCGCGACCACGCAGTTCGTCGGCGAACGCGGCGGGATTCGCCCGCACGGCGGGATCGGCGATCAACCGGGCCTGCGGATCACCGCCGCGTCGTGTGCCGATCGCGGACAGTCCGCGCACCACGCCGTGCAGGGCCAGCCACCGGACGCGATGACGGAGACGTTGTGCTGCCATCACTCGAGCTTAAGCAGGGGACGCAAGTCGTCCAACCGGTCGAACAGATGCCAGATGTAGGACGACGCCCCGTTCTCCCGGTGGGCGTGCAGGTCAGCGAGCTCGGGGTCGTTGCAATAGCTGTCGAACGCTTCCTTGGAGTCCCACTCGACGAGGATCAGCACCGTGCGCGGTTCGACGTCCCCGGTGACCGACTCGCGGAACCGCCCGAGCGCGACCACCCGGCCACCGTGTTTGGCGACCTCCTGTGGTGAACGTTTCGAGTAGGCGCGGTATTCGTCCCGGCTGGCGATGTCGAACAGGTTCAAGGCGTAGACGGTCATGCGCGCGACGCTACGCCGCGGCAGGCCCCAGCGAAGGACGGCCGAGCGAGTGCACACGCCATCCGGCTCGCTGCCACCGCGACACGTCCAGACAGTTCCGGCCGTCGACAACGACTTTCGCGCGCACCGTGTCCGCGAGCACTGCGGGGTCGAGGTCGACGAACTCGGCCCACTCGGTGAGAACGAGGACCGCGTCGGCCCGCTCGCAGGCCTCGACCGCCGACGTCGAGTAGTTCAGCGTCGGGAACACGCGGCGGGAGTTCTCCATCGCCTTGGGGTCGTAGACGTTGACGGTGGCGCCGTTGAGTTGCAGCAAGCCGGCCACGTTGAGCGCGGGTGAGTCGCGGACGTCGTCGGACTCGGGCTTGAACGCCGCGCCGAGGACGGCGACGTTGGCGCCCAGCAGCGAGCCCCCGCAGGCTCTGGTGGCCAGCTCGACCATGCGGGTGCGGCGGCGCATGTTGATGCTGTCGACCTCCCGCAGGAAGGTCAGCGCGTGGTTGGCGCCGAGTTCACCCGCGCGGGCCATGAACGCCCGGATGTCCTTGGGCAGGCACCCACCGCCGAAACCGAGGCCGGCGTTGAGGAATCGCCGGCCGATGCGGGCGTCGTAGCCCAGCGCGTCGGCCAGCAGCGTGATGTCGGCGTCGACGGCCTCGCACACCTCCGAGATCGCGTTGATGAACGAGATCTTGGTCGCCAGAAAAGCGTTGGCCGACACCTTCACCAGCTCGGCGGTCTGCAGATCGGTGCGCAGGAACGGGACGCCGGCGGCGAGCAGCGGTGCATACAGCTCCCGAAGCGCGGCCTCGGCGAACTGTGAATCCGGCTGCACGCCAAAAACGATGCGGTCGGGATGCAGGGTGTCGTGGACGGCGAAGCCTTCGCGCAGGAACTCCGGATTCCACGCCACCTCGACACCGACGCCCTCGGGCGCGAGCCGGGCGGCGCGATCGCACAGTTCGGCGGCCGTGCCGACGGGCACCGTGGACTTGCCGACGATCACCGACGGTCGCCGCAGCAGCGGCACCAGCGTGTCGATCACCGCGTACACATGCCGCAGGTCGGCCCCGTACTCACCCTTCTTCTGCGGGGTGCCGACCCCGAGGAAGTGCACGTCGGCGAAGTCGGCCGCCTCGGCGTAGTCGGTGGTGAAGCGCAGTCGGCCGGTGTCGAGGTTGCGCTGCAACATCTCTCGCAGACCGGGTTCGTAGAACGGGACGTCGCCGCCGGCCAGTTTGGCGATCTTGCCCGGGTCGATGTCGACGCCGATGACCTCGTGGCCCAGTTCGGCCATTCCGGCGGCATGAGTCGCGCCGAGGTAGCCGGTGCCGAAGACGGTGCATCGCATACTGCCTCTCTAGGCAGTCGGGATGAGCGAACCGCTACGCGACACTGAGCATCAGGCCAACGGCAGGTGACGAGTGCCGGACGTCAGTCGCGGCGGAGGGGCGCCCGCACGGTGAAATGCGGCAGGGCCTCGCAGACGCGGCGGAGGTCTCGACCGGCGCACAGGACCGTGTGGTCGGGGCGGATCACCGCGGCCGTCGCCCGCCCGTGCCGCAGCCACTCCGCGAGCGGGCTGCCCGGCTCGACGTGTACCAGTCGTGCCCCGCGCCCGGTGACGGCGGCACGGTCGGCCGGACCGGGGTTCGTGGTGGTCAGCACCGCGAAGCCGTCGCCGATTTCGGTGTCGAGGCGCTGCCCGTTGCCCAGCACCGGGTTCGGGCACAGCGTGCCGGCGAGGTCGCCTATTCGGCGGGCGGGGATGACCAGCGCGGAGCGGCGCAGTTTGGGAGTTGCCGGGTCGAACACCTTCCGGCGGATAAGAGGGATGGTGCAGACATGGGGAACGATCAGTCGTCGGGCCAGGTCGCCGGCCCTGCCGCCCGCCGTCATGGCCAGTCCCATACCGAGCGCCATTCCGATCATGAAGCGGGCGTGCGGCTTTCGCTCGCATTCGTAGCTGTCGAGGACGTCGTCGGGCAGTCCGGCCGCGAGCACGGAAGCGAGCTTCCACGCCAGGTTCATCGCGTCGCGCAGGCCGGCGCACATACCCTGGCCGACGAACGGTGGGGTCAGGTGGGCGGCGTCGCCGAGCAGAAACACGTTGCGGCGCCGCCAGCGATCGGCGAGCTGAGCGCGGAACGTGTACTCGGCCACCCGGACCAGCTCCAGCGCGGCGTCGGGGACACCCGCCGTCCACGGCGCGATCAGCGGCTTCAGTTTCGCCACACTGCCGAACGTGGCGGCGGTTTCACCCGGGAGCAGCCGAAACTCCCACCGGTACCGGGTCTTTCCGATCCGCATGTAGGTGCCTGCCCGCGCCGGGTCGCAGACCTGGTGCACGCCGTCCCACTGCTGAAGATCAGCCGCGGTGGCGATGTCGACGACCAGCCACCGCTGGTGAAAGTGCAGATCCGCCATCGTCGACCCGATGCAGTCCCGCACGATGCTGTTGGCGCCGTCGCAGCCCAGCACGTAGTCAGCCTCGATCGTTTCCTGCTGCGCTTCCCCACGGCGGGTGTAGAGGACGCGCGCCGGGCCGGTGCCGGTGGTCACGATGTCGGTGACTTCGACGTCGCCGCGCAGCTCGGCGTCGGGATAGCGAGAGAGGTTGGCGCGCAACAGCTCTTCGAACACCGGCTGGTCGAACATGTTGGCTTGCGGGAAGCCGTGGCGACCGGCGGCCGGCTCGCGGCGGAACTCGGCGAGGACCTCGAGTCGCCGGTCGCGCAGCTGCAGCCCCTGGGCGGGGCGTGAGATCGCGGCGAATTCCTCGGCGATGCCCAGCCGCGCGACGATCCGGTAGACCTCGTCGTCGAGGTGCACGGCGCGAGGTTGCGGATACACCCCTGCCCAGCGATCGAGCAGGACCGTGCGGATGCCGTACTGCGCGAGCAGCGTGGCGGCGGTGACCCCCGTCGGCCCGCGCCGACGATGACGACGGGCACGCGCTCGGTCATGTCACCTTCACCGAGGTGCGCTGAACGCCGAGGTCGATCGCAGCGTCGTCGGTCGCGATCCGCAACTCGAGGACGTCACCGGCCTTGAGGTAGTGCGGGTTTGCGGCCTGTCGCTTGAAGAACGCCTTCCACTTCAGTGCGGGCGGCAACAGCGAACCGAGGATCTCGATGGGTTTGGCCGGTGCGCTCAATGCGGTGCCCACCGGGGTTCCGGTGAGGATGAGGTCGCCGGCCGAGAGGTCCTGGAAGCGGCTCAGGGACTGCAGAGCCGCCAGGGGCCGGTAGAGCATGTCGCCCTCCACCAACGCGTTCTGTCGCTGTTCGCCGTTGACCGACAGCCGCAGGCGAAGATCGCCGAAGCGGGCGAGCTCGGCCGCGTCGAGAAGGACGAGCGCGGGACCGACCGGGGTGAACGTCGGATAGGACTTGGCTTCGTAGAACTGGGTCTGCGGGAGCTGGATGTCGCGGGCCGAAACGTCGTTTGTGATCACCAGCCCCGCGATCACGTCGGGCAGGTCGGCCTCGGTCACCGACGTGCCGACGGGGACGTCGCGGCCGATCACGAGCCCGATCTCGACCTCGTAGTCGAGGAACCGGACGTGGCCGGGCCGGACGATGTCGTCGGAGGGACCGCTGATCGAGGCCGACGACTTCCGGAAGAAGGTCAGCGGCACCGTCTTGGGGTCCATTCCGGCGTCGCGGACGTGGGATTCGAAGTTGGTCATCTGAGCGATGACCCGGCACGGCGTGGTCAACGGCGAGACCAGCGACAGGCTCTCGACCGGAACCGCGTCGGTGCCGGACAGCGCAGCGGTGATGGCGGCGCGGTCGGCGAGCAGTCCGGCGGTGGTGGTCGCCTCAGTGCCGATGCGAACGGCGCCGTGTGGGGTCTGCACCCACCACGAGTCGGCGGTGCGGAGAACGGAAATGGTCATGACACAGCAACTTTCAGCAGGCCGACAAGGCGGTGGACGTCGAATTCGTTGTCGTCGCGCAGCGCCGAGATCATCGACAGCGCTTCGTGGCGGGCGGATCGCGGGCTGGTGCCCAGGAAATCCTTGGTGGCCGGCGGGCCCCACTGCGCGAGACCCGTGGCGGTGAACGGCGCCCAGCCCGGCTCGAGGGTGTCGTCGAACATGTCGCCGTCGGTGAAGTGCTCGACCATGAACCCGTCGGGGTCTCGCCAGTAGTCGAAGATCTGGCTGCCCTGGATGTGGCGGCCGATGCCCCAGGACCGGAAATAACCTCGGGCAGCGAGGTATTCACCGCCGGCGGCCAGCGCGTCGAGGTCGCTGACCTGGTAGGCCGAATGCACGTAGCGGTTGGCCGGCCCGAGCGCCATGGCCAGGGTGTGGTGGTCGGCCGGCGTCGTGCCGCGGTCACACCGGACGAAGCTCATCGTCGGCCCGCGGTCACGCTGGCCGGGGAAGTAGAGAAAGTCGCTGACGATCATGCCGAGGTTGTCGAGGTACCAGTTGAGACTCTGGAGGTACTTCGTCGACTGCAGCACCACATGCCCCAGCCGCTGCACCCGAGCCGGGACCCGCAGCGGGCGTTGGGTGGCGTTGACCCGCCGGGTGTCATGGCCGGCATTGACCGTCAGCGGTTGCTGGGCAGGCAATGTCGCCAGCTCGTGAGTGCCGGCCACGACCCGCACCGGCAGCCCACTGGGGTCGACGAGGTCGACCGACAGCCCGCCGATCGCTTCGGGTAGCGGACGTGTCGGCGCGCCGGTGACATCGGCCAGCCGCAACACGTCGATCTCGTCGGCGGCGGCGAAGGCCACGCCGGCGAATCGACTGCCGCCACCGCGCCGGACGAGGACGCACGGCGTGGTGGAGTCCGTTCCGCGCAGGTGCAGCTCTTCCGGCGTCCTCAGCGTGACCTGCAGCCCGAAGGCGCGCGCGAATGCCTCCGTGCGCACGAGGTCGGACTTCTCGAACTCCAGCCACGCGAGGTCGCGGACTTTGACAACGGGGTTGCGTGAGCGCCCGGGATGTTCGTCACGGCGGGCGCCGTGCTCGCTGTGCAGTTCGTTGTGTGCGCCGAGAGCTCTCATGGCCGGCCTTCCACTTGACTGACGAAATCGTCACATACGAGGAATCACTCAGTCAAGAGCTTCTGACGAAATCATCAGTTGTGAGACGATGTGGGCATGCCGGAGCAAAGCGCGCAGCCGACCAATCGCCTGGAACGCCGCAAGCAGCGCACCCGAGCCGCGCTGATCACGGCGGCGCAGGGCTTCATCGCCGCGGGCAAGACGGCCGTGCCCGTCCTCGAGATCACCCAGGCCGCCGATGTCGGAATGGGATCCTTCTACAACCATTTCCAGAGCAAGGAGCAGCTCTTCGAAGCCGCGGTGGCCGATGTGCTCGACGCGCACGGCGCGATGCTCGACCACCTCACTGCCTCGATCGAGGATCCCGCCGAGACGTTCGCGTGCAGCTTCCGACTGACGGGCCGGATGTTCAGGGCGCGCCCGCGGGAAAGCGACATCCTGCTCGCCAACGCCATGGCGCTGTTCGGCTCGGATCGCGGATTGGCGCCGAGGGCCCTGCGCGACATCCGGGCCGCGATCGACGCCGGCCGGTTCCACCACGACGACCCTGCTCTTGCGCTCGCCCTGGCGGGCGGAGCGTTGATCGCCATGGGCACCGTCATCCGCAACGAGCCCGACCGCGACGACGGCGCTACCGCCGACAGAGTGACCGAGGATCTGTTGCGGCTGTACGGCGTTGACGCCGGCGAAGCCGCCGAGATCTGCCTGCGGCCGCTGCCCGAACTGCAGTGGCCGTCGGTGCCGAACCCGGCCGCGTAACGCGAACCGCGGCTAGCCGCGTCCGCCCGGCCCGCAGAAGATCAGGAAGCAGTTGCCGCGGCGCGAAGGGCCGTGGCCGTAATCGCCTCCCCGGCCTCCGCCGGAGTTGTCTCCGCCACCAGGGTAGTAGCCGCCGCCTCCCGGCCACTGTGGCTGCGGGGGTGCCTGCTGCCACGGCGGGCTGTACGGACTGGACGGATACTCGGGCACCTGCTGGACAGGCTCGTACGGGTACGAGGGCGGCTGCGGCGACCATCGCGGCCACTGCTGTTGCGGCGCGACTGCCGGCGGTGCCGGCACGACCGGAGCAGCGGGGACCGGTGCAGGCGCCGGCGCGGCCGGAGCAGGGGCGGGAGCCGGCGCGGCGGGAGCGGGCGCCGGTATGTGCGCAGCAGGTGCCGGAGCCGGCTTTTCGACGAACACGGTTCGGGGTGCCTGCTGCGGTGCCGGCGCCTGCTCCACCGCTACGGGCTCCGGCGCTTTGATGGTCTCCGCGGCCGGCGGCGGGGCAGGCGGCTTAGCGGCTTCCTGCTGCACGGGCTTGGGCGGCGCCGGGATCTGACTGCTGGGCGCGATGGCGCTCTGAGCAGGGCTGGGCCGCTGATCGGCGGTGGGGCGGATGCTGACGGCCAGCGAGATGACCAGCGCGACAACCCCGAGGACGAACACCGACGTCAGCGCGCTGCCCACGAGCAGGAACGGCTTACGCCCCTCCTCGATGGGACGGATCTCCGTCGGTGCGAATTCGTCGACCTCGCCTTCGCCGGCGGGAGCCACTTCCGTCGCCGCGGCGGCCAGGCCTGCATACGCCGAACCGGCCGTCGTGCCGTCATCAGGATCTTGCGAATACGCAAGTCCGACCGTCATCGCCTCGAACGCCGGCGCAGCCGCCGATGCCAGTGCGGCTCCGCGGGCCAGCGCCAGCTCCGCATCGTCGGGCGCGTTGACGGGCAGGGAGACGAGGTGCTCGAGATGCGCTTTCACCGAGCTGACGTCCACACCGGAGCCCACCACGAACAGGCCCTGCGGCGGGGAGTCCTGCGATGCGACGGCTTCGGCCATCTCGGTCAGCACGGCCATCGCGTCGGCACTGTGCAGGGTGCGGCTGAGAACCTTCACCACCGAGCCGTCGTCGGTCTGCACGACCGACAACGTGGCGGTGTCGCGATTGACGAAGAGCAGCGCGGTGGTGTCGTACCCGACGGCGCGCCCGACTGCCTGGGCCAGCGACGCCGCAGCATGGCCCTCGGAGACCAGCATGACGTCGTCGATCCCCTGAGCCGAGAGCGCGTCCCGAAGCGCGGCGGCTTCGGCGTGGTCGCTCCACGTGACACCGATCGATCTGAGGTGATGACCGCCGGTCTCCGCACTTTCCTTGGTGCCGAGCACCGCCGCCACAACCTGGTCCGCGACGTTTGCTGAACCTTCGACACTGGTGACGTCGAAGACATCGTGGTCGACGGTGACACCATCGGCCTTTTCGCCCTCGACCAGCACCATGCGGACCGTCGTAGGTGTCATCGACACACCTAATACGATGTCCACTTATCCCCTCCAAAAGTTTGCTGCAGCCTGGTGGTCGCCACTGCTCACCGAGGCGCGCGAGCCGACGACTAGTTACTTCATCGACGCGATCAGCTGGTGCGTTACATCTCATACTGTTAGCTGACCGCGGGTGAAGAACCTGGCCGGAACGCGGCGGCACGAATGACCGGTAGCGCCGGTGTTTCTGAGATTACCCGCTTCCTCAACGATTCGTCTGTGACGATTTCTTCCCGCTCGCGGCGTCGCGGATCAGTCCGATTTGATGAAGTTCTGATACGAGCGCGACGGCGTCGGGCCGCGCTGCCCCTGGTATTTCGATCCCACTTTGGAGCTGCCGTAAGGGTGTTCGGCGGGGCTGGTGAGGCGCAACAGGCACAGCTGCCCGATCTTCATCCCGGGCCACAGTGTGATGGGCAGGTTCGCGACGTTCGACAGCTCGAGGGTGATGTGTCCGGAGAAGCCGGGGTCGATGAATCCCGCGGTCGAGTGGGTGAGCAGCCCGAGACGGCCCAGCGAGGACTTGCCCTCCAGCCGGCCCGCCAGGTCGTCGGGCAGGGTGCAGCGTTCCAGCGTCGCCCCGAGCACGAACTCACCCGGATGCAGGACGAACGGCTCCCCTTCCTTGGGCTCGACGAGGCTGGTCAGGTCGTCCTGGCGCTGCGCCGGGTCGATGTGGGTGTAGCGGGTGTTGTTGAAGACCCGGAACAGGTTGTCGAGGCGGACGTCGACGCTGGAGGGCTGGATCAGGCTGTCGTCGAACGGGTCGACCCCGAGCCTGCCTGCCTGGATCTCGGCCCGGATGTCGCGGTCGGAGAGCAGCACCGCACGAGCGTAGCCGCCGCACTCTTGCCCAGTGTGCGCACAGGGCGGCCAACGGGCCGGATTCTCGCTCTGAGCGCACACTCGGTGCGGCCGCGGCGCGTGTTAGCCTTCTGCTTCGAACAGGCCGATGTAGTTCAATGGCAGAACATCAGCTTCCCAAGCTGAATACGCGGGTTCGATTCCCGTCATCGGCTCCAATGTGACCAGCGCGAATGGTGTTCGAACCACTGTGGCGGCAGACGCGGGACATGCGAGTGAGACCCTGGTCGTCCGACGGCAGCTCTGCCCCGCCCCGGCGACCCTCGACCGTCCTAACGCACCTACACCTACATCGCCCGCAAGGCTGCAAAGGCCGCACGAGGCGAGCCAACATGTTTCGGTCCGGCAGCGCCCGGGCGTAGCGTGAATGTGCCTCCGATTACGGAAGGAGTCGCCATGAGCGACGAACAGGATGGAATTGAAGAAAAGGCCAGCGATATCGCGAACAAGTCGGTAGCGAAATCGGGCGAAATCGTGGAGGGCGCCGAGCAGATACTCGGCGGTGATCTCAAGGGCGGCTTGGCCAAAATTCTCAAGGCGGCAGGCGATATCGCCACCCATGCGACCGAAAAGGGCCTTGAAATTGCGGCCGACGTCGTTGACAAGGCGAAGAAGCCGACTGAGACCGAGCCGACTGAGACCGAGTAGGGACGCTGGCGTTCCCGAATGAGGGACGCAGGACAAGTACTTGAGCGGGCCTTCCTAACGGTCGAACCCCGTGCCTCAGCTCGTCGAGTTGTGAGACAGCTCGTGCTCTGACCCGGCTCATTCAGGCCCACCTACGGAGCACCTGTTACTTGCGAGGGTGAGTCTGGGACGAATTGCCCTAGCGTCGCGCTCAGCAACCGTGTGGAGTCGGAGCCGCGGCAGGACTGCCACGTGCATGAACTGCCTGGCGCATACTCTCTGCCGGACTGGAAACGGTGGAGCGAGGATGTCCGTGGCCATGAAAAAGTCCCCACTGGTGGCCAAGTGGAGGTCCCCACTGGTGGCCAGATAAAAGTCCCCACCCCGTGTTCGTCGTGTCGATCAGGAACTGTGGGCCCCGATGGTGACGGTGAAGGCGCCAACCAATCGCCACCACCATCGGGGAGTTCCATTGAAGTCTGCGAGGGACCGCATGGACATCATTTCCGCCTACCAACAACTCGGGTCCTACCGAGCCGCCGCCGAGCAGTGCGGCACCACCCATAAGACCGTCAGAAGGGTCGTCGCCAAGTTCGAAGCCGACCAGGCCGGTGTGGTTCCGGCGCCGCGGGTTGAACGCGGCCATAACTACGATGCGGTGACCGATCTTGTCGCCGAGCGGGTCGAGAAGTCGAAGGGTCGGATCTCGGCGAAGCGGCTGTTGCCGATTGCCCGTGCTGCCGGCTACCAGGGCTCGGCACGCAACTTCCGGCGGCTGGTCGCCGATGCGAAAGCGTTGTGGCGCAGTGCTAATCATCGTGGTCGCCGTCCGGCGGTGTGGGAGCCGGGGCAGTATCTGGTGATCGACTGGGCCGAGGCCGCGCCGGGACTGTTCCTGTTCTGCGCGGTGCTGGCGTTCTCGAGGTGGCGCTTCGTCCGATTCGCCACCGACCAGAAGGCGTCCACGACGTTGGCGTTGATCGCCGAGGCGCTGGCCGCGATCGGCGGTGTCCCTGCCCGCGTGCTGGCCGATCGGATGGCCTGCCTCAAAGGCGGCGTGGTCGCCAACGTCGTCGTGCCGACCCCGGACTACATCCGGCTGGCCGGCCACTACGGTTTCGCTCCCGATTTCTGTCACGCCGCCGACCCGCAGTCCAAGGGCATCGTGGAACACCTGTGCGGCTACGCCCAGGACGACCTGGCCGTGCCGTTGTTGACCGAGGCCGCCGTCGCCGGCACGCCGGTCACGCTGCGCGAGGCGAACGCCGCGGCCCTGTCGTGGTGCGCGGAGGTCAACGCCGCGATTCATTCGGAGATCTGCGCGGTCCCCGACGAGCGACTCGGCGTTGAATGTGAACTGCTGCAACCACTCCCATCGCTGAGGTTGCAGATCGGGGCACCGTCGGTGCTGCGCAAAGTCGATCGACTGTCCTGTGTCCGGTACGGGTCGGCCCGCTACTCGGTACCCACCCGACTGATCGGATCGACGGTGGCCGTGGTCGTCGACCACGGCGCGATCGTCCTGCTCGAACCCGCGACCGGGGTGATCGTGGCCGAACACGAACTCCTCGCCCCCGGCGGCACCTCGATCCTCGACGAGCACTACGACGGGCCCCGCCCGGCACCCAGTCGCGGGCCGCGACCGAAGACCACCGTGGAAAGACAGTTCTGCGATCTGGGCGCCGACGCGCAGGCGTTCCTCGTCGGTGCGGCGGCGATCGGCAACACCCGCCTCGGAGCCGAGCTCGAGATCCTGCTCGCCCTCGGAGCCGCTCACGGCGAGGCGGCCCTGGTCGCCGCACTGCACCGGGCGGTGGCCTTCCGCCGGTTTCGGGCCGCCGACGTGCGGTCCATCCTGGCCGCCGGCACCGGAACACCGCAGCCCCGCCCCGCCGGCGATGCACTCATCCTGGATCTGCCGGTGGCACCGACCCGATCGCTGGACGCCTACAAAGTCAGCACCATGGTCGACGGCGAGGTGATCCCGTGACCGAGACCCCATCGGTCACCGCCACCGAACTCGTTGCACCACCGTCGGTTCCACCGCTGCCCGCCGATCTGGATGCCGGGCTGCGACGGCTGAAGCTGGCCGCCGTGCGACGCACCGCACCCGAGGTACTGATCACCGCCAAGACCCAACGCTGGACCCCCGAGGAAGTGCTACGGACACTGGTCGAAACCGAACTGGCCGCCCGCGACGCCTCCAACGTCGTCAACCGACTCAAGGCCGCGGCGTTCCCCGTCCCCAAGACGTTGGAGTCATTCAACGTGGCCGCGTCCTCGATCCCGGCGAAGACCTTCGACTACCTGTCGAACCTGGAATGGATTCACACCCAACAGAACCTGGCGATCATCGGACCGGCAGGGACAGGAAAGTCCCACACGCTGATCGGGTTGGGGACCGCGGCGATCCACGCCGGACTCAAGGTCCGCTACTTCACCGCCGCCGACCTCGTCGAGACCCTCTACCGCGGCCTGGCCGGCAACACCGTCGGCAAGATCATCGAATCCCTGCTCCGGACCGATCTGATCATCCTCGACGAACTCGGCTTCGCCCCACTCGACGACACCGGCACCCAGCTGCTGTTCCGCCTCGTCGCCGGCGCCTACGAACGCCGGTCTTTGGCCATCGGATCGCACTGGCCCTTCGAGCAGTGGGGCCGATTCCTGCCCGAGCAGACCACCGCCGTCAGCATCCTCGACCGGCTCCTTCACCACGCCACCGTCGTCATCACCGACGGCGACTCCTACCGCATGAAAGACGCCAAACACCGAAAGGAGCAATCCAAGCCAACCTAGGAACTACCGCACGGGGTGGGGACTTTTATCTGGCCACCAGCGGGGACATCAACTTGGCCATTGACAGAGGAACCGAGAAATCGCGATGAGGACGACCGCCGGCACGGCGGACACCAGCGGCTACCCGACGCCGGCGGTGTCGGTGGCCCGGATGTTCTACGAGCGGGTCGCGGCGATGCCCGAAGCCGAGGCGTTCCGTTTCCCGACCAACGGTGGCTGGGCGTCCGTGAGCTGGAGGCAGACTGCGGAGACGGTCAAGGCCACGGCCGCCGGTTTGCTCGCGCTGGGAATACAGCCCGAGGAGCGGGTGGCTATTGCGAGCGCCACCCGCATCGAGTGGCTGTACGCGGATCTTGCAATCATGTGCGCGGGCGCTGCCACGACCGCCGTCTACCCCTCGACCGGCGGCGAGGACGTCGCCTTCATCCTCTCCGACAGCGGATCGCGGATCGTCTTCGCGGAGGACGACACTCAAATCGCGAAGCTGCGCGCCCAGCGGGACCACATACCCGATGTGTTCCGGGTCGTCACGTTCGACGGCGAGGCGGACGGCGAGTGGGTGGTGAGCCTGCAGGACCTGCAGGCCTTGGGTGCCAAGCACCTCATCGAGCACCCGACCGCAGTCGACGAGGCGGTGGCCGCTGTGCAGCCCGCGCAGCTGGCCACGCTGATCTACACGTCAGGTACCACTGGCCGGCCCAAGGGCGTGGAGCTGCCTCACCGCTGCTGGACGTACATCGGCGCCGGGGTGGAGGCCATCGACCTCGTGTCGCCCAGCGACCTGCATTATCTATGGCTTCCGATGTCGCACTCGTTCGGCAAGATGCTGGAGGCGGTTCACCTGCAGATCGGCTTCCCCACGGCCGTCGACGGCCGCATGGACAAGATCGTGGAGAACCTCGCGGTGGTCCGGCCGACGTTCATGGCGGGGCCCCCGCGGATCTTCGAGAAGGTGCACGCGAAGGTCGTGCAGACCAGCCAGGAAGAGGGTGGGGTCAGGTACCGATTGTTTACCTGGGCCTTCGGCGTAGGCGGCAAGGCGTTGCAGGCCCGGCTTCAGGGCCGCCGACCGAGCCTGGTGGTCCAGGCGCAGTACGCGTTGGCCGACCGGTTGGTGCTGTCGAAGATCCGCGCCCGGCTGGGCGGCCGGATCCGCTTCCTCGTCTCGGGCAGCGCCGCCCTCTCGAGGGACGTCGCCGCCTGGTTCGCCGCCGCCGGGATGCCTGTGCTCGAGGGCTACGCACTGACCGAGACCAGTGCCGCGGGCTGCATCGGCCGCCCCGAGGACCCGACGATAGGGCTCGTGGGCCCGCCGCTTGTCGGCACCGTGATCAAGATCGCGGACGACGGGGAGATCTTCGTACGGGGTCCCGGGGTGATGCGCGGCTACCACAACCTGCCCGACGCCACGGCCGAGGCGCTGGACGCCGACGGCTGGTTCGCCACCGGTGACGTCGGCGAGATCGACGAGGCGGGCCGGCTGCGGATCACCGACCGGAAGAAGGACCTGATCAAGACTTCCGGTGGCAAGTACATCGCGCCGCAGGCAATCGAGGTCATGTTCCAGGCGATCTGTCCGCTGGCCAGCCACATGCTGGTCCATGGCAACAGCCGCAACTACGCGACCGCGCTGATCACCCTGGATCCCGAAGCGCTGGCCCAGTGGGGCCGGGCGCAGGCCCTTACGGCCACCGATTACGCCTTGTTGGCCGAGGACCCCGCAGTCCACAGGTACGTGCAGACGTGCGTTGAGGAGCTCAACGGCCGACTCAATCGCTGGGAGACCATCAAGGACTTTCGGATTCTCGACCACGACCTGTCGGTCGAAGAGGGGGAGCTGACGCCCAGCATGAAGGTCAAGCGCAAGGTCGTCGAGACCAAATTCGAGTCGCTGCTCGACTCGATGTACGACGGATCGTCACGCGGTTGACCGCGGAGGCGACGGCGCATCGCGCTCGCCAGACGTCGCTCAGCGCTGCCATGCAGTTGTGTAACAGGCAGAGTCACTCGTGGACGGCTCGCTTCGGCTTCCCAAGTTGAACGCGCGAGTTCGATTCCCGTCATCCGCTCCATAGTGAACTTGCTGCGTCGGCGTTCGGTCGGTCGCCCGCCGCAAGGCCCGCGGGTGATCAGGCTGGCGGGGCTGAACTAGCGCCCGGTAGGCGGCGGGTCGGCCGGAGTCACGTGGATCGGCAGCCAGTGAGTGCCTGGTCCCTCCCCCGGGCAACCGGCGCCCTCAACGGTGAGCGTCCGCTCACCCGAAAAGCTGCCGTCGGGGTTCGGGACCAGATAGTCCGAGCGAACCGACGTTACTGCGCTCTCGGGATTCATCCGCTCGCACAAGTAGGGATAGTCACCGCTGGTCTCCCAGCGGCCGTTGTTCCACCTGTACTCGAAAGCCGAAGGAGCACCGGGGTTTCGAGAAAGGTCGTCGGTGTTGTCCATGCTGACCCCGCAACCGTTCACGTCACAGTGGGCGGTGTACTCGACGAGGAACGTTTTGGCAGGCATCGGCGTCGGCATACCGTTGAACGTCTGCTTCGAGAAGTCGACGAACACGTTGTAGTACCCGTACAGCAGCGGAGGAGTCGGCCTGTCCGCTTGTGCGACCGGCGGCACCACGAGTACCCCGCATCCTGTCGCAATCAGGACGGCCACCGTCGTGGAAAGAGCCCTTGGCATCGGACCAGTTAACACGCCGCGACCTCGTCGATCGGCGCATTCGGAATTCACCGCAAGCCGATCCGAAGGATCGAGACCCTAGCAGGACCGTCGTCCGCCGAGATTGCGTGTGGCGCGAGCGTTCTCGCCCGACTGAGGAGTTCTATCCACAATCCCGTTTTCATCCACAGATGGCGCGAAGTGCCGCCCGATTCCGTCGTCGGACGACGGCATAATCGAATGCATGTTCGATGCGCTGTTCGCGGACGTCGCTGATGAGGCGTTGCTGGGCGTGATCGAGCAGGCCGCGCGTGAGGAGGCCGAGGCCTCGGCGCGGCGCTTGGCAGCGATCGCGGAGTTGACCTACCGCACCGTCGATGACGACGACGAACGCTCCCGCCGGGCGTTCGACCTGTGGGCCGGCACCGCCACCCAAGTGGGTGCCGCGCTCAACGTCGGGCACCGGCGCGCCTCGGCGCAGATGTGCATCGCAATGGCGTTGCGTGACCGCCTCCCCAGGGTGGCGGCGCTGTTCTGCCAGGGGCGCATCAGCGCCCGGGTGATCTCGGAGTTGACCTGGCGGACCCACCTGGTCGACGACGCCCGAGTGATCGCCCAGATCGACGCCGACCTCGCCGACAAGGCGGTGTCATGGGGGCCGTTATCCGAACACAAGCTCACCGGCGCGATCGACGCAGTCATCGACCGCTACGACCCCGACGCGGTGCGGCGAGCCGAAGACCGCTTGCGCGATCGTGATTTCCGCGTCGGCGCCCACGAGGACGGCGCGGAAACCACCACCGTATGGGGCCGGCTGATGGCCGCCGACGGGGTGGTCCTCGAGCGGCGGATCGCCACGATGATCAACCAGGTCTGCGACAACGATCCGCGCACCATCGGGCAACGCCGCTCCGATGCCGCCGGCGCACTGATCAACGGCAACCAGTACCTACCCTGCCGCTGCGGATCCCCCGACTGCCCCGCCGCCGACACCGCAGCGCCGGCGTCGAACATCGTCATCCATGTCATCGCCGAACAGGCCGCCCTCGACGCCGCCCACACCGACATCGCCGAGACCCTGACCACACCAGCCGAAACCGCCGAAACATCCGCCGAGGAGCCCGCCGCCGAGGTCAGGGAGTCCGCCGCCGAGGTCAGCGACAGCACCGGGGCTGAGTGTGCCGACTCGCTAGACCGTGAGCCGGTACCCGCGTTGAAAGACACCGGGCTGGCGCTGTTGCCCGGGTCGACGGTGATGCCCATCCCCGCGTTAGCCGAGGCGATCCGCGCCGGCGCCAAGATCAAGCCGCTGTGGGTGCCCGGCGACGACCCCGAACCGCACTATCGCCCCTCCGCTCGCCTGGCGCAGTTCGTGCGTGCCCGCGATATGTTCTGCCGCTTCCCGGGCTGTGATGTACCCGCCGATCGCTGCGACGTCGACCATTCGGTGCCGTGGCCCTACGGGCTCACTCATCCGTCGAACCTCAACTGTAAGTGCAGGACTCACCACCTGGGCAAAACCTTCCCGAACGGCGCCGAGGTCTGGGCCGAAAGACAGTTCCCAGATGCCACCATCACTTGGACAGCACCCGATGGCCGCAGCTACACCACGCGACCGGGCAGTCGGCTGTTCTTCCCCAGCTGGAACACAGCCACCGCCGGCCTGCCGCCCCCACCACCGATACCGCCGCCGGACCCGGCACGGTCGGCCAAGATCCCTCAACGGCGACGCCTGCGCAGCGCCGAGAACGCCGCACGCATCAAAGCCGAACGCGCTGAGAACCACTCGGCCCGCGCACGCAACGAGGGCACCGCAGCCAAGCCGCCGGCCGGCATCCTGCCCGGCACCATCGGCGGACCGGACGACGCGCTCGACGACGAGCCACCATTCTGAGCTTGTCGACCGGTGAGCTCGTACACCTGACCGCACCCATCACAGTTCTCTTCATCGTCCTCGACCTTTCACCGTCACGCCGAGTACGGCTTCCAAGGCGGCAAGTATGAGACCTGTTCCGCAGCAGCAATTCTCGCGGATCACCATGAGCCGCGTCGGTAGTCGGCTACTTCAGCTCTGCCAGCCGGACGCGGGCGTCGCGCAGCCGATTCGATTACGAGGCAATCCTTCCCGCTTCAGCCACGTCTCCAGCGGCGTCCTCGATTCCGTCGTGAACCGGCCTCCGTCGCTACAGTTGGAACTATGAGCGATACTCCGGATACCCCGCCAGACGGCTTCGAGTTCGTGGTCACCGGCTCCGGTGTCGAGCTGGCGGTGAAACGGTCCGGCGAGGGCCCCGCCGTCCTGCTGATCGGCGGGCTGGGCATGCCGAGCGTCACGTGGGACATCAGCGGACTGCCGGGTTCGCTCGTCGACGCCGGGTTCGAAGTCATCACCTACAACGCGCGGGGAGTGTCACCGTCTTCGGCACCCGACGCCCCATACTCGGTGGCCGACCTGGCCGACGACGCCGCTGCCCTGCTCGATCACTTCGAGGTGGGCCCGACCATCGTCATCGGTTACTCGATGGGGTGCTACACCGCTCAATCGCTGCTGCGCAGCCGCCGCGAGCTGGTGCAGGCCCTCGTCCTGTTCGCCGGTCTCCAGCCCTCGCCGATCAGTGCCATGGTGGGTGAAATGGAACTCGGCCTCATCGACCGATACGGCGAAGTGCCGCGCGAGGTCCTGGTTTTCGAGCAATTGCTGACCACCCTTCATCACCCCCTCCTGCAAGATCCGGCGACGGTGACGGGCTGGCAGCAGGTGCTGTCGGCCGGGTACGACAGTCTCTGGACCGCACCGGAGGGATTCCGGGGCCAGCTGACGGCATCGCAGCAGTGGATCACGTCGGGCGAACCGACCCCCGAGCATCTCGCGGCGATCGACGTTCCCACACTCGTGCTGGCATTCGAACACGACCTGTTCTTTCCGCCGGACCTCTGCGCCGCGACGGCGCGACAGATCGCGGGCGCCGAGTTCGCCCAGATCGACGGTGTGGGCCACGGCGGCATCTTCACCGGGCCCGGCGACAGCGCGGCCCGGATCACCGAGTTCTGCCGCGCCCGCCGCGGGCTCTAATCTTCGGCACCGTCCCACTCATGGTCGTGCATGAACGCCTCCGGGATGTTCACTCGGTAGCGCGTGGCCTCGGCCAGAATGTTGCCCATCGCCAGCGGCAACGCCAGGCTCGGACCGAGATCGCGGCGGCTGGAGATCACCCCATCGGTACGCCGGTAGTCGCGGAGATATTGGAGCAAGGTCTTGTCCTTGCGGGCGGACTTGCGCCACCCGTACATCAGCATCCCCGGGCCCAGCACCTTGCTCGCCCCTGGTTGGGG
The DNA here is from genome assembly GCF_000266905.1 of Mycolicibacterium chubuense NBB4. Next base: position 377,911 of record NC_018027.1, on the reverse strand, counting down.
CGCGATGACGTCGTCGTTGACGCCGAAGAACGCCCGGTCGACGTTCGTCTCCGGGTCGAACAGCAGGACTCCGCTGGTTGACCGCGGATTGCATTCCACAGTGAACAGTCCCCGGTCGGGAACCTCGACGAAATCGAACCCGAGCTGACCCGTGAAGTTGAACGCCTTGACGCATTCGCGCACCCACGCGTCGATGCCCTCGTGCTCGACCGACTCGAACGTCAGGCACGACGTCCCTTCGATCGCGTATCGCACCGGATAGACCGCATGTGCTTTCACCTCGCCGTCGTGGCACACCGAATACGAGCAGTAGTTCGTGCCCTCGGCCCACTCCTGGGCGATCCACGGATTGTTTGGATCGAACATCAAGCCGGACGGGAATTCGCCGGGCCGGACCTTGTAGACCTCCTGCGAACCGCGCGAGTAGACGCGCTTGAGGGCGAAGGTATCGAAATCCACTGCCTCGAGGTCTTTTTGGCTGCGCACCAGTGCGAAGTCGAGGGTGGGGATGCCAAGCCGTGCCAACGCCGACTGGAACTCGTACTTGTTCTCCAGCCGGGCCTCGACATCGAACCCGGAGAAGAACAGTGTGCAACTGTCCGGGAACAGGTCGGGATATTTCTCGATCGTGTTCGCCAGGATCTCGGTTCCCTCATGAATGGTCACCACCAGATCCACGCCCTCATCGCGCACGATGTCCGCCAGCGCGTGCGTCCACTCGACCGGCTCGTACCTCGGCCGTGGGGTGCGGAAGGTCTTCGTCACCGACGCGGAGAATCTGGTGATGGGAAAGTGCACCGAATCCGAGATCAGGACCTCGTGTCCGGCGGCACCCATCAGGCGCGCGAGATGGAGTGCGAGAAAAGATCTTCCGAAGGTAATCAGGACTTTCTTTCTGCTCAATCGGGACATCGAACCTCCGCGTGGGACTTGTCGGTCAGCGTGATGAGATGCCGCCCGGCACCGGCGATCACGGTGCCGGACTGTGGTTCGCCGTCGACGTCGACGGCCGTCGAGAGCGGGAGCTCGTGAAGCGTGATCTCGGCCGTACTGTCGGTGACGACTTCGATCGTCGAGCGGGGCAACGCCGCGAGGCCGGCTCGGTCCAGATCGACGGTGACTGCGGCGACACCGGTGAGCGTCAGCGTCATGTGGGCGCGGGCGTCGCGCCGCAGCGCCCGCTGCCACATCCGCTGGGTGTATAGCCTCGGAGTCGGTTTGAAGGTCAATTCCACCCCACCACGGCGGCGGGACCGGTAGGCGAATTCCGGGCGCGCGTATGACCGCGCGTCCACGGTGGCGAGGCCGCCGCGGCGGGAGGCGAGTTCGGGAACGGCCCGTAACCCGGAAATCCACCACACCCGGTGCGGACCGATGCCGATGTCGGGTCGCTCCAGACGCGGATACCAGCGGAACGTGATGTGGGTGGGGTCCGCCGCTCGGCTACCGGTGCCGATTTTCTCCACGGCATCGTCGAACTTGCCTCGCAGGGCGAGAGACACGTGGTCTTCGGCCGGATACGTCGTGAAGTAGTAGCGGTAGCCGAGGCGATCGAGTTTGAGCACCTGCTGGGCCACGGAGAGGAACGGTACGAACTCGTCGAGCAGACCGTGCGCGATGACGAACGGCAGCCACCTGGCATTGGGCAGCAACCGCCAGGTCTCCCCCTCGTGTGCGCAGTGCGAGTCGGGGTCGATGTCGGCGGGCAGATCGATGCCGGGCAGGAGCCGGATACCGCAGGCGAGTGCGCCCGCCAGCACCACAGCCTGCGCGAAGACCGACGGGTACGTGAGGCTCAACCGGTAGGCCGCGTAGCCGCCCATGGAGTAGCCCGCGATCACGGTCCGGTTCGGATCGGTGCCGAGTTGCTCGGCGACGCGGGCCCAGACTTCCCACACGTCCAGCTCACCCTCGTCCAGGAACCAGCACGCCGGTCCACGGCCCAGCGGACTGGCGACCACCGAGTCGCGCCCTTCGCATACTTGGTCGAGCAGAGTCCCGTCGACCGCGGCGAATTGGTTCTGTCCCATGGCAATCGAGTGCAGCAGCAAGGTCAGCGGCAGTGCGCGGCCCGGTTCGTATGACGACGGCAGGCACACCGAGTAGGGCTGCACCCGGCCCAGGAATTGCGGTTCGGTGGCAAGCAGGGCACTGTCGGCGACTCCCTGACCGAGCTCGACGGAGGAGACGTACCACCGAGTCGAGATGCCGGTCACCAGCGGCTCGTCGCTCCAGGCGCCGGAGGCGAGCCGGTCCCAGGGCACCGCCAGCGAGAACTGCGACACGTCACCGTCGGCCAGCGCAGCCGCCTGGGCTCGGTCCGACCAGAAGTTGTGATGCGCAGACTCCTGCTCGCAGGTGCGGAATGCGACGTTGTAGGCGTTGGGCTGGCCGGTTTCGGAGCCGCGCTCGGCGGGCACCTCGGCGAACGCGTCACCGCTCTCATTCGCCAGGCCGGAGGCCAGCCGTACCGTCCAGGTTCCGGTCGGCTCGATCAGCGTGCGCGGCACCCGCGCGAGAAAGGAGCGAGACTGTGGATCGACCATGTGCTCGACCGTGGTCGTCGAACCCGTCGCCAGGTCGATCAGCGTCGCGCCCGCGGCCGAGATCAACAGGGCGACATCGATTCCGGCGGACCGCAGCCCCACACCGGCCGGCCACTGCTCGCCGGCCTGACGGCCGCGGCCGGTATCGAGGGTGAACACCGCGATCGGCACAGACGGGTCGAGCAACGTGTTCCAGTCGATCCGCCACCATGTGTGGGTTTCGGTGAGACCGATCGCGACGCGGAAGATGTCGGCGCCGTTTCCCGCAGCAGGCCCGTCGGGATAGACATAGGTCCCCTCGGGCGGCACCACCCGACCGCTGGACATCTTCACCCTGACACCACAGGCTCCGTGATCGTCGTAGACGAAGTCGGTCCAGTACACAGCGCCCGCCGCGAGCCGGCCGGTGCCGCACGTGCGCGGGAAATGCTCGCCGAACGGCCAGTGCGCGGGACTGGGCAGCCGGGGTTCGGGTTGCAGCGCTGCGCGCGGCACACCCTCGGGCATGGCGCCCACGACGACGAGTTCGCCGCTGTCGAGGGGCTCGGCCGGCTCGGGATCTGCGCCGCCACCGGTGAGCCGGTGCGCGACCCGCAGGGGCGTCCGCGCCATCTCCAGCAGCGACCCGCGCAGCCGTTCGAGACCGCCGACGGAGCGGGAGATCGCGCCGGTCAAGTCGTTTAAGTCGTTCTGCATCCCATGCGGCGGCTACCCGGAATCGGGCTCGTCAAGCATGCGGTGACTGAGATGTGGGCCACCCGACGGATCAGCCGTCTTCCGGTCAGTCCGTCACCCGGTGTAGCACGGCGGTCAGGTGGTGCTGCAGCGGCTGCCCTACCGCAGCCATCCTCAGGGTGTAGGTCAAGGTGTCGCCGCGGACTTCGATCGACCGGCCGACGGCCATCACCTCTTTCGCCGACTCGGCGCGGCCGAACTCGCTCGAGACCAGATCCATCCGCAACGTGTCGCCGTCGGCCTGCACGTGCCCTTCCTGGATCTCGGTGATGCCGGTCGGATGCGCGAGGATCCACTCGACACGGTCGGGCGAGGGCGCCCGCAGGTAGCCGGTCTCAGAGTGCAGCGGCCGGCCGTCGTCGGCGGCGCGCGTGCGCTGCACGTAGGTCAGAAACGGCTTGCCGACGTGGCCGAACGTGATCTCCTCGGTGTAGCCGAACGGCTGGATCGTCGGATACTCCCCCGTGCCCTCGCCGGCCCACGTGCCGAGCAGCGGGGCCAGCACAGCCAGGTCGGGGTGCAGTTCAGCGGCGGGGACGGCCATCGGGTCAGGGTACGGCGGCCCCAGCGCATCGCGGTGCCGACGCCACAAGATCGATCGAGACCCCCGATGTGACTACGATCACACGACAACGTAGGTTGTCACCGACGGCGTGCCGGTGCGAGGAGGGGAGTCGTCCGCGATGAAGAAGGTGGAGCGGGCGCACAGCCGCCCGGGGATTCGCTACGGCGTCGCCGCGATAGCGCTCTGCGCCGGGGTCGTCGGCGCGCCGATACAGGGCACGGCCTGGGCCGACTCCCCCGGCTCCGGTTCGACCTCCGGCGCGGCCGCCCACGCCGGCCCGGCCGACACCCGCTCCGCCACGCCGGGCCCGAGCCGCAGAGCGGCGAGACATCAGGCGTCGCCGACGGACTCCGCCGACGCGAAAGACTCCGCCGATACACAAGAGGGAGCCGAGCCCGACCACCGAAAGACCCGCGGGGCGGACGCCGATGCTCCCACCGACGAGCCCTCGGACACCACAGGACCGGGGACGGACGTTGCCGAGGCCGACGTTTCCCAGCCGCGGCAGACCACGGCCGGCGAACGAATCCGTCCCAAACTATTTGTCGTGGAACGCAATTCGACCACTACGCGGGACGATGCCGCATCGCGCGGCGGATCCGTCCGGGACAGCTCCACCGCCGGGCGCGTCGAGGTGCCGCGTGGCCGCGCGGCGGCAGCACACGACAGCGCGGCGGTCGCGACGCGCGCCCCGGCAGCCCGGTCTCTGACCATCGACGTCCCGACCAGTCACCGCGAGCCGGTTGCACCGTCGGCAGATACGCAGGTCGACGCCGTAGCGCCGGCGGTCACTGCCGTCTCCGGTCCGACCGCCGTCGAGACACCGCTGAGTCCTCAACCGTTGTCGCCGCTCGCGAAGCTGCTGCAGCTTCCCGGTCACCTCGTCAACACCGTATTGCAGGTCTTCGACATCACCAGGTCGAGTCATGGCCCCAAGGCTCCGATCAAACTCGCACCGCCGATCAACAACCTGCTGTTCGCGGCATTCCGCGAAGTGGAGCGGTGGGCGGGGCTGGACCGAACGCCTCCCCCGCAACCGCCGATACCGACGCTGACGTACACGGGTCCGACGACGGCGCAGACTCCGACCGTGGCGCAGTTCCTCAATGCGTCCGCGTCCGCATACGGTCTCGGCACCACACCCGCAGGCTTGAATCCCTTTGTCGTCAACGGGTTTCAGATGTCGTCGGTGAACATCCTCACCGGGATGGCGGCCAAGGCCTGGGTGACTCCGGACCAGCAGATCATCATCGCCTATCAGGGCACCACCGGTGGAACGAACCTTCTGTTCAATCCGTTCATCGCCGTCACCCAAATCCTGACGGACCTGCAGGTGATCTTCACGCAATCCACGCCGTGGGCCTTCAACGACGCGCTCCGCTTCGCCGCTCGGGTGCAGACCGCTGCCGCAGAACAGGGTTACGGCACCGACGACATCTTCGTCACGGGTCACTCGCTCGGCGGCTGGGAGGCCGCATACGTCGCACAGCAGATCGGCCTCGCCGGCATCGGGTTCGAGACCCCCGGCATGAACACCACCGTCCCGGGCAACGGTGCCGACTCGATGTTCGTCAACATCGAGACGTACGGCGACCCTGCGCCTTTCATGGCCACCGACCTGCCGGGACTGCAGCCGTTCATGCCGCCCTATGTGCCCGGAGGCGGCAGCAAACCGCACTACGGTTCGATCGTGATGATCGGCGACCCCGCGGCGATGACGCCGTTGCTCAACGCGGTCACGCTGTGGGGCGAGGGCCCGATCCGGAATCTCATCTTCATCGCCGACTTCCTCGGCAACTTCTTCCAATACCACCTTCCCGGCGTGCAGGCCTACCACCTCGACGTGGTTCCCGACCCGGGAGTGGTGCCGTGGTTGGGAACCGCGCGCGGCCCCGTCGACGCCGGCTACGGCGACCTGACGATCCCCCAGTTGTTGAAGGCGGCCTCTGACGCCGGGAATCTGCAGCGCGCCGCCATCGCCGCGTGAGGTCGCGCTGACGTGGGCGGTTCCGTCGACGATTTTCCATCCCCAGCGTTCCCACAGGTGCGTCCCATTGCGCCGGTCCCCGCGGGATGGCATGGTCGTGTCCGACCCGCGGCGATGAGACTTCGCATGTGAAATCACCGCAATGCGGCCACCCAATCGGCTGTGTGCGCTCGACGAAGGACGGGAAACGCCCTTGCCGATGACCAAGCCAACCGCTCACCTTCCCTACAGCTACGAACTGCCCGATGCCGAACGCGACCACTTGACGCGGGAGTTTCTCGCGACGACGCCGCCGCACCACAGCCAGCGCTTCGTCTGTTTCGAGATCGAGGGCTCCGATCCCTTTGCCAACATCGCCCGGCAGCTCGAACGTGAGGTGTTCTTCGAGTCCTGGGGTAACGACGCCGCGACGATGCAGCGCGAATACGGTCCGTATGAGGAGAGCAGCGTGTTCTTCCTCGCCATCGACACCGAGGCGTCAGCGCCTGCCGGGGTACTGCGGATGATCCGGAACTCGCCGGCCGGCCTGAAGACGATTGTGGATCTCGACGACTGCCGGAAATCTCCGATCGCCCCGATCGCGATCCCCGTCGACGCGGTCCAGGCTCGGCACGGTATCGACGACCTCGACAAGTGCTGGGACGGGGCGACGGCCGCTGTCCCGCGCCGCTACCGCCGGAAATCACCCACCATCCACATGCAGGTGATGCTGACTGTCTTCGCCGCGGCGATGCGCGACGACATCCAGCATTTCGTCGCCGTCCTGGACGCCCCCGTCGTCAAGACCGCCCGCGACCTGCTCGGGTTGCCGCTCGTCGCGCTGGCCGGCACGCCACCGTTCACCCACATGGACGCACCGGACAATCAGGCGGTCTACGCGCATATCCCCTCGCTGCTGAAGGTCGCCGCCGACGGCAACCGCCGGGTGGGCCAGAAGATCCGGGAATGCGCCCGGCGAAGCCACAGCCATGCGTTCCAGACGCTGTCCTGACGCGGTGCCGGACGCTCTGTGACGCTGCACGTCACCATGACCGATGTCGTTCGGTCCTATCGCGCCGGCGGGCAGACCGTCCGCGCGCTGGACAACGTCAGCCTGCACCTGCACGGCGGCGAATTCGTCTCGGTGGTCGGGCCGTCCGGTGCAGGCAAGAGCACACTGCTGCACCTGCTCGGCGCCCTCGATGCGCCCGACTCGGGGTCGATCCGCGTCAACGACGCCGAGCTCGCCGCCATGAGCGACGACGAGCAGGCCCGGTTCCGCCGCCATCAGGTCGGGTTCATCTTCCAGTTCTTCAACCTGCTGCCCACGCTGACGGCGTGGGAGAACGTCGCCGTACCCGCTCTGCTCGACGGGCGGGGCCTGCGCGACGTCCGCAGCAGGGCCCTCCAGCTACTGGATCTGGTGGGATTGGGACGACGCGCCCACCATCGCCCGTCGGAGCTGTCCGGTGGGCAAATGCAACGGGTCGCCGTGGCCCGCGCGCTCCTGATGGACCCACCGTTGATCCTGGCCGACGAACCCACGGGGAATCTGGATTCCGTGACGGGGGCAGCGGTCCTCGAGCTGCTGTCTCACGTCGCCCACGACGGAGACCGTGCCGTGCTGATGGTCACCCACAACCTGGAGGCCGCCGCAACGACCGACCGGGTGATCACCCTGCACGACGGCGTCGTCACCGCCGACGTGCGCCCCGACACGCCGACCGCCACCGGCCGCCACGCACGCGTCGGTCTCGCCGACGCGGTGACCGATGTGATCGAAGACCTGCGGTTCGAATTCGCCGATGACATGGCGCCGGCCGCCGGTCCGACGTCGGATCCTCTGTAGCGCAGTGCCGTTCGCCGCTTACAGTCGCCTGCGCACGCTCACCGCCCGCGAACTGCGAACCCATTGGGTGCGCGCCCTGGCCTCGGCGGCGGTGATCGCCGTGTCCGCGACCCTGCTCGTGGCCGTCCTCGGCGTGTCCGGATCGATCACCGGTTCCATCGACCGCCTGTCGGCCAGCATCGGCGGTGACGCCGACCTGGAAGTTTCGGGAATCACCGCGGAGGGATTCGATCAGGCGCTCTTCGATCGAGTCTCCCAGGTGCACAACGTCACCGCCGCAGTGCCTCTGACGAGGACGGCGACGACTGCGGGCGATCAGCGCATCCTTGTGCTCGGCATCGGAGCCAATGCCGCGGCGCTGCACTCCGACCTGCAGACCGCGATCCAGGATCAGCTGCGCGGCCCGCCTCCTGACCGCCCGGTGACCAACGGGGTGGTGGTCGGCAGCGGCGTCGGCGTCGACCGCGGCGACCACTTCACGATCGGGTCCGCACCGGTGACCGCGGGCGCGGTGGTGGGCGGGCCCGCCGCCCAACGGCTCAACGAAGCGCGATTCGTGATGGCGCCGCTCGAACTGGCCCAACGGATCTCGGGCAAGGAGCACCGCCTGGACTCGATCCTCGTCTTCACCGACAAGGGCGCCGACGTCGACCGCGTCCGCGCCGACATCGCCACCGCGATCGGCGGCCGCGCAGTGGTCGCAGCCCCGAGTTTCCGTGCGGCGCAAGCCAGCAGCTCCTTTGCGATCCTGCAGGCGATGACCCTTCTCGCCGCGTCGGTGTCGCTGGTCGTCGCCGCGTTCCTGAGCTACAACGCGATGAGCATCGCGATCGCTCAACGCCGACCGGCGATCGCGACGCTGCGCGCGCTGGGCGGTCGTCGACGCACGATCATGGCCGACATGCTGGCCGAAGCCGCGCTGCTCGGCCTCGCCGGAGGCGTGCTCGGGTCCCTCGCGGGAATCGTGATCGGCCACTTCGCGATCGACGCTCTACCACCGACCATGGTGCAGTCCCTCCAAGCGCACATCGAGTACGTGCTGGCACCCTACGTCGTGCCGCTCACCATCGTCGCGTGCCTGGCGGCCAGCGTCACCGCATCCGCTCTCGCCGCCCGCCAGGTCTACAGCGTGTCGCCCGTCGAGGCGTTGGCACCCGCCGCCTCGGCACCGCCGGCGAACGGGTCGCGTCTGCGTCGCATGCGGGTGGTCGCCGCCGTCGTGGGAGCAGCTCTCGTGCTGGCGACGATCCTGATCGTGACAGCGGATCTGGGGCGCGGCGTCGTCGCATCGATCGCGGTGGCGTTCATCGGTGCGGCAGCGCTGTGCTTCGCCGCATCCGGAGCCATCACGCGCGCCGCCGCAGCTGTGACGCGAGTGTTCGGCGGCCCGGGCGCGCTCGGCGCTGCCAACATGCAACGCGCGCCGCAACGAATGTGGGTGGCCCTGATGACCGTCGTGACCGCGGTGGTGACGACGGTCGCGGTGACCGGTGCCACCGCCGACGCGGTCGACTCGACGGTGGCGTCGTTCTCGTCGGTGGCTCACACCGATCTGTGGGTCAGTTCCGCAGCGCCGTCGGACTATTCGTCGACGCTGCTACCGCCCGACACGGAGACGGCCGTTGCGGCCGTTCCCGGCGTCGAGCGCGTGGTGCCCGACCAGATGGAGTTCGCGAGCATCAACGGCACCCGGGTGATGCTGCTCGGTGTCGCGCCCGGCTCCCACCGCGACATCTACACCGCGCTCCCGCAAGCACAGCGTGCCGAACTTGCCGCAGGTCGAGGCATCGCGCTCTCGCGCGATCTCGGTCACGCGCTGCACCTTTCGGAAGGCGACGACCTCACACTGCCGACACCGACCGGGCAGCGTCGGGTGCACGTGGTCGCGCTGATCCCGTACTTCTCCGGCATGACCGGAACCATCGCCATGGACCTCGACACCATGCGCACCTGGTTCGACCGGCCCGGCGCCAGCGACCTGGAGGTCACCGTCGCCCGCGGTGCGGACGTGCACGCCGTGCAGGCCGCGATCCGCGCCGCGGTGGCGCCGGGAACGTTCGTCTACACCGGCGCCGAGGCGCTGCGCGGCGTTCGCAGCGCGCTGGACCCGGTGACCGCGATCATCACCGTCATCGGCTGGATCGTGGTGGCCGTGGCGGCGATCACCCTGCTCAACGTCTTGATGCTGTCGGTGCTGGACCGGCGCCGCGAGATCGGGGCGTTGCGTGCCATCGGGGCCAGTCGCCGCTTCACGCTTGCCGCAGTCCTTTCGGAGGCGACGGGCGTCGGCGTCGTCGGAGGGGCCGTCGGCTTGGTGCTGGGGATCGCGATCCAGTACCTCACCTCTCTGGCACTGACGAATGTGCTCAGCATCGACGTCGCGTGGCATCCGAGCCCCGAGGTGCTCGGCGTCGGTGTGGCCGCCGTCGTGGTCTGTCTGCTCGGAGCGGTGCCGCCTGCAGTACGTGCCACCCGGATGGACATCATCGAGGCCGTCAGCGTCGACTGAGCGGGAGGCTATCGGGCAGGCAGCGTCATCGTGAAAGTCGTACCCGAACCCGGCGATGACGTCACCGCAACCTCTCCGTCGTGGGCCTGCACGATCTCCCTGACCAGGGCGAGCCCGATGCCGTGGGGTTCGCGCAGGCGTCGTCCGCTGTGCTCGCCGCCATGAGAGAAGCGGTCGAACAGCGTCGCCATCGTCTGTGGATCGATGCCGACTCCGTCATCGGCGACAGTGATGCTGACCAGTCCGCCGTCGCGCCCCACCCGGACGTCGACGGTTCCATGGTCACCCAGATGTGCCAGCGCGTTGTCGATCAACGAAGTCAGCGCCCGGCGCAGCGCGGCCCTCGACCCCATCACCTCGAACCGCGCGTCGTCGTCCGACTGCTCTGACCCGAATCGGACCGTGGCACCGAGGGTTTCGGCGTAGGGGGTCATGCTTTCGCACACCGCGCGCGCGATCGAAGCGATGTCGACGCGATCCCGCGGCGCGCCCGGGGCCGTCATGGTGGCCGACGCGAGCAGATCCTCGACCACTTCACCGAGGATCCTCGTGTCGGCCACCAGTTCGTCGGCCTCACGCTGCAGCGCCTGCGGATCGCCCGTCTCCACTCGGCGCGCCAGCATCTGTGCCCTGGTGTGCAACACCGTCAGCGGTGCCCGCAATTCGTGCGACGCGTCGGCGACGAACCGGCGCTGCAGTGCCAGCGCCTGCGCCAGGGGTCGCACAGACCGGCGGGTGAACAGCGCCACCACCGCGATCGAGGCGAGAATGCCTGCCAGTTCAGCGAATCCGAGCGAGAGCAGCAGCCGGTCACGGCCACGGTGATACGGCGCCATGTCGAGCATCGCGACGACGCGGCCCCTGGGCCGGTCGGCCACCAACGCCCGCAAGTCGTCGCCGTCGGCTTCGAGTTCCGTCAAACCTGCTGGACGGGACAGCAATTCGACGCCCGGCGCGCCCCCGTCGCTCGTCGACACCTTGCCGTCGACGCCCTGGAAGACCAGCTCCATACCGGGAGGCGGATCGTTGACATCGTCCGCGGTCGCGGCGACCGCGGCGAGTTGCGCGTCGATCTGCCGGTTCTGCACGCGGACATCGACGGCGAACACCACCGCGCCGACGACCAACAGCACGGCGGCCAACGCCAGGGACGCCTGCAGCGCGGCGATCCGCCCCGCGCGCCTCACCATGCTCAGATCGCCGGGTGGCACCGGCTGTTGGTGATGATCGCCGCCACCCGTCCGGCGCCGGCTTCTCACTCGAGTCCGAATCGGTAGCCGGTCCGGTGCACGGTGCGCACCACCTGTTTGCCGAGCTTGCGCCGCAGATAGTGCACATACGAGTCGACGGCCCCGGGCGACTCGGCACCGTCGAAGACCGAGTCGAGCAGCTGCCCCCGGCTGAACACCCGTCGCGGCGCCCCCATCAACGTCGCCAGCAGCGACGCCTCCCGCTCGGACAGTTCGACCTCGACGCCGGCGGGCGTGGCCCCCGACACCCGCCGGGTCACCCGGTCCAGCCGCAGCCCGCCCACGGACACGACGCTGCCCGCACCGTCCATGCGCCGCACCAGCGCCCGCACCCGGGCCAGCAGTTCCGGGATCTCGAACGGTTTGACCAGATAGTCCTGCGCCCCCGCGTCCAGTCCCTCGACCCGGTCGTCGACCGACCCGCGCGCGGTCAGCAGCAGCACGGGCGTCGTGACGCCGCGCGCACGCAGCAGCGCCACCAGTTCGGCGCCGTCCATCACCGGCAACCCCCGGTCGACGATCATGGCGTCGTAACCGGCGGTGAGCCCGAGATGAAGGGCGTGCTGCCCGTCGTAAGCCGCCTGCACGCGGTAGCCCTGCTCGGCGAACAAATCGACGAGCATCGCGCTCAGTGCCCGGTCGTCTTCCACCACCAGCAGTGTGGGCCCGGTCCTCGGCGTGGACACGTAGCGAGGGTGCCATGCCGCGGCGCCCTCGTGCAGCGCTTCACTCGTCGCCTTCGTTCGGGATCAGCGACAGAGCCAGTCGCGGGCAACGACTGACCGCTGCCCGGGCGTAGGTGTGCTGGCGGGCGGCGATCGCGGGTTCGCGCGACCCGTCCCGGGCCACCGGGTACCCCCAGTCGTCGCGGTCGAGAACGCCGGGCAGAAGTTCGGCACAGAGTCCGCGACCGTCGCACCGTGTCCAGTCGATGTGCAACCGGGACCGCCGTATCGTCATGGCCGGACCCCGGGCGCCGGCGCCAACGCCGCCTCGCAGCGTTTGCGGCGGTGATGCTCGATGTCGGAGGCGAAGGCCTCGAGGGCACTCCGGACCAGCCGCGCGGTCCCGTCCGGATGGCGGCACGAGCCGCGGCCGTCGACGAGACCGACTGTTCGACGCACCTCCTCGAGCAGGGTGTCGTCGGCCCGGCCGTAGGCGAGGTCGTCGAGCAGCTCGGCCAGGCGGGGCAGGCCGTTGAGGCAGGGACCGCATTGCCGGGCGCTCTGATCGGCAAGGTAGGCAACGAAGTCCGCGGTGCGTGCGAGTCCGCACTCGCCGACGGCCAGCGCATGGACGATGCCGGCCCCGGGGCTCGCCCCGAGTGGCACGAGGGCGGAGCGCGACAGTCGCGCACGGTCGATCGCGCTACCCGGGATCCACGTGCCGTGATAGCCGCCGAGCAGAACCGCGCGCATAGTGCGCGGGTCAGTGCCGCCACCGCGGGTGATCACGTCGGCCAGCGGTGAGCCGGTGGGTGTTTCGACGACATGGCGGTTGCGCACAGCGCCGGAGAGGGTGACGAGCATGGTGCCCGGCACCGTTTCATCGCCCACCGACCGGAACCACTGCGCCCCGAACCGGGCGATCAGGCCGATGTGGGCCAGCGTTTCGACGTTGTTGACCAGCGTCGGCCGCCCATGTACCCCGGAGACTGCGGTGATGACCGTTCGGTCGCGCGGCAGCGCCGGTCCGCCCTCGATGCGCCGCACGACCGCCGACTCCTCCCCCGCGACGAACGTGTCGGGAGCCTCCACCACGCTGATTTTGCGTGGCTCGAGTCCTGCGGCCCGTCGTTCGTCGATGGCGCCCGACACCGCGGGGATCAGTCGCGACGGCACGTAGACGTACGTGCTGCCGGCTCGGACCGCGTCCGCGGCGGCAGCCAGGCCGTCGAGCACCAGGTGCGGCGCATGGGTGAGAAGGACCGCGTCCTTGCGGCTCAGTGGTTCCCCCTCGGCGCCGTTGGCGACCACCACCGGCTTGCGGCCGGTGACGGCGGCGATCTTGCGGCCGGTGGGGAAGCCCCCGCCGCCGCGTCCGCTCAGCCCCGCGCCATCGAGTTCAGTGATCAAGTCCCGCCCGACATCTCGGGGCAACGGCCCGAAGCGCCGGTGATGGTCGGCCAGCGCGGGTCCCTCCGCGGCGAGCAGCCGGCGAATGGTCGCAGGAGGCTGGTGGTTCATCGGGTGTCTGCCGAGATCCGGGTCCGCGCGTACTCGACGAAGTCGGTCCGCAACCGCCACAGCAGCGAGATCGCCACCAGCAGAGCACAACTCGCGGCGAAGGCCAGAAACCATCGATGACCGGTGTCGGTGCCGTTGCCCAGCGCGTGGGCGAGTGCCAGCGGCCACAACGCGTAGGTCGCCCAATGCACGGCGCGGAAGACCCGCAGGCCGATGCGGTGCCGCAGCATGCTGGTCAGGACGATGACGGCGAGAATGTCGAAGGCCAGCGTGCCCAACCCGAGCCACACCGGCCGGTAGGCGCCGAGGAACGGCACGACGAAGTCGATGAGGCGCAGTTGCGCGTAGGGATCGAAGAACAACAATGCCATGTGCGAGCCGATCAGCAGGGTTGCGGCCAGCGCGCCGAATCGATGGACATCGGCGACGGCGAACCGCGGCAGCCTCAGCAGCGGGCGACCGGAACGCGTCGCGATGCCCAGTGCGACCGAGAGCGTGAGAAAGCCGAGTGCCGTGATTCCGGTGCCGCGGCCCAGCGTCCACAGGGCCTGATCCATCATCGCTTGGTCGATCATCGCGGGTCACCCGGCTGCGCCTCCGGCCACGCTCCGATGGTGTGGACGCGGCGGTCGCTGTCGATCAGCCGAGCTGGAACACGAAGGGTGGCAATCCATTCCAGGGCGCGCCAGCCGCGAACGATGGCGGCCGTGCTGATTGTGTTGGCGGCGAAGCAGGAGTCGGCGGCAACGCTGACCGTGCGCCACACCGCGGTGGCGGGCCGGCGAGTTCGCGGGTCGAGGATGTGGTGGACCACCGCATCGCCTCTGCCCCACCGGCGGTGAACGGTGCTCGACGTCGCCAACGCACCCCCGGCCGGCAGTCCCACCTGTTGTGCGGGATCGTCGTCATGGTCGTGAACCAGCACCTGCCAGCCGTCGAGCGGAGCCGGACCCGCCGTCGCGATATCCCCGCCCAGACTGACGAGCACACCACAGCCGGTGGCCGAATGGACCCGGGCCGCACAGCGATCCGCGGCCACCGCCTTCGCCGTCGCACCGAGGTCGAGCAGCACTCCCGGTGGCACCGTGACGAACCGGCCGTCCCACTCGACCATCGACCACGTTGCCGGGATCGTCATCGACGCGGCACGCGGGTCCGCGTAGTCCAGGTCAGCGAGATCTCGGTCGTACCCGAGCGCGATCAACGCGGCGCCGATCGTCGGGTCGACGTCGCCGTCGGTCAGGCGCGCCGCTGCGAGAGCGGCCTCGAGCAGTACGGCCAGGACGTCGCTCACCTCGGTCGGCCGGCCGGCCGACGACGCGAGCGCGCTGATCTCGGAGTCCTGCCGGAAGCGGGACGCGGCCCGCTCGACGGCCTGGAGTTCGGCGTCGACCTCGGCGCGCGCCCGGGCGAGGCGGTCGGGATCGGTCACCGCGATCGCCATGCTGGTGCTCCACTGCTGCCATTCGGTGCAGGTGGGCGGTGCGCAGACGCTCATGAGCCGCGGGATCTCACGATCGGCGGTGAATAGCTCGGCGCAGCCGTAGGCGTCGGGGTACGCCGGTGGTACTGCGTCTTGGGGGGATCGGTGGGCGCAGGCGCCGTCGTGTCCTCGGTGACGGGCGTCTGCGCGACCGTGGTCTGCGGGGTGTAGACGGGCGCGTGGCGGGTGACGGGAGCCTGTTCGACAGTGGTCTGCGGGGTGTACTCGGGGGTCCACGTATCGGCGGTGAGGGGGGCCTGCTCGACGGTCGGCGCCGCGGCCGGCGGCGGTGGAGACGGCGGCGACACCGTCGTGGTCACGGCAACGGGCGGCGGCGGCGCCAGGGGCGGGGCGACGTCGACGACGGGGGCCGGATCAGCAGCCGGCGCCGGCTTGACGGTGTCGGCGTAGGCCAGCGCGGAGGCCGCTCCGACGCCCACGATGCCGATACCGGTGAGCGCCCACGACGCGGCGGCGGCCCGGCGGAAGCCCGAACGCGGTGAGTCCATGACGCCGATGCTGGCAGCCGCTTCTTACACGGCTCGAAGAACTCGAGACTGCTCAAGCCGCCCAGGCCGGTTCGGTACTCATCAGGCCGGTCAGGCCGGCGCGGTACGCGTCCACGCTGTGGCGGTAGGTCTGGTCGATGGAGCCACCCGAATTCACGGCGATCTGCACGCCCACGTGCGTGTAGGGCAGTTCCGGCAACGCCAGGGGCAGGTGCGGGACGATATCGAAGAGGTTGACCACCCGGAAGCAGGTGTCGATCAGCAGATTGAACGGCACGACGAAGTCGTAGAGCCCGGGCCGTGGACCCCCGAAGGTCGTCAGTTCCGGTTCCGGGACCGAGAGATTCTTGGCGATATCCGGTGCCGCGAGCACCGCCAGCGCAGCACCGAGGCTGTGTCCGGTGACGATCAGTTTCTGGCAGCCCGCGCAGGCGGCCGGCAGATTCGCCGCCAGATTGGCGCGCATGCTCTCGTAGAGCCCCATCCATCCCATGTGGACGTCGCCGAAGTTGGGCACCGGCCGGTATGCCGTGGTGTCGAAGTCGAGGTTGTCCAACCATTCCGTCTCCGTACGGGTACCGCGGATCGCGACGAAAGCGGTCTTGGCCGCGGCGTTCTTGCCGACCAGACCGAACACCGTGGGTTCACCGGCCACTGTTCGGACGTAGGAGCGGGCCCTCTCGGAGAGCCCTGGCACCACGTCGAGCAGGGTCGGATTCGCTTTGAGCAGTGCTGTCTTCTGATAACCGGCCGGAAGTGTCGGGTCTGCGTCGGGATGGTCGAAGACCTGATAGGCGGCCTCGACGAGCGGAAGAACTGTGTCGCGGGCGAATTGCGGATCGAAACTCATACCGCAGGGTCTACTCTCCTGCCCGCCGGCGCCGAAGCGTTACCGTCAACCCCACGGTCCGAAGTGACGTCACGCTGACGTCGACGTCGATTTTCTTCGCGGCCGACCGCGGCGCGGTTACATTCCCACCGTGACGTCGAGACACTGGGGTTACTGGGTAGGGGTCGTGGGCGTGGGTGCAGGTATCGCGCTCAGCGCCGGGCATGGCGTCGCCGCGGCCGACACGGACTCGTCCGACGGCGCTGGTCCGGCCAGCCGGTCAGCCGACCAGAACTCCTCGCCGACCCGTCACTCACTGACCCGCAAAGCCAAGGCCGGCCGCGAGGCAGCGGCGTCGCCCTCGGATCCGTCGTCGCCGCCGTCGCTCGGCAAGCGCCGACATGCAGAGGCAGACGACGCATCCGACACCCGGCCCTCACGCGTCAGATCCGGCAGGCTCGTCACGCTCCGACAGCCGGACGCGGTCGAAGCGCGAAGTTCGGACGCCCCGAAACGCCGCTCGCCCGGACCGCTCGCCGGCGCGGCGCTGAATGTGCTGACGGCGGCCGCCAAGCCGGTGCGTCCCGAGACGACGGCGACGCCGGAGCCGCAGGCACTCTCGGCCCCGGCCGCGTCCACCACGGTGAGCGGCGTCAAGACCGGTCACGCCACCCTCGACATCCCGATCGGCACAAAGGGTTTCACGACCGGAGCGGACTGGTATTTCCCCACTCAGGCCGACGGTTCGGTCTCGGCGACCGGCGTGATCTGGCTGCAGCACGGGTTCATGGGCCGGAAATTCTTCTACTCCGCGCTGGCCGAGAATCTGTCGCAGCAGACCAACAGCATCGTCGTGGCACCCAACCTGCCCTCGTTTCCGTCACTGCGCTGTGGCGGCTGCTGGCTCAACGGCGTGCCGACGCAGCAGGCCGTCGCCGCGATGTTCCTCGGCGACGAGGCATCACTGAACTCCAGCGCGGCCGCGGCCGGCTTCGTGGGCACGCTGCCCGAGGACTTCGTCCTCACGGGTCACTCCGCGGGCGGTGGCCTCGCCGCAGCGGCCGGGGGCTACTACGCGGCCGACCCGGCCAACGGCGGCAACCTCCGCGGCGTCGTGATGTTCGACGGCTTCGCCTTCCCCACAGTCGTGCCCGATGCGCTGCAGCGCCTGAACGACCCCTTCATCCCCGTCTATCAGATCGCTGCGCCGCCTCAGCTGGGGAACCTGTTCGGGGCCACCACCCGGGAACTCGTCGCTGCCCGGCCCGGTCAGTTCGTCGGGGTGACGCTGGCGCACGGCTCGCACGTCGACTCGCTGATCGGCGGCAATCCGATCGTCGATCTGCTGTCCCAGCTGGTGACGCGGTTCTCCCCGCCCGGCAACACCACAGCCGTCTACACGCTGGCCACGGGGTGGATCAACGACCTGTACCAGGGACTCGGCCCGACCGACGGAACCGGCATCTACGGGGCCCCCGATCAGTACCTCGTGCTGGGCGACGCCGCCGGGGTCGTGCTCGCTCCCCCGCCGGTCGTCGACGTCAACAGCTACCTCGGCACCTGGTACGAGGTGGGCAGCGTCAAGCAGTTCTTCTCGATCGGCCTGGTCAACACGAAGGCCGTGTACAGCCTCAATCCCGACGGCTCGATCAAGGTCGAGAACTCCGGCAACTACTTCTTCGACAACGGACCGAAGTCGGCCATCGTCGGCGCGGCGCTGCCGGTCGACGCCGCCAACAACAAGCTCAACGTGACGTTCTTCGGCAAGCCGAAGGCCAATCCCCCGGGCAACTACTGGATCGTCGACCTCGCCCCCGACTACAGCTGGGCCATCGTCACCGACCCCACCGGGCTGTCCGGGTTCCTGCTCAGCCGCACGCCCACCGTCTCGCCCGAGTTCTATCAGCAGCTGCTGGACCGGGCGTCGGTCGACGGGGTGCGGGGACGGATCACCCAGACCCGCCAGCCGGGTGCAGCGGCGGCGGGCTCCGCGTCGGCGTGACACCCGACCTGACGCCGAACTGAGGTTCCCGGCTGTGATTTCGGCTCGATCAACAACCGGGAACCTCAGTTCGGCGCGCTGTCCGACCCGCCCGCCGGATGCAGCGGCGGCCCACTGATCGCGCAGTGGGCGCACTCGTCGACCCGGATCCGATCGTCGTGCTCGAGCGGTGTTGAGCGGCGATGTATTCCGAGCGCGGCCACCATGGAGGCGACCACCATCAGGGCCGCCGAGATCACGACGGCGCGGTGGAATCCGATGTCGAACGCCGCGGGGTCCGCATAGTCGGCGCCGCTGATTCCCGCCAGCCCCGGCAGTACGGCCACCGCCAGTAGTCCGCCCGCACGCGCCACCGCATTGTTCACCCCCGAGGCCGCTCCCGCCATGTTCTGCGGCGCGGAGTCCAGCACCGCCGTGGTCAGCGGTGCCACGACGAGCACCATGCCGGCGCCGAACACCGCCGCAGCGGGCAGGACGTCTGACACCCACGATGCGTCGGCGCCGATCCGGGTCATCAGCATCAGGCCGGCGGCGGCGATCAGCGGCCCGATCGTCATCGGCAACCGCGGCCCGATCCGGGCGGCGAGCACGCCCGCGCGCGCCGAGAACACCAGCATGACCACGGTGAAAGGCAACAGCGCGGTACCCGCCGCGAGGGGACTGAACCCGGCGACGGTCTGCAACTGGAGCACCAGCAGGAGGAATGCCGCCCCGAGCGCGCCGTAGATCAACAGCGTCATTACGTTGGTGACGCGAAAAATCCTGTCGGAGAACAACACCAGCGGTATCAGCGGATGCCGGGAGCGACGTTCGACGATGACGAAGGCCGTCAGCGCGAGCGCGCCGACGACCAGGGACACCACGGCGTCCGGGGTGGGGCCGCGGTTCCCCAGGCCGGTCAACCCATAGGTCAGCGCTCCGAGGCCCAGCGCCGTCAGCACGGCACCGGACATGTCCAGGCCTCGCGGTGTCGTCCGATCACAGCTTTCCGGAACGCGCAGCACCGTCACCGCGATGACGATCCCGGCGAGCGGAAGATTGATGAGAAAGACTGCGCGCCAGCTCCATTCGACGAGGTATCCGCCGACGAAGGGCCCAACGGCGGCGGCGATGCCGCCCAGGCCGGACCAGGCACCGATCGCGGCCGCCCGGTCGGTGCCGCGGAAGGACGCGGAGATCAGGGCCAGGCTCCCAGGCGTCAGCAGCGCACCCCCGACACCCTGCATGGCCCTCGCCGCGATCAGCGCCTCGGTCGTGGACGCCAGACCACAGGCAAGCGACGCGAGCGCGAACCAGGCCACCCCGATGACGAACACCCGCCGCCGGCCGAAGTGATCGCCGAGGGCGCCACCGAGCAGGATCAGCGACGCCAGCGAGAGGGTGTACGCGTTGATGATCCACTGAAGACCGCCGAAGCCCGATCCGAGGTCGTCGCCGATGTGGGGCAGCGCGACGTTCACGACGGTGCCGTCGATCATCACGATCCCGGATCCCAGCACCGTGGCCAACAGCACCCACCGACCGGCGGCAGAACCCATCCTCAACCCGGTCGCTTCGACCACGCCTGCCTCCGACTCACCTCTTGCCGCCACAGTAGCGATCCACCGCCTGTGCCGACACCGGGGTTTCAGATGCGGCCGACGGTGTATCCCTGAGCGCAACTCCGTCCGAAGGTCTGTCATGACATCGCACCTCAACCAGCGCCGCCGCATCCTGGTCACCGGCGCCTCCGGCAACGTCGGCGCCGGTGTGCTGCGCGCACTCGCCCGTTCCGAACCCGACGCCGAACTGGTCGGCGTGTGCCGGCGGCCACCGACCGCGGGGGCGCTCTACGAGGGCATGCGCTGGCACGCGGTCGACCTGTCGACCCCGAGCGCGGCCTCCGAGTTGGCGCCGGCGATGCGCGACGTCGACGTCGTCATCCATCTGGCGCTCGCCGTGCAGCCGGTGGACGACGAGGAGTACCTGTACCGCGCGAATGTGCTTGGCACCCAGGCGGTGCTGGAGGCCATGAGGCTCGCCGGAGTCAGCCATCTCGTCTACGCGTCGAGCCTCGGCGTCTACGCCCCCAGCAGGTCGGCGACACCAGTCTCCGAGACGTGGCCCGCATCCGGACAGAGCTCCTCGACCTACAGCCGGCACAAGGTCGTCGTCGAGACGCTGCTGGATCAGTTCGAGATCGACCAGCCCGACATCCTGGTAGCGCGCTTCCGGCCGACCGTGGTGGTGCAGCGCGACGCGGCGTTCGAGATCAGGTCGCTGTATCTGGGACCGTTCATCCCCCGGGCCGCGGTGAAGCTGCTGCAGCGGCGGCTTCTGCCGATTCTTCCGCTGCCGAAAGGACTGGCACTGCAGTTCGTCCACGCGGACGACGTCGGCGACGCGGTGGTGAGGTTGATGCAGCAGCGCGCACAGGGCTCCTACAACATCGCGGCCGACGCCCTCGACTGCACGGCCATCGCGAGCCTGGTCGGAGCCCGCCCGGTCGAGGTGAGCCCGCCGGTGATGCGCACGGCCGTCACCGCTCTGCACCGGTTCCGCGCGGTGGCCGTGACTCCCGGCTGGTACGACGTGGCGACCAGGTCCCCGGTGATGGACACCACGAAGGCGCGTCAGGAACTGGGCTGGCAGCCCGCCCGGTCCTCCACCGGCGCGGCACGGGAGCTCATCGACGGCCTCGCCGACGGTGCGGTCGGCTCGAGTCCGGCGCTGGGATCCGGCAGCGATGATCGGGCAGCCGGACGCCGGGTGATCGACCGCGTCCACGACGCCACGTTGGCACTGTGGTGCGCCGCGGCCGTGGCGCGGGCGCCCAGGCGCGGCCGGCCCGGAGCCCTGCACGCCGCGCTCATCGCCGCCAACCTGATCTCCGGCACCCCGGCGGCTCTCGATCGGGTGCGCGCCGGCCGGCGCGACCCCGTTGCGCTGCTCGCTCCGGTCGCCGTCGGCGGAGCGGTCCTGTCGAGTGCACGAGGCGGGTGGACGGCTGCCGCCGCCACCATGGTGCTGGGTGTTCTCGGGCTGGCCGAACGTCGCCGCGCCCTGCGGGCGCCGCGCGTCCCGACGACCACCTGACGCCCGAGCGGCGCGACAACACAAGCCGATCGAATCGCTCAGCGCGAGCTCATCTTTCGCTCACGCGAACGACCCGACAGTCGGTCAGTCCAGTTCTTCTTCGTAGCGCGCGATCGACGCCAGCCCGTCATGGGCGTCGACGGTCACCATCTCACCGCTCATGGCCCGCAGCATCGGCGAGTCGCCGATCTGTGAGACGTCGGCCAGCGTGGCTAACTGTTCCCCGTCCTGATGCACCGTTGCACCTCCATTCCGCAGCGGGTGTTTACCCGGGGTGCTGCTTCTCGAATCCGACATCCGCGTCAATCTTTCGCCGGGGCGGGCACAGCGCGGTCTAGGCACGGCCGGGCCGCGTGCCGACAACGGGACCGGCGGCAGCTAAATGTCGTTGCGCCACCTAACATTTGGTAGTTCAAGTAGCTGTCGCGCACTTGCCGGTTCGGCCGTGGATCAGGTACCGGCGGAGCACACTGACCCTGTGCGGGCACGCCACCATCGGCGCCTCCGCCGCTCACCACTGGTTCACACCACGTGCTAGGAGGGATCCCCATGAAGTACGCCATGACATGGACATCGCGTCTCGGCGGTTCGGGCGAGGACAACGAGAAGGCCATGAAGCGGGCACTGGAGCTGTTCTCGAAATGGCAGCCACCCGCGGGCACGACGTTCCATCAGTTCGTCGGCCGCCTCGACGGTGAAGGCGGGTTCGCCATCGTCGAAACCGACAACTCGACGGAACTGCTGACGGAGACGATGAAGTTCGCCCCCTTCAACAGCTTCCAGATCCATCCCGTCGTGGACATGGCCGATTGGGCACAGGCGGCGCAGCAGGGGATCGACTTCAGGGCGTCGATCGACTGAGTTCCCTGATCGCGTCAGCGGGCGCCGCGAGTGCAGTTCGGTTCGTCGGGCTTCGACGCCCAGGCGCACACGTCGACGTAGGTGGTGCTGCCGTACCCGCCGCCGTCGAACACTCCGTACGAGTCACCGTTGGTCCCCGTGTAGGTGGCGCCGCCACCACCGCCGCCGCCCGAGGTGACGATGGTGGTGACGGTCCACCCCTTGTCCTTCAGTGCGGACTTGTAAGCGTTCATGACGTCGGCCGGCGCACCGTTGACCTGGTAGTGCAGGTGAATCCCGTTGTCGGCGATGGTGTCTGGGGTCGGCGTCGCGGTGGCGCCGGCAGGAGCGGGGACCAGAGCGGGCAGGTCGGTCGGGGTCGGGGAGGCCGACGAGTCGCGGCCGCATGCCGAACCCACCACCACCAGAGCAATCGCCGCCACCATCAGCGCAGGAGCAGTTCGCGGCATGTCGCCTCACTTCCGTCCAGGGCACGGTAAGCCTCGATGAGCGTCGAGCACAATGGCGGATGAAATCCACGACGGCACGGAACTCCGCGAAACTGTGCCGTATGCACAACTAAATTCGTGCTTGAACTGCGATACGGCGACGGAATTCCTAGGATGCCTCCATGCCATCCGGAGCGGCCGTGTCGATACGTGGCGCCGATCCCGCCGACGACGCCGCCGTCCCGCAGATCGAGTTGATCGCCGTGCGCAAGGAGTTCGGCGACCTCCGCAGCAAGGTCGTGGCGGTCGAGGGCGCCGACCTGGCGATCGACGATGGTGAGTTGTTCGCCATCCTCGGGCCGTCCGGTTCGGGCAAGACGACGCTGCTGCGGCTGATCGCGGGCTTCGAACAACCGACCGCGGGCACCATCAAGCTGGGCGGCAAGGACGTCACCGCGCTCCCGCCCGCGCGCCGCGACACCAACACGGTGTTCCAGCAGTACGCACTGTTCCCCCACATGACCGTCGCGCAGAACGTCGAGTACGGCCTGCGGGTGCGCGGGGTCGGCAAGGACGAACGGCGGCGGCGCGCGGCCGAGGCACTCGAGATGGTCCGCCTCGGCGGCCACACGGCCCGCAAGCCGGCCGAACTCTCCGGCGGTCAGCAGCAGCGCGTCGCGCTGGCCCGCGCGCTGGTCGGGCGCCCCCGGGTGCTGCTGCTCGACGAGCCGCTCGGCGCACTCGATCTCAAGCTGCGCGAGCAGATGCAGATCGAGCTCAAGGCGATCCAGCGCGAGGTCGGCATCACCTTCGTCATCGTCACCCACGACCAGGACGAGGCGCTGACGCTCTGCGACCGCCTCGTCGTGCTCAACGACGGACGCATCGAGCAGATCGGCGCCGCCCGCGAGGTCTACGAGCACCCCGCCAACCGGTTCGTCGCGGACTTCGTCGGCACCTCCAACGTGCTCGACGGGGACGCCGCCGAGGCGGTGCTCGGCCGTCGGGGCACATTCGCGATCCGGCCGGAGCGCATCGAGGTCCTCGACGCCCGCACCGTCGCCGCCTCGGCTCCGACGGGTTATCGCACGGTCGGCGCCGAGGTCGCCGAGGTCGTCTACGCCGGGCCGATCACCCGCGTCGCCGCCACGGTCACCGGCGTCACCGGGCTCAGCGCGCCGGTTCGCCTCACCGCGACGCTGTTGTCGGCGGAGGCGTCCACGGCGATCGCCCACGGCAACCCGATCGTCCTCGCGTGGCCCGACGCCGCGGTCCGCGACCTCACCCCCACCTCGTGAAGCAAGGAGAAGCCATGGGATTTCCGATCCGCCGCGCGGGCATCGTGCTGGCAGCTGCCGCGTTGCTGGTGACGGCCGGGTGTTCCAATTCCCAGCAGTCCGGGGGCGGTTCGGAGGAACCGCCCAAGATGTCGCCGGCGGGCGCGGTCGGCGACGGCGAGGGCCAGCTCAACCTCATCGCGTGGCCGGGCTATGCCGAGAACGGTTCCAATGACCCGAAGGTCAACTGGGTGACCCCGTTCGAGCAGCAGACGGGCTGCAAGGTCAACGTCAAGATCGGCAACACGTCCGACGAGATGGTCCAGCTGATGCGCACCGGGCAGTACGACGGGGTGTCCGCGTCGGGTGATGCCACGCTGCGGCTGATCTATGCCGGCGACGTCGCCCCGGTGAACACCGACCTGGTGCCCAACTACGCCACGGTGGTGCCGTTCCTCAAGGCCAAGCCGTGGAACTCCGTCGACGGGCAGATGTACGGCATTCCCCACGGCTGGGGCGCGAACCTGCTGATGTACAACAGCGACGTGGTCAAGGACGCCCCGGACTCCTGGGGCGCGGTGTTCCCCGGCGCGTCCGCACTGAAAGGCAAAGTGACGGCCTATGATTCGCCGATCTACATCGCCGACGCCGCGCTGTACCTGTCGAAGACCAAGCCCGAGCTGGGGATCAAGGACCCGTACTCGCTGACCACCGACCAACTCAACGCGGCGACCGATCTGCTCAAGGCTCAGAAGGAGAACATCGGCGAGTACTGGTCGGACTACACCAAAGAGGTGCAGGGCTTCGAATCCGGATCCACGGCGATCGGCACCACCTGGCAGGTGATCGCCAACACCATCAAGGCCGACAACAAGGTCCCGGTCACCACGGTCCTGCCCAAGGAGGGTTCCACCGGCTGGTCGGACACCTGGATGCTCTCGGCCAAGGCCGCACACCCGAACTGCATGTACAAGTGGATGAACTACATCATCTCGCCGGAGGCCAACGCCCAGGTGGCCGAGTACTTCGGTGAGGCGCCGGCCCAGACGAAGTCCTGCGCGCTGACCGCCGACAAGCAGCACTGCGCGACCTACCACGCCACCGACGAGCAGTACGCCGCACAGATCCACTACTGGACCACACCGCAGACCAAATGCGTCGACGGCAGCGGCAACAACTGCACGAGCTATGACCAGTGGGTCGACAAGTGGCAGGAGATCAAGGGCTGATGCCCTCCGCGCCGCGGGTGCGCCGGCGACTGACGCTGGCGTTCCTGCTGATCCCGCCGCTGGCATGGCTGATCATCGCCTATCTGGGATCGCTTGCGGTGCTGCTGGTTTCGGCTTTCTGGAGTCGGAGCAGCTTCACCGGCGCGGTGGTGCGCACCTTCACCACCGACAACATCGTGCGGGTGCTCACCGACGAGGTGTTCCGCGTCACGACGTTGCGTACGGTCGGCGTGGCGCTCACGGTCACGGTGCTGTGCGCGGTACTGGCCGCACCGCTGGCGCTGTACATGGCCAAGATCGCCTCGCCGGTAGTCCGTGTCGCGCTGGTCGTCGCGGTCACCACACCGTTGTGGGCGAGCTATCTGGTCAAGGCGTACGCCTGGCGGATGCTGCTCTCCCCGGAAGGTCCGTTGTCCTGGGCGACCGGGTACTCGCCGGGCTACGGGCTGGTCGCGACGGTCATCACGCTGACGTATCTGTGGTTGCCCTACATGGTGATTCCGGTGTTCGCGGCGTTTCAGCGGGTGCCGGATGCGCTGGTGGACGCAAGCTCCGACCTCGGCGCGTCGGATCTGACGACGCTTCGTCTGGTGGTCGCCCCGATGGTGTTCCCCGGCATCGCCGCCGGATCGATCTTCACGTTCTCGCTGTCGCTCGGCGACTACATCGCGGTCACGATCGTCGGCGGCAAGACGCAGATGCTCGGCAACGTGATCTACGGCCAGTTGGTCACCGCCAACAACCAGCCGATGGCGGCCGCACTCTCACTCATCCCGTTGGTGGCCATCCTCTTGTACCTGCTGGCCATGCGGCGCACCGGCGCATTGGAGAACGTGTAGATGCTGTCTTCCGGATTACGGGCGAGCACCCGGACCTGGACCGTGTTGGTCCTGGTGTTCATCTACGTGCCACTGCTTTTGGTGGTCGTCAACGCGTTCAACAGCTCCAAGACGTTCGCGTTCCCGCCGCCGGGCTTCACGGTGCGGTGGTGGCGCACCGCGCTGCACAGCGAAGGCATGTGGACATCGCTGGGCAACTCGGTGATCGTCGGGGTCATCGCCACCGCGATCGCTCTCGTGCTCGGAACCATGGCCGCGTTCGCGGTGCAGCGGTACGAGTTCTTCGGCCGCCAGACCGTGAATCTGCTCGTGGTGCTGCCGATCACGCTGCCCGGCATCGTCACCGGCATCGCGCTGAACGCGACCTTCACCTCCGCGCTGGGGGTCACGCTCGGCCTGGCCACCGTCATCGTCGGCCACGCGACGTTCTGCATCGTCATCGTGTTCAACAACACCCAGGCGCGGTTGCGGCGCCTCGGCACCAGCCTGGAGGACGCCTCGGCCGACCTCGGAGCGTCGGCCTGGCAGACGTTCCGCTTCGTGACGCTGCCGATGATGCGCGGCGCGCTGGTCGCCGGTGCCATCCTCGCCTTCGCGCTGAGCTTCGACGAGATCGTGGTGACGACGTTCACGGCCGGCCCGACGGTGCAGACCCTGCCGATCTGGATCTTCGGAAACCTCTTCCGCCCCAACCAGGCTCCGGTGATCAACGTCGTCGCGGCCGCTCTGACCGTGATCGCGATCGTGCCGGTGTGGCTGGCGCAGCGGATCGGCGGCGATCCGGCCGGGACGCGGATCTGACCCGTCTTCGGCTGCACTAGGGTCGGACCGTGACCAAACCCGACGCCGCGAATCCCTTCGATCTCACCGGCCACGTCGCCGTCGTCACCGGTGGCGGATCCGGCATCGGCTTCGGCCTCGCCGAGGGCCTGGCGCGCGCCGGCGCGTCGGTGGCGATCATCGGGCGCACGGCCGCGCGACTGGACACCGCGGCCGCGGCCCTGCGCGCACACGGCAATCCGGTGCTGGTCGTCCCGTGCGACGTGGCCGACGAGCCCGCCGTGACCGCCGCCATGTCCGGTATCCGTGCCGAATTCGGGTATCTGGACTCGTGTTTCGCGAACGCAGGGGTGCGGGGTAGCTTCACGCCGACACTCGAGACGACGCTGGCCGAGTTCCGGTCGGTGACCGCCGTCGACCTCGACGGCGTCTTCCTCACGCTGCGTGAGGCAGCCCGCCAGATGATCGAGGCGGATCGCGGCGGCAGCCTGGTCGGGGTGTCCAGTCTGGGCGCATTCCAGGGCATGCCCCGTCAGCCCGCCTACGCCGCGGCGAAGGCCGGCGTCACCGCGCTGACCGACAGCATGGCGGTCGAATTCGCCCGGCACGGCATCCGCGCCAACACCATCGCGCCCGGGTGGTTCGACACCGACATGACGTCGGAAGGTCTTGCCGACGAACGCTTCAGGTCCCGGGTGCTTCCGCGCGTGCCGGTCCGCCGATGGGGCAGCGCCGAAGACCTCGCCGGCGTCGCCGTGTACCTGGCCGGCGCAGCCAGCAGGTATCACACCGGCGACGTGCTGCGCATCGACGGCGGATATCTGAAGTTCTGATCAACCGGCACGCGCGTAACGCCTAGCCTGGTCGCCGTGGACGCGAAGACCACCTGCGTGATCGCCGGCGGCGGACCGGCCGGGATGGTCCTCGGCCTGTTGCTGGCCCGCGCGGGCGTCGACGTCACCGTCTGTGAGAAGCACGCCGACTTCCTGCGCGACTTCCGCGGCGACACCGTGCACCCCACCACGTTGCGACTGATCGACGAACTCGGCTTGTGGCCGAGATTCCGGGCGCTGCCCCAAAGCCGGCTTCGCAAGGCGACTTTCGACGTCGCACCGGGACATCCGGTCACGATGGTCGACTTCGAGCGGCTGCGGCAGCCGCATCCCTACGTCGCGATGGTCCCGCAGTGGGACCTGCTCAACCTGCTCGCCGAGGCGGGCGAGGCCGAGCCCACCTTCACGCTGCGGATGAGCACCGAGGTGACCGGGCTGCTCCGCGACGGGGACCGGGTGACGGGAGTGCACTACGTCGACGCCGACGGTCCCGGCGAGCTGCGCGCCGACCTCACCGTCGGCTGCGACGGACGGTGGTCGCTGGTGCGCCGACACGCCGGCCTGCAGGTCCGCGAGTGGCCGGTCAGTTTCGACGTGTGGTGGTTCCGGCTGCCGCGGCGCCAGGACGACGCAATGTACACGCTGTTCCCGCGGCTGGCGCCGGGCAAGGCGATGATCGTCATCCCGCGCGAGGGCTATCTGCAGATCGCTCTGCTCATTCCCAAGGGATCCGACGCGCGCCTTCGTGCCCGCGGGCTGGCCGCGTTCCACGCCGATGTCACCGAACTGCTGCCCGAAGCCGGGGACACCGTCGAGGCGGTCACCAGCCTCGACGACGTCAAACACCTCGACGTGCGACTGAACCGCCTTCACCGCTGGCACGTCGACGGGCTGTTGTGCATCGGCGACGCCGCGCACGCGATGTCGCCGGCGGGTGGGGTCGGCATCAACGTGGCCGTGCAGGACGGCGTCGCCACCGCCCGGCTTCTCGCCGGGCCGCTGCGCCGAGGCCGGGTGACCGACCGGGATCTGGCGGCCGTGCGACGGCGCCGCGTGGTGCCGACCGCGGTGACCCAGGCGCTGCAGCGCCAGATCGACAAGCAGCTGCTCGGCCCGATCCTGCGCGGCGCCGACGTCGCCGGACCGCCGCCGTGGCTGATCCGGCTGCTCGAGCTGATGCCGTGGCTGGCGGTGATCCCGGGCTATCTCGTCGGCGTCGGGGTGCGCCCCGAACGCGCCCCGGCGTTCGCGCGTCAGCGGTAGTAGACCTCGCCGCCGGTCGGGTACCCGCCGCCGGTGGTGGTGAGGTGGACGTGGTCGAAGTGCCCGTATCCGCCGCGCTGGGGACCCGCGGGGGTGTAGTACACACCGCGCCAGATCGCGTCCTGCAGGCTGAACCGGTCGGCGTTCTTGAGCGCGAACGCGACGATCTGGTTGCCCAGCGCGATCCCCGCGGGGCTGGACGGGTCGGGGATCATCACATCGATGGCCAGCCCGTCGGGATGCCAGCGCAGCGCGTCCGGCCGCACACCGCCGATGTTGTGGATCTCCGGGAAGATCGCGCTGACCGCGCGCGCCACCAGGATGGTCTTGACCTGCAGCCCGCGCTCCGGCGCCACGCCTGCGGGCAGCACCCGGGCGACGGCCCGCCGGTCCGCACGGCTGGCCACCCATGTCACCCGGCCAGAGGACACGCCGCTGCCCGACGCCGCGGACGGCGTCGGCGGAGCGATCAACTCCAGGCAGCACGGGGGCGCCTCGGCGACGACATGTTCGACGGGCTTCTTCACCAGCGGCTGACTGTCCGCGCCGGCCGCGAGCAGGACCGCCGCGGGCACCCCGAGGGCGACGACGGCGACCGACGGCTTGCGCCGGCTCTGCACCCTGGAGTGTCGTCCCACGACTGGCACCCTACGAGTGTTTGAGCGGATGCACAGCGGAGTTCCGATATCTGATCGTGATCTTTCCGTCCGGATCCCGGACCCTTCCCGTCACAGACCGAGCGAGTCCTGCGCGTTCCGCAGCGCCGACGCCGAGGCCCGCAACCCCTGCACCTCGGCCTCCGAGAGCGGCACCTCGAGCACCTCGCCGGCGCCGCGGGCGGAGACGACCGTGGGCAGCGACAGCGCCACTCCGCTGATGCCGTGGACGCCGCTCTGCACCGTGGACACCGGCAGCACGCGGTGCTGATCGCCCAGGATCGCCTCGATGATCCGCGCCGTGGACAGCCCGATCGCCAGGTTGGTGGCGCCCTTGCCGGCGATGATCTCGTAGGCGGCGTTGACGACCTCCGAGGAGATCCGGCTGCGGGCGGCGTCGTCGAACACGGGCACACCATCGCGCAGGAACCGGTGCGCCGGCACTCCCCCGACCGACACGCTCGACCACAGCGGGATCTCCGAGTCGCCGTGCTCGCCGACGATGAAGCCGTGCACGTTGCCGACGGCGAGATCGGCGCGCTCGGCGATGAGGAAGCGGAACCGGCTGGAGTCCAGCACGGTGCCCGAGCCGAAGAGGTGGCCGGGCGCGGCGTCGACGGCCTGCGCCGCGGCAAACGTGACGACGTCCACCGGGTTGGTGACGAAGAGAACCACGGCGTCGGGGGAGTACTCGAGCAGCTGCGGCGTCAGCGAGCGGGCCATCTCGACGTTCGAGGCCGCCAACTCCAGCCGGCTCTGGCCCGGCTTCTGCTTGGCGCCCGCGGTCACGACGACGATCGCCGACCGGGCGGTCACCCCGATGTCGTCGGATCCCGAGATGCGGCAGTGCGGCACGAACTGGCTGCCGTGGTTGAGGTCGAGCACCTCGGCGCGGACCTTGGCCGTGTCGATGTCGAACAGTGCCAGCGACCCCGCCGATCCGCGGATCAGGCACGCATAGGCGATCGCGGTACCGACGCTTCCCATTCCGACGATGGACACCTTGCTGTTCTGTTCGACCGGCACGGGTCCATTGTCGCGGCCCGGGTGACGGCTGACGAGCTACGGCTGCTGGGGCACCGGCACCGGGATCGGCACGGGAACGAACGGGATCTTGAAGTACGTCGTCGTCATCGCCGTGGTGGGCGGTGTGGTCGGCACCGTGGTCCGCACCGTGGTGGTCGGCACCGTCGTCGTCGGCACGGTGGTCGTGGTGGTCGGCACCGTGGTCGTTGTCGTGGTCGTGGTCGGCGTCGTCGTGGTCGTGGTCGTGGTCGTGGTCGTGGTCGTGGTCGTTGTCGTGGTGGTGGTGGTGGTCGTCGTGGTCGGCGGCGTGGTGACGACGGTCGTGGGAGCCGGCTGCTCGGTGGTGGGTGCCGGCGGCGCAGGAGCGGGCGCGCCCCCGGTGGACACCGTGACGGTCTGCGGAGCGACGCTCGACGGGGGGAGGGTGCCGCTCACCGGATTCGGGCCTGGGCTCGACGGCCGCTGATCGGAGCTGTCGACACTGGTCAACGCAACCGCGACGCCGCCGACCGCGATGAGCGCGACCGCGGCCACCAGACCGAGCACCGACAAAGGCATCCGCTTCCAGGCCTTGACCTCCTGCTCCGGAGCCGACTCGAGCAGGTACGGGTTGCGTGGCTCCGGTTCCTCGGGTGCATAGGGTTCGTAGGGCTCGTCGGCGGCGTACGGGACGAGGTCGTCGTCGGTGTCCGCGTCCTGCGACCAGGCGTAGGCGTACGTCGAGGACGCCGCCTCCTCCGTCGCCGGCTCCGGCGCGACCACGGGCGCCAGCCAGGTCGCGGTCTCGGCTTGGCGGCCGTAGGCCGCGAACAGCGCCGCACCGACCGCCGCATCGAGCCCGGGCCTGGGTGAGACCACCACCGGAGCGGCCCATCGCTGCGAAAGACGTTGCGCCACAGCAGGTATGGCAGCACCACCGCCGACGAGCACCACGGCGGACACCTCGCGGTCACCGATCGAGTTGCGCGCCAACGCGTTGTCGAGCGCGGCCAGGACCCCGTCGAGCGGCCGCGCGATCAGGTCGTCCAATTCGGCCCGGGTGAACGCCATGTCGGCCCGCTGGCCGGGGAGGTCGACGCTGATCGTGGTGGCGTCGCCGCCCGACAGCCGCTCCTTGGCCGAGCGGCACTCCTCCCGGAGCCGGGCGAGCGACCCCACGGCTGCGGTCTGGCCGGGGTCGACGCCGCCGAGCCGGTCCAGCACTTGGGTCAGCACGGCCTGGTCCACCTGGTCGCCGGCGAACTCGGCGTAGCGCTCCGTGCCGCCGATGATGTCGAAGGCCGAGCCGGCGTCGGCCAGGGTGATGCCGGTGCCGCTGCCGCCGAAGTCGAGCAGGGCCACGACACCCCGGCGGTCCAGTCCGGGGTTCGCGTTCAGGGCCGTCAGCGCGGCGGCCGCATCGGGGATCAACCGGGGCGGCGCTCCGCCCGGCGACAGGATGTCGCTGACCGCGAGCGTGCCCGTCAGCGCGGCGGTCGCCGCCGCGCCCCAATACGACGGAACGGCGATGGCGACCCCGGCGAGCGAGTCGCGCACGGCGAGGCCGGCCATCGTCTCGAGGGCCTCGACCACCAGCTGTTCGGCCGGGTAGGCCGTCCCGTCGGCTGCGACCAGCGGCACCGGGTCACCGACGCGCTCGACGAATCCGGAGAGCACCAGGCCGTCGGCGTGCCCGCCCGCCGGGCCGACCTCGGGCGCCGCGTGCCCGAACAGGGTCAGCACCGACCGCCGGATCACGGGTGGATGGCCGACGCCGGCCGCGGCCAGGTTGGTGGTCCCGACGGACAACCCCAACGCTTCGCTCATGACGGGGGCCACCCTAAACCGTCACCGACACCGCCTGCAGTAGACACTCTGTGCGTCGGACGGCCAGGAACACCCGGGCGGCCTCGCGATGTGCTGCAATGACGCCATGGGTGACATCGACGACATCAAGCGCGTCAAGTACCGCTACCTGCGCGCACTGGACACCAAGCACTGGGACGAGTTCGCCGACACTCTGACCGAGGACGTGGTGGGCCGCTACGGCGAGTCGATCGGCGAGGAGCACCACTTCACCACCCGTGACGAACTGGTCGGCTTCATGCGCACTTCGCTGGGGCCCGAGATCCTCACCGAACACCGGGTCACCCATCCGGAGATCACCGTCGACGGCGACGAGGCGACGGGCACCTGGTACCTGCAGGACCGGGTGATCGCACCCGACTTCAACTTCATGCTGATCGGCGCGGGCTTCTACCACGACCGCTACCGCCGGACCCCCGACGGCTGGAAGATCAGCGAGACCGGGTACGACCGCACCTACGACGCGTCGATGTCGCTGGAGGCGCTGAACTTCAAGGTCAAGCCGGGGCGCGCCCTCAACATCTAGTTTCTCACTCGGTGATCGCGATGACGGCCCCCGGCCGCAGCCAGCGCATGATGTTCACCAGTGTCGCGTCGTCGATCGCCACGCAGCCGGCGGTGGCTCCGCCGTCGGTGCTGTGCACGAAGAACGCACCGCCCTTGCCCGGGATCCGCTCCTTGTTGACGCCCATGACCACCGCATGGGCGTACTGAGGGATGTCGAGGTTCTCGGTGCCCGAACTCGGCGACGTGTCGAACGGGCACTGCGCCTTCTTGCACACCTGCATGGTGTTGTAGGTGGGACTCTTCATGTCGCCGTCCCACCAATGGTCGGGCCCCACCTGCACGTACTGCAGCCCGCCGCCGGGGTTGGGCTCGGTGCCGAACGCGAAGTCCAAGGAGTAGACACCCTTCGGTGTCATCATCGAGCCGTCGAAGTGGTTGGCGGACATGCCTTTCGCGCCGATCTTCGCGGGTATGCCGACACCGCCGGCGACGGGCTGCCAGCCCCCGGGACCACGCTCGAGGACGTCCAGCTTGGCGTCGGAACCGCCCACGCCGGTCACCGACAGCACCTGGGTGGCCGCTCCGACCGACCGTGCGAACCACGGCGTGAAGTCCGCCGGGGCGCCCGGCGCCGCGCCCATTGCCGCGCCGACGAGGAGCACCTGGGCGCACAACAGGATCAGCACTCGGCGCATGCCCCTCATCGTGCCTCCTAATCCGCTCCGGCTCATCAACATTCGAACACGATCCGGTCGCGGTCCGTGCAGCAGATAGGTTTGACGGCATGCAGCTTCTGCCTGGGCGACGACGCCGCCGTGGGATCCGTCAGATCGGCGAAGGCCTCGGCACGCTGGACCGGGAGGTCTTCGAAGCCATCGCGGAGTCGCCGAGCCCGCTGATCGACAGCGTGATGCCACGCCTGACCAGGGCGGCAGACCACTCGAAGCTGTGGTTCGCGATCGCCGCCGGGCTGTCGGCCTTCGGCAGCGCATCCGCCAAGCGCGGGGCAGCGCGGGGTGTGGTCACGCTGGGCCTGACGAGCCTGCTCACCAACCAGATGGCCAAACGGATGTGGCGGCGTGAGCGCCCGAACTGGGTGCTCGTGCCGCTGGCCCGCCAGACCCGCCGCCATCCGACGTCGAACTCGCTGCCCTCGGGCCATTCGGCCAGCGCCGCCGCCTTCGCGGTGGGCGTCGGTCTGGAGAACCCGCCGCTGGGGCTGGGTCTTGCGCTGCTCGCCGGCCTGGTCGGCATGTCCCGCGTGGCCACCGGCGCGCACTACCCCGGTGACGTGCTGGCCGGCTTCGGGATCGGCGCCGGGATCGCGGTCCTCGGGGCCCGGGTGGTGCCGCCCATCGTGGAGACGAAGCTGCCCGTCGCCGATCCGTTGACCGTGGACACCCCGGAAAGGCCGGACGGGGCCGGCGTCACTCTCGTCGTCAACCCCGCCTCGGGCAGCGGTACCGGGGCCAGGGTGCTCGACGAGGTCCGCGAGGCCCTCCCGCAGGCCGAGATCGTCGAGCTGAACGAGGACGACGACGTGGCCGAAGTGCTGCGCTCTGCGGCCAAACGCTCCGAGGTCCTCGCCGTGGGCGGAGGCGACGGAACGGTCGCGGCCGCGGCGTCCATCGCCATCGAGGAGGGTGTGCCGCTGGCGGTCTTCCCCGCAGGCACGTTCAACCACTTCGCCAAGGACATCGGCTGCGACACCACCGCCAAGACGGTCGAGGCGATCCGGGAGGGCCGCGTCTCCTGTGTCGACATGGTGTGCCTCAACGAGAAGCAGACGGTGATCAACACCGCCAGCATCGGGGCGTACCCGCGGTTCGTGCAGACCCGCGAGAAACTCGAGCACAAGATCGGTAAGCCGCTGGCCGGCATCTACGCGATGTTCCACACGCTGCGCCGGGACACTCCGGTGCGCATCACCTACGACAACAAGACCCTTCAGACCTCGCTGTTCTTCCTGGGTAACTCGACGTATCTGCCGTCGGGGTTCGCGCCGTCGCGGCGTACCCGGATGGATGACGGTCTGCTCGACGTCCGGATCCTCGAGACGGGCCGCCGGCTCAGCCGGCTGCGCATCCTGACCGCGGTGGTGTTCGGCCGGCTGGTGCGCAGCCCGCTCTATCACGAGCTGCGGGTGCCGCAGTTCGGCTTCAAGTCGGTGGACGGCCCGACGGTGCTCGCACTCGACGGCGAGGTCGGCACCGAGCTGGAGCAGGCCAGCTTCAGCGTGCTGTACCGGGCTCTGCCGGTATTTCGTCCGGCTGCGTGATGGCCCGCCGCGGCGGAACCAGCAGCAGACAGGCGACGAAGTAGGCGTAACCCAGCGCCCAGCCGGCGATCACGTCGGAGGGGTGGTGCACGTTGAGCACCACCCGGCCGGCCCCGATCGCGATGACGAGAACGACGCCGAGTACGACGAGCGCGCCGCGCCACGCCGGGCGCACCAATGGGAGCGCGACGGTCAGCAGCGCCGCCACCGCGACCATCACCCCGAGTGCGTGGCCGGAGGGGAACGACGACGCTCCCGCATGCACCAGCGCCGTCGCCGGCCGCGGACGATCGACGAGGTCTTTGGCGATCTGGGTGACCAGGCCGCTGAGTTCGACGCTGATCACCAGGAACATCCCCACGTGCACATTGCGCCGCACGAACGCGATGACGATCACGACCACGGTGACGAGCCGGAACACCGTCGGCCCGAACACGGTGCAGAAGATGTCCCAGCCACGCACCCAGCCCGGGTTCGCCTCGCCGATTCGGTGCAGGGGGTCCAGAGCCCCGGCGTCCATGTCCGCGACCCACACCCAGCCGGCCGTGACACCCACGAGCATCAGGACGAAGACACCGATGGCCATCACCGCCGAGCCGATCAGCCACCCTTTGTGCGTCATCGGTCCGCTGTACCCCTTTCGTCGCTGAGCTACCGTTTTCGTCGCTGAGCTACCGTGCCAGCATGGCCGTCTTTCTTCGGAAGTTGCTGCGGATCGGCAAGCTGCCCCGAGAGCTGTGCACGCAGGTGGAGGCCGAAGGGATCCTGTTCATCAGCGAGTACGTCCCGGTCACCCGGCGTTTTCGCGGCACCGTCCCCGGGCTGCGTTCCGGAGGCAGCATCGCCGGTTACGTCGGCGCTCTGGTGCTGACGCAACAGCGTGTCCTCGGGACGTTGTCGTCGCTGCCGAAGCTGGCCGGCCGCACCATCGACCTTCGATGGAGTGAGACCCAGAGCGGGGCGGTTGCCGGCGAGTTGTCGGAGACCGGGCTGACTCTTCACGTCGACGTGGCGGCCGTCGATCCGCGTTGCTCCGGTGAGCTGTCCCTGCACTACAAGGTGCCGATTCCGCGCGACGTGCTGGCCCGGCTGCCGCGCACCTCCCTCGCGTTCGACGTGCCACCCGAGTTCCTGTTCCGCGCCGTCGGGGTGCCGTATCACCCGTAGGCGTCCGCCTGAGTAGAGGCATTGCCGTCAGGGTCCCAGCGGAAAGGGCACGCAGTGACCGACTCGCAACGAGACAACGTCCTCCTCGTGCACTGGCACGACCTCGGCCCGACGGCGGACCCGTCCGAAGCGCGGTGTATTCGATGAAGACCTACCACGACTCGTTCGACCCGATCCGCGCCATCCGGACCAAGCAGTACAGCTACATCGAGAACTACGAACCGTTCATCCGATCGCCGCGTCCGCCACGCGAGCTGTACGACCTGTTCGCGGGACGCGGATCGCCGAGCGGTACACCGAGACCTACCGGCCACCTCCAGGCGCGCCAGATACCAAGTCGCTCAGCTGAAGCCGCCCCTCGCGGTCTCGACGAGCACCGCACAACGCGGCAATGATTCCACTCACGACCCTGCCGACGTGAGCGCCCATCACCGTACCCGGGCCACCACGAAGATCCGGCGGAACGGAAAGAAGGTCCTGCCGTCGGCGCGCCGGGGGTAGGCCGCGTCGAGCATCGGGGCGAGCTCGGCGCGGAACTGCTCCCACTCGGGGTCCGACAGTGCGGCGCGGACGGGACGCAACGCCGTGCCGGTGATCCACTCCAGAACCGGTTTCTCGCCGGATAGTTCGTGCACGTAGGTGGTCTCCCACGCGTCGACCGAACAGCCGGCGTCCGTCATCAGAGCCGCATAGCCGGCCGCCGGCAGCACCACCTCCCGCTCGCGAAACGGGAAGTCCCGCAATGCTTCCGACCACTGCGGCTGACGCCCCAGGTCGCGCACGGCCTGATGGGACGGCGCATCGAAATTGCCCGGGACCTGGAAGGCGATCCACGATCCGGCGGCGAGCCGATCTGCCCACCTGACCACCAGCTGCGGATGCTCGGGCACCCACTGCAGGGTGGCATTGCTGACCACGACGTCGGTGTCGGGAGCGGGCGTCCAGTCCCGGACGTCGCCGACCTGAGCCCGCACCCCGCGCGCCCGTGCCGCCTCGACCATCTCCGCGGAGGAGTCCCACGCTTCCACGACGGCGTCCGGCCAGCGGCTCGACAGTGTCTGGGTGAGGTTGCCCGGCCCACAGCCGAGGTCGGCGACACGGCGCGGACTCCGGGCGCCGACCCGGGCCAGGAGGTCGAAGAAAGGCCTCCCGCGGTGGTCGGCGAAGGCCAGGTAGACATCCGGGTTCCACATCGCGCCAGTCTGGCACCACGGTCGACAGCGCGGATAGCATGCCAGACGTGGCCTCCGACCCCGTTGCCGAGGATCCGTCCCAGCCGGAACCGGACGAACTGCCGATTCCCGTGCCCGATGTGCCCGGCGCCGAAGCCACCGCGCGCGGCCTGCCGCGCCGCAGGGACCTCACGGTGCGGCAGCGCCTGATCGTCGACTCGTCGGCAATCGCCGACCTGGCACTGCGCACCTCCATCGCGTCCCTGCTGAGCGCCACGATGATCCCGTCGGTGGCCGGGGCGGTGCGCCGGTCGCGGTCCAGAGCCGAACGGGAGCACCTGAACTTCTACGCCGGACTGGCCGCCGCCGGAGATCCCGAGCGCTCGTTCCCCGCACCGACGCAGCTGCCCCGGGTGTTCTCCCGTCCTGCCAACCCGGTCGCCGAATGGGTGGCGCACGGCAACGTCCGCAACATCCGGTTCGACAGCAGCTTCGAGGCGGTCAACCCCGCGTTGCGGGACCAGTGCGCAAGCTATGCGCGCAACAACGTCGTCCACGCCCAGCACTGGCGCCACGACGACGGCCCGCGGCCCACGCTGTGTGTGATCCATGGGTTCATGGGGTCGGCGTATCTGTTCAACGGGCTGTTCTTCTCGCTGCCCTGGTTCTACCGCTCCGGCTACGACGTGGTGCTCTACACGCTGCCGTTCCACGGTCGCCGCGCTGAGAAGTACTCCCCGTTCAGCGGCCACGGGTATTTCGCGCACGGCTTCGCCGGCTTCTGCGAGGCGATGGCGCAAGCCGTTCACGATTTCCGTTCGCTGATGGACTATCTCGAGTACACCGGGGTGGATCGCATCGCTCTGACGGGAATGTCGCTCGGTGGCTACACCTCGGCGCTGATCGCCAGTGTCGACGACCGGATCCAGGCGGTCATCCCCAATGTTCCTGTGGTCACGCCGGATCGGACCGTCGACGAGTGGTTCCCGGCCAACAAGGTGGTGGCGCTGCGCGAGTGGCTGGCCGGAACCGACTCGGCACTCACCGACGCCGCGACCATGTACTCCTCGCCGCTGAACTATCGCCCGCTGCCGGCCAAGGACAGGCGGTTGATCATCGCCGGCCTCGGCGACCGTCTGGCACCGCCGCAACAGGCCGAGATCCTGTGGCGGCACTGGGATCGCTGCGCGTTCCACTGGTTCCCGGGCAATCACGTGCTGCACGTCAGCCAGCCGGACTACCTGCGCCGCATGACCCGGTTCATGGGCGACTTCATGTTCGACTGAGCTGCCTCTCGGGGTCCGCCCGTCAGGCGGCCTTGATGGCGCTGACGAGCGTGATGCTGCCCGTCATCTGTCCGGCATCGGAAGCGTTGTCGGGCACCGGTCGTCCGAGTTCGGCCAGGAGTGCGTTCAACGGCGTCGCGGCCGCCCGCCAGCCTCGCCCGGTGAACCAGTCTTCGGCCGGCTCGTGGCGCTGGTTGTAGGCGAGACTGAAGAAGTTGACGTCCTCACCCGCCGCCAGCTCGCGGTCCCGATGCTCTTCGAACGCCGCGGTGTCCATCGGCCGGGAGTCCTCGACGGCCACCTGGCTGCGCGGCGCCGACAACGCGTCGATGCCGGCGAACAGCTGCTGCTGGCTGGCCGCGGGCAGGTAGACGAGCAGCCCCTCCGCGATCCAGGCCGACGGTGCGGTCGGATCGAAGCCGTTGTCCTGCAGCGCTTTCGGCCAGTCCTCGCGCAGGTCGACCGGAACCTCGATGCGCTCCGCGCGCGGCGTCGCACCGTAATCCGTCAGAACCGAGCGCTTGAAGTCCAGGACGCGCGGTTGGTCGAGTTCGAAGACCCGGGTGCCGGCGGGCCAGCCGAGCCGATATGCCCGAGAGTCGAGACCCGCGGCCAGCACCACGATCTGACGCGCGCCCGCACGTGCGGCATGGCGGAAGTAATCGTCGAAGTAGCGGGTCCGGGCTGCCTGGAAGTCGATGAAGGCTCGGCCCCAGTCGCTCATGAGTCGATGCTCGGGCGCGCGGCCGTCCAGCAGCGCAGTCCAGTCGCCCCCGGCCGCGCGGCAGAACACCTCGGCGAACGCGTCGCCGGCCACCGGGTTGGACTTGCCGGCCTCCAGCGCCCGTGCCGCCGCTACCAGCAATGCCGTCGAGCCCACACTGCTGGTGATGTCCCAGGTGTCGTCATCGGTACGCACGCCGACGGTTATACCCTCCGACCCTGAAAGACCGGGTCAGACCAGCGGACGGCCGGTGCGGATCCGCCAGTCGACGTCTTTGAGCAGAACGTTGAACGGGAACTCGCGCACGAACTTCGGCGAGCACCTGTTGACCACACGCAGGACTCCCATCAGCCTGTCGAACCGGCGCTGCCGCCGGTCATCCCAGGAGAAGTGCATCTCCTCTCGGAATCGTTGCGGCAGAAAGCCGGCCGTGATCAGCAGCGCGAAGCTCTCCGCGCGGCGCTGCAGCGGCCCGGGCAGGGTCATCCCGCGCAGCCGGGACACCGCAATGGGATAGAGGTACTCACGCACGGTGTCGTCGATGTGGACCTTGTCCAGCGATTCCTGCCAGTAGCGGTCGAAGGCGGCGCGGTCGGCGGGCCACATGCTCTCGGGCACCTGCAGCATCGTGGCCAGGGCACGGCCCTGCAGATAGAGCCGGTCGGCGGTGGCGTCGTCCAGGTCGCCGACGAAGAGCCGATAGACGTCCACGACGCCCTTGTAGAGACATGCGCCGACCCAGAGTTGGAGGTCCTTGTCGAAGGCGTGGTACTTCACCGGGCTCTCATCAGTGGAGAAGACCTGGGCGTGGGCACCGTTGACGGCGCGGCGGAACGCGGCCTTCTGCTTGTCGGTGCCGCTGGTCGACACGGCCAGATAGGTGAAGGTGGTTCGCGCACGCTTGATCGGGTGCCGGTCGACGCGGCCGCTCTCGACCCGGCTCTCCAGCACGCCGTAGCCGACGCCCGGACGCGCGAGCTGCATGATCACGTTGGCGGGCCCGGCGAGAAGACCCAGGCCGAGCATGCCCTCGGGCTCGCTCATCGGCCCCTCGTCGGGTTCGATACGCGCATCGACCGACTCGTTCACCGTCATGAGCTCTCCTCTCGGCGCTGTCCGCATAAAGTGCGAACGGCTGTTTCCTGATATTGCTCTCGCTGCCGGGAGGGTGTCAAGATGGACCGATGGCCCAGGTTCGCCCGTACCGAGGCATCGACGCGCCGCAACGGATCGCGGAACGCCGGCAACGGCTGCTGGAGGCAGGTCTGGACCTGCTCGCCGGCCGGCCGAGGCCGGCCGACCTGACCGTTCGCGCCATCTGCTCACAGTCCGGGCTGGCGGCCCGCTACTTCTACGAGAGCTTCGTCGACAAGGACGCGTTCGTCGGTGCGGTCTTCGACTGGGTGGTTGCCGACATCGCCACGACGACGCAGGCGGCGATGGCCGCGGCACCTCCCGAGGAGCAGAGCCACGCCGCCATGGCCAACATCGTGCGCACGATCTCCGACGACGTCCGGGTGGGCCGGTTGCTGTTCAGCACGCACCTGGCCAATCCGGTGGTGGTGCGCAAGCGTGCTCAGTCGGGCGCGCTGTTCGCGCTGTTGTCGGGGCAGCACGCCGGCGCCGCGTTGCAGCTCGCGGAGAACGAAAGGATCAAAGCGGCAGCGCACTTCGTCGTCGGCGGCGTCGGTCAGACGTTGAGCGCGTGGCTTTCCGGCGATGTGAAGTTCACCCCCGAGCAGCTGGCGCGCCAGCTCTCGGTGTTCATCGACCAGCTGTCATACCCGCAGCTGTACAAGCCCGAGGGCTGAGTCGGCCGCCTCGGCGCCGAAATTCAGATGACCGCCAGCCGGTCACTGTGTGACCATCCCCTGATGCCCAGTACGGTCATCGAGGTCCGACGGCGCTACGACGCAGCCGAAGAGGTGGCGATCATCGATGCGGTTCACCAGGCGCTCGTGTCCGCGTTCGGGATTCCGTTCAACGACAGGCATGTCCGCCTGGTCGCCCATGAACCCCACCGGTTCTCACACTCACCGACGTTGGCGAAGCCGGAGCTGCATACCTTCGTGGCGATCGACTGCTTTGCGGGTCGGTCGATACATGCCAAACGCAATCTCTACGGCCAGATCGTGGACCGGCTGAGCACACTGGGCATCCCGCCCGATCACGTGACCATCGTGCTGAGGGAAAGCGCCCTCGAGAACTGGGGAATCCGCGGCGGGCAAGCCGCTTGCGATGTCGATCTCGGTTTCGACGTCACCGTGTAGCAAGACCGCTGTACAAGGTGCCGGCAGCCGGAGCTCGTGGCCGCGAAGACTATCCGCTCGCCGGCGTGGGCACCCGGCGGTCCGCCGCCGTCTTTGGCGGGGTCATCGTGTCGGCGTCACCGAATTCCCGCGTCCAGCAGGCGAACTCGAGCGTGATGCCGTCCGGGTCGAGGAAGTAGAACGAGCGCACGTAGACGCCGGGATGGACCGTCGCCGACACCTGCGCGGCGCTCTCGTCGTGGTTGAGGACCGGGCCCACCCGCACGCCCTTGTCCTTGAGCTTCTGCCGGTACTCGTCGAACTTCTCGGCGGGAACGTGAAAGGCCAAGTGGTTCATCGTGCTCACCGCGCTGACGATGTCCCCGATCCCCGGGATCGCCTCCGGCGACGAGATCCCCGGCACCCGGTCGGGCGCGTCGGCGAACCAGAAGAACGCCACGCAGTCACCGTTGCCGGCGTCGAAGAAGAAGTGCTGTCCCATGCCGCCCGGCAGGTCGAGCGATTTGATCAGCGGCATCCCCAGCACGTTGCTGTAGAAGTCGACCGTCTTGGCCATGTCCGAACAGACAAGGGCCACGTGGTTGATGCCGCCGAGCGTGAACTCGGTGTTCTGATTGTCCGGCTTGATCATGTCGCGCCTCGCTGTGTACTGGCCTCGAGCAGAAACTGAATCTAACATCAGATTCAGTTTCGGATCAACGATCGGATACCCGGTGACCGTCCAACCCCGCGAGCAACTGCCGACCGTGCGCGGCCGGCAGACGCAGGCGGCGATCGATGCCGCAGCCCGTGCGGTCATCGCCCGCAAGGGCATCCTCGCGACCACGGTCGCCGACAT
Source organism: Mycolicibacterium chubuense NBB4 (assembly GCF_000266905.1). Next base: position 335,128 of record NC_018027.1, on the reverse strand, counting down.
CGCGAGCGAGGCGGGCAAGTCGACGGCATCGTTTTACAACTACTACGACTCGAAAGAAGCGATGGTCCGCGAGTGGGCCGTGCGCTTCCGTGACGAAGCCCGCGAGCGATCGCTGGCCGCCGCCGAGCCCGGGCTGAGCAATTGGGAGCGATCCCAGAAGGCGGCGGCCGCCCACTGGAACACCTACCGCCACCGCCTGGCCGAGATCATCAGCGTCTCGCAGATGGCGATGATCAGCGACGACTTCGCCGAATACTGGAGCGACATCTGCGCACTGCCCATCGGCTTGATCACCGCACTGGTCGAACAGGCGCAGAAGCAAGGCTTTTCCGCCGACAGCGACGCTCGCCTGATCGCCGTCGCGCTGGTGTCGATGCTCAACCAGTTCTGCTACACGCAACTGTCCGGCAGCGCCGAGAGCGTCGACGACGCGGCCTGTATCAAGACGCTCGCCGAGATCTTCTACCGCACGATCTACCACCGGGAGGCCCACACGCCATGAGCAGACCGACGACGTCGCAAACACCGGGCGTGACACGAGAGTTCATCGGCCTGGACTCCACCACGGCGCACCGCGCGGGATCGGGGGGCCATCCCTGCCAGGGCCTCTACCACCGCGGTGTGGGCCGCAAGCCCAAAGTCGCGATGATCGCCACGCATTACCAGATCGACTTCTCCGAGCACTATCTCGCCGACTACATGGCCACCCGCGGCATCGGCTTTCTGGGCTGGAACACCCGGTTCCGCGGATTCGAGAGCAGCTTCCTGCTCGACCATGCGCTCGTCGACATCGGGGTCGGGGTGCGCTGGCTGCGCGAGGTGCAGGGCATCGAAACGGTGATCCTGCTGGGCAATTCGGGTGGCGGCTCACTGATGGCGGCCTATCAGGCGAACGCGGTGCACCACCACGTCACCCCGCTCGAGGGCATGCGTCCCGCCGCCGGGCTCGACGACCTGCCGCCCGCCGACGGTTACGTCGCGAGTGCGGCACACCCGGGCCGACCCGACGTGCTGACCGCCTGGATGGACGCCTCGGTGGTGGACGAGAACGACGCGGTGGCAACCAATTCCGATCTCGATCTGTTCAACGAGCGCAACGGGCCGCCGTATACCCCCGAGTTCATCGAGCAGTATCGGGCCGCTCAGATCGCCCGCAACGAAGCCATCACAGACTGGGCCGAAGCGGAGTTGACCCGCGTGCGGGCGGCCGGCTTCTCCGACCGGCCGTTCACCGTGATGCGCACCTGGGCGGACCCGCGCATGGTCGATCCCCTGCTCGAGCCCACCAAGCGGCCGCCCAACCAGTGCTATGCCGGTGTTCCCGCGAAGGCCAACAGATCCACGCACGGCATCGCCGCGGCGTGCACGCTCCGCAACTGGATCGGCATGTGGAGTCTGCGTCACGCGCAGACCCGCGCCGAGCCGCACCTGGCGCGCATCGACTGTCCGGCCCTGGTGATCAACGCCGAGCAGGACACCGGCGTGTACCCCTCCGATGCGCAGCGCATCTACGACGCACTCGCCGGTTCGGACAAGACCCAGTGCGCGATCGACACCGACCACTACTTCACCACGCCCGGGGCGAGGACCGAGAAAGCCGATACCATCGCCAAGTGGATCGCACGCCGCTGGTGAGTGTCCGGTGAGAGTCCTGGCGCATTTCGTCCCCGGCGACAAGGTGACCGGATTCCTTGCGCCGCACACTGATTGGCTGGATGTCCGGTACTGCGCAGAGGACGACGACGAGACGTTCTACCGCGAACTGTCCGACGCCGAGGTGCTCTGGCACGTGCTGCGTCCGCTGTCCGGCGACGACATCGCCACGGCGCCGAAGCTGCGCCTGGTCCACAAACTCGGCGCAGGGGTCAACACCATCGACGTCGACGCCGCTACCGCACGCGGCATCGCGGTGGCGAACATGCCCGGCGCCAACGCGGCGTCGGTCGCCGAGGGCACCGTGCTGCTCATGCTCGCCGCGCTGCGCCGACTCCCCCAGCTCGACCGCGCCACCCGCGCGGGTCAGGGTTGGCCGTCGGACCCCACACTCGGCGAGACCGTTCGCGACATCGGCGGCTGCACCGTCGGCCTGATCGGCTACGGCAACGTCGCCACCCGCGTCGAGACCATCGTCGCCGCCATGGGGGCGCGGGTGCTGCACACCAGCACCCGCGACGACGGCAGCCCCGGCTGGCGCAGCCTGACCGATCTGCTGGCCGCCGCCGACCTCGTCTCCTTGCACCTGCCGCTGACCGAACACACCGCGGGGCTCATCGACCGCGCTGCCCTGACACGCATGAAAGACAGTGCGGTCCTGGTGAACACCTCGCGCGGCCCCATCGTCGACGAAGACGCGCTCGTCGACGCGCTGCGGACCGGCCGGCTGGCCGCCGCCGGCCTCGATGTCTTCGCGGTCGAGCCGGTGCCTGCCGGGAACCCGCTGCTCACGCTCGACAACGTCGTGTTCACCCCGCACGTCACCTGGTACACGGCCGACACCATGCGCCGATACCTGGAGTTCGCCGTCGACAACTGCGAACGCCTTCGTGACGGCCGGGACCTCGTGAACCTGGTGAACCAGGTTGCGGGGTAACCTCGTCCCAACCAACCGGTTGGGGCCAGTCACGACGACGTGGAGGAGTGCCGCTATGCCCATCGCCATTCTCGAAGAGCACAACGATCTGGCCGAGTCGGTCCGCTCACTGGTCGCGCGCGTCGCGCCGTCCGACGTGCTGCACGAGGCGCTCGAGAACCCCATCCCCAATCCCCCGCCGTACTGGAAGGCCGCAGCCGAACAGGGACTGCAGGGTGTGCATCTCGCCGAGTCGGTCGGCGGGCAGGGCTTCGGCATCCTCGAGCTGGCGATCGTGCTGGCAGAGTTCGGTTACGGCGCGGTGCCCGGTCCCTTCGTTCCGTCGGCCATCGCCAGCGCCCTGATCGCCGCGCACGACCCCGAGGCCGACATCCTCGGCGGGCTGGCGTCCGGCGACGTCATCGCCGCGTACGCGATCGACTCCGGGCTCACCGCGACGCGCCACGGCGACCAGCTGGTGATCCGCGGTGAAGTCCGGGCCGTGCCGGCGGCGGCACAGGCCGCGGTTCTGGTGCTGCCGGTCGCGATCGAGTCCGGTGAGGAATGGGTGGTCCTCGACGCCGGCTCACTCGAGATCGAGCCGGTGCGCAGCGTCGACCCGTTGCGTCCGGTCGCGCACGTGCGCGCCAACGCGGTCGAGGTCGGCGACGACCGGGTGCTGAGCAACCTGAGCCGTGAACTGGCTCGTGCGCTGATGTCGACGCTGTTGTCCGCGGAGGCGGTCGGAGTCGCGCGGTGGGCCACCGACACCGCGGCGGCCTACGCCAAGATCCGCGAGCAGTTCGGCCGGCCGATCGGGCAGTTCCAGGCCATCAAGCACAAGTGCGCCGGCATGATCGCCGAGACCGAGCGGGCCACCGCGGCGGTGTGGGATGCCGCCCGCGCCATCGACGAGGCCCACGAGAATCCGGACAGCGCTTTCGAGTTCGCCGCCGCCGTCGCCGCGACGCTGGCGCCGGTCGCCGCACAGCACTGCACCCAGGACTGCATTCAGGTGCACGGCGGCATCGGATTCACCTGGGAGCACGACACCAACGTCTACTACCGGCGCGCTCTGGTTCTGGTGGCGTCGTTCGGGCGGGCCTCGGAGTACCCGCAGCGCGTCGTCGACATCGCGACCACGAAGGGGATGCGTCCGCTCAACATCGACCTCGACCCCGAGACCGAGAAGCTGCGCGACGAGATCCGCGCGGAAGTGGCAGCGCTGAAGGACATTCCGCGCGAGAAGCGCAATGCCGCCATCGCCGAGGGCGGCTGGGTGCAGCCGCACCTGCCGGTGCCGTGGGGTCGCGCCTCGAACCCGGTCGAGCAGATCATCATCGCCCAGGAGTTCTCGACCGGCCGCGTCAAGCGCCCGCAGATGGGCATCGCGGCCTGGATCATCCCGTCCATCGTCGCGTTCGGCACCGACGAGCAGAAGGAACGGTTCCTGCCGCCCACCTTCCGCGGCGAGATGATCTGGTGCCAGCTGTTCTCCGAGCCCGGCGCCGGGTCCGACCTGGCGAGCCTGACCACCAAGGCCACCAAGGTCGACGGCGGCTGGCGGATCACCGGTCAGAAGATCTGGACCACCGGCGCGCAGTACTCGCAGTGGGGCGCGCTGCTGGCCAGGACGGACCCGAGCGCACCGAAGCACAACGGCATCACCTACTTCCTGCTCGACATGAACAGCGAAGGCGTCGAGGTCAAGCCGCTGCGGGAGCTCACCGGCAACGCGATGTTCAACACGGTGTTCATCGACGACGTGTTCGTGCCCGACGACCTGGTGCTCGGCGACGCCGACCGCGGGTGGGAGGTCAGCCGCAACACGCTGACCAACGAACGGGTCTCGATCGGCAGCAGCGAGCCGCCGTTCCTGCCGAGCCTGGACAAGTTCGTCGAGTTCCTGTCCGACGGCCACTTCGACCAGGTCGCGCAGAACCATGCGGGCGTGCTCATCGCCGAGGGCCACGCCGCCAAGATCCTGAACATGCGTTCCACGTTGCTGACGCTGGCCGGTGGCGATCCGATGCCCGCCGCGGCCATCTCCAAGCTGCTGTCGATGCGCACCGGGCAGGGCTACGCGGAGTTCGCGGTGTCGTCGTTCGGTACCGACGCCGTGCTCGGCGACCCCGAGCAGATCACCGGCCGCTGGGCGGACTACCTGCTGGCCAGCCGCGCGACGACGATCTACGGCGGCACCTCGGAGGTGCAGCTGAACATCATCGCCGAGCGGCTGCTCGGGCTGCCCCGCGATCCGTAGGATCGGTTTCTTTGCCTCGCGGCCGGGAACCCCTCCGGTATGTCCAGAGACAGTGACTACGTCGAGAAGCGCCTCGACAAACCCGGTGCACTCCGGGCCGCGGTGACCTACACGATCGTGGTCGTCGCACTGGCGGCTGTCGCGTTCGCGTTCTATGCGTTCGGCGCGCGGGACTCGGTGTACGCCGCGACCCTCGTGCCTCTGTTCCTGTTCGTCGGAGGCGTCGGCGCGTTCGTCAAGACCTACCGCGAGTGGAAGGCCGAGCGCGGCTGGGCCGCCTGGCAGGGTGCCGGGTGGTTCCTGATGTCGCTGATGCTGGTGTCGCTCGCCATTCCCGGCATGGCGATCATGGCCGGGGCGGTCAAGTAGCCGATCGACGCCGAGACTGCATCCACCGCGCGGGAATCCCCGAAAACCCCGCGTGGAATGCAATTTCGGCGGTCAGTCGACGTCCATGTCGCGGAGCTCACGCTTGAGGATCTTGCCCGTGGGGTTGCGGGGCAGCTCATCGAGGAACACCACCTCGCGCGGCACCTTGTAGCGGGCCAGGTTCTCCCGCACGTAGGCCTTGATGCCGTCCTCGTCGATCGAGGCGCCCTCCACCTTCACCACGAAACAGCGCAGCCGGTGGCCCCACTCCTTGTCCTCGACCCCGAGCGCGGTCGCCTCGACGACGTCGGGGTGGCCGCTGACGAGATCCTCGACCTCCGCGGGGAAGACGTTCTCGCCCCCGGAGACGATCATCTCGTCGTCGCGGCCGCTGACATACAGCAGGTCGTTCTCGTCGAAATAGCCGACATCGCCCGACGACAGCAGCCCGTCGATGATCTGCTTGCCGCCGCCGCCGGTGTAGCCCTCGAACGGGAAGAAGTTGCCGACGAAGATGCGGCCGACCTCCCCGCGGGGCAGTTCGTTGCCGTCGTCGTCGAGGATCTTGACCTTCATGCCCTTGACGACCGGCCCCACAGTCGAAGGGTTGATCGAAAGGTGCTGCGGCCCAGCGATGGTCGCGAACGCCACCTCGGTCGAGCCGTACAGGTTGTAGATCACCGGGCCCAGCTCCTTCAAGGCCCGCGTCGCCAGTTCGGCGCCGAGCTGCGAGCCGGAGACGAACACGATGCGCAGTGAGGACAGGTCCGGCTTCGGCGAGGTCTTGTCGAGTTCGTCGAGCATCCGCGACAGCATCACGGGCACGACGACGATGGCCGTCGGCTTGTACTTCTCGATGTCGGCGAGCACGGTGGCCGCCTTGAACCGCCGGCGCAAGACCAGCGTCGAGCCGAGCATCATCGCGATGGTGGCGTGCAGGAAGCCCAGCGCGTGGAACATCGGCGCCGGAAGCGACGTCACCTCTTCGGATTTGAACGGCACCGCGGACAGGATTCCGCCGATCGGCGCCAGCGACGGCGGGGCGCTGCGGTTGGCGCCCTTCGGCGTTCCGGTGGTGCCGCTGGTCAGGATGATGATCGACGAGTGCCGCGACGCCTTCGGCGGCGGTACGGCGTTGGTGCGGGCGACGAGTTCCTCGAGGGTCTCGTCGGTGCTCCCCGACGGCTCGTCGGGCTTGTCCGGGTTGTCGCCGAGCGCGCGCAGTTTGCCGAGTTCGGGATCGGCCTGCGACACGGCGGCGGTGTACTCGTCGTCGTAGATGATCAGCTTGGCGTCCTCGCGCTTGGTGACCTCCTTGATCTGCGGGCCGGAGAACTCGCTGTTGAGCAGGATGATGCGCGCGCCGGTCTTGGCCGCCCCGAACCACGCGACGAGGAACCACCGGTGGTTGCGCGCGAGGACGGCCACGCCGTCACCGCCCTTGACGCCCTTGGCGAGCAGGGCGTTGGCCACCGCGTTGGCCGCGGCGTCGAGTTCGCCGAAGGTCATCTCGCCGAAGTCGTCGATGACCGCCAACCGCTGAGCATGGCGACGCGCGTTGAGCGCCGGGATCATGCCGATCTCGCCCCAGCGCCGGATGTCGGCGAAGAACGCGGCGATGTCCTGCGGCGGCTCGAGTTTCAGCGCCCCCGCCTCGAACATCTTGCGGGCGTAGTGCAGTTCGGCAGAACCACGCTCGAGGTACCTGCCGACGGTCTGCTGGGCCTTGGCCGCCGCCTGCAACGGAAGATCGCTGAGCTTGGACATGACACAACTTTATGTGACCCGGGTCGCAGTCAGGCCTGGAACCTACGATGAGGGAATGCCTGCTCGCGAGTCGTTCGAGATCGGCGGAGTGCAGGTGCCGATCACCAATCCGGACAAGGTGGTCTTCGGCGAGCTCGGGGTCACCAAGGGTGACCTCATCCGCTACTACGCGGCGGTGGCCGACGGGGCGCTGCGCGGCGTCGTCGACCGGCCGATGATCCTCAAGAGGTTCGTCAAGGGCATCGAGCAGGAGGCGGTGTTCCAGAAGCGCGCCCCCGAGAAGCGGCCCGACTTCGTCTCGGTGGCCGAGTTGAAGTACGCGTCGGGCACCTCGGCCAAGGAAGCGGTGCTGCACGACGCCGCGGGTCTGGTGTGGGCGGTCAACCTCGGGTGCGTCGACCTCAACCCGCACCCGGTGCGGGCCGACGATCTCGAGCACCCGGACGAACTGCGGGTCGACCTCGACCCGATGCCCGGGGTCGGCTGGCGCCAGATCCTCGACGTCGCGTTCGTCGCGCGCGAGGTGCTCGAGGACCACGGTCTGGTCGCCTGGCCCAAGACCTCGGGTTCACGAGGTTTCCACATCTATGCGCGCATCCACCGACGCTGGCCGTTCAAGCTCGTCCGGCTCGCCGCGGAGACCGTCGCCCGCGAGGTGGAGCGGCGCGCGCCGGAGTCGGCGACGGCGCGGTGGTGGAAGGAAGAGCGCCAGGGCGTGTTCGTCGACTTCAACCAGAACGCCAAGGACAGGACCGTGGCCTCGGCCTACTCCGTGCGCGCCACCCCCGATGCACGGGTGTCGACACCGCTGTTCTGGGACGAGGTCGCGGGCTGCCGGCCCGAGGAGTTCACGATCACCACGGTCCCGCGGCGGTTCGCCGAGCACGGCGATCCGTGGGAGGGGATGGACGACGCCGCGGGCGGGCTGGAGGCGCTGCTCGACCTCGCCGACCGGCTGGGTCCGCCCGAGAAGGCACCCCGGGGCGCACACAAGACGACCGACGGCCGCCGACGATCGGCGAAGCCGTTGATCGAGATCGCCCGCACCAAGACCAAGGACGAGGCGATGGCCGCGCTGGCGCAGTGGCGCGAGAAGTACCCGCAGGCAGCCGAAAAGCTGGAGCCCACAGACGTTCTCGTCGACGGCATGCGCGGGCCGAGCTCCATCTGGTACCGCATCCGGATCAACCTCGAGCACGTCGCCGAGGACGAGCGGCCGCCGCAGGAGGAACTCCTCGCCGACTACAGCCCGTGGGCCACCTATACGGGCTCGCAACAGCAGCGCCGCGGCTAAGTTACCGGCGAGTTTGCTGAGTCGAGTTCTTAGCGAAGTATTAGTGCTTTAACCCCGCGGCCTTAAATTGGCTGGCTACCTTGATGGTTGTCAGGCCCGCCAGGGGCACCGTCAGCACAGGATCGAGGAGGCTGCGATGTACGGCAATCCGACGTTCGACTGCGGTGGTGCCGAGATCAGGGCGCATTGCCGCCAATTGGCCACCGTCGTGACCGTCAGGGGCGCGCTCAACGACGCCAACGTCGAATGCGCCACGCAGTACGTCCGGCGCTTCATCCTCGCCGAGAAGCCGTTCGTCCTGGACCTCAGCGACATCACTTCGTTTGCCGGCGAGGCTCTTTCGCTTCTGTTCGCCGTCGATGACGTCTGCGCGGCCGCGGGGGTCGAGTGGTCGATGGTCCCCAGCCGGTCCGTCGAGCAGACCCTGCACGACTACGACATCGAGTTCGCCGGGGCCGGTTCGGTCCCCGAGGCGCTCAACCACTTCGCCGACGCAATGGTCGCGCGACGCCAACTCCTTCCCCTCCTCACCAAGACCGCGTAAAGGATCGCTGTGTTACTTGATGTCCGGTGGCTCCGTTACCTGCTTGCCCGTCGTCATCGCTCCGAGGCCGAGCGCCTCGCGCTGACGCAATACTGATTGCTCGGACCGGCCCAGCGGTTGACCGTCGGCCGGCTCCCGCGCTGCTCTAGGGTGCTCGTATGGGCACTGCTGCCGATGCCGACCGCGTCGCCGACGCCGCGCGCCGCGTAGTCGAAGAACACAATCCACGCACCGTCCCGATCCCCGAGTACCTCGGCGCCTGTTTCGATGCCGGCTTGTCGTGGGTGCACTTTCCCGAGGGCTTCGGCGGCATGGGGGTGTCCCGCGGTCTGCAGGCCGTCGCCGATCGGATTCTGCAGGGCGCGGGAGGTCCGGTGCCGCTGGGACTCAACCCGATGGGGTACGGCATGGCCGCGCCGACGGTGCGCGAGCACGCGCAGACCGACGAGGTCCGGCGCCGGCTGCTGCGTCCGCTGGCGACGACCGAGGACATCTGGTGCCAGCTGTTCTCCGAGCCGGGTGCCGGTTCCGACCTCGCCGGGCTGGCCACCTCGGCGGTCCTCGACGGCGACGAGTGGATCGTCAACGGCCAGAAGGTCTGGACCAGCCTCGCGCACCGCGCGCGGTGGGGTCTGCTGCTGGCCCGCACCGACCCCGACAAGCCCAAGCACAAAGGGTTGACCTACTTCGTCCTGGACATGCACGGCCCGGGAGTGCAGACCCGGCCGTTGCGGCAGATGACCGGACATGCGGAGTTCAACGAGGTCTACATGACCGACGCGCGCATCCCCGACGCCTTCCGGCTCGGAGCGGTCGGCGACGGCTGGCGGGTAGCGATGACGACGCTGATGAACGAACGCAGCGCGCTCGGTGCCAGCGGGAGCCGGCGCGGCGCCGGCACCATCTCCGACGCGGTCGCGCTGTGGGCGTCGCGGCCGGACCTGCACACCCCGGTACTGCGGGATCGTCTCACCAGTCTGTGGTTGCGGTCCGAAGCACAGCGGCTGACTTCGGAGCGGTCGAGGGCCTCGGCCAGCGTCGGCGGCCCCGGCCCGGAGGGGTCGATCGGCAAGCTCGTCGGCGCCGAACTCAACCAGCACATCTACGAGTTCTGCATGGACCTGCTCGGCCCCGAGGGCATCCTGTACGACGGCTACGGCACCGGTGACGGGGACCCCGACGACTACCGCGGCCCGATTCAACAGCGATTCCTGCGCAGCCGGGCCAACACCATCGAGGGCGGCACGTCGGAGGTGATGCGCAACATCCTCGCCGAACGCGTGCTCGGCCTACCGGGTGATCTGCGGGCCGACGCTGGAATGGCATGGAAGGAGATCCCGCGTGGCTGAGGAGCTTGCGGATCAGCCCGACAAGATGGCTGAGGAGCTTGCGGATCAGCCCGGTAGCGCTGAGTTCACGTTCACCGACGAGCAGAACCAGCTGCGGGCGGCGGTCCGTGACTTCTGCGCGGAGTTCGTCGACGAAAGCGCGGTGCGCTCCGCGATGGAGTCCGATCCGCCGTATGACGCCAAGGTGTGGGCACGGCTGGGCACCGAGTTGGGCGTGCTCGGACTGTCGGTGCCCGAGGCCGACGGCGGCGTCGGGGGCACTCTGGTCGATCAGGCCGTCGCTGTCGAACAACTCGGCGCCGCGCTGGCGTGCGGGCCGCTCTTCGGCACCGTGTACCTCACCATTCCCGCGCTGGTGGCGGCGTCGTCGGAAAGCGAGCTGCTCGGTCCCCTCGTCGAGGGCACCCGGACCGCGGCGTTCGCCGTCGCGGACTCGGCGGGGGCCTTCGACCCGTCGTCCGTCGCCGTCCAGGCCACCCGCGACGGGGAGAGCTGGACGCTGTCGGGCACCGTCGAGCGGGTCGTCGACGCCGGCGCCGCCGACGTGATCCTGGTCGCCGCGAACGGGCCGGACGGCATCGGCTTGTTCGCAATCGACGCGGGAGACGTTGCCGTGCAACGCATCCCGTTGACCACGCTGGACCTGACCCGGCCGCAGGCCACCGTCGGGCTGGTCGACGCGGCCGCGACCCTGATCGCAGGCCCCGACGAGGCCGAACGCGTCATCGGCCACGCGCTCGCGGTCGGCGCGGCGCTGCTGGCCGTCGAACAGGTCGGGGCCGCGCAGCACCTGCTCGATCTCGCGGTCGCGTACGCCAAGGCCCGGTTGCAGTTCGGCAGGCCGATCGGCTCGTTCCAGGCGGTCAAGCACCGACTCGCTGACGACCTCGTCGCGCTCGAGCACGCACGCTCGACGGCCTATCACGCGGTGTGGGCGCTGACCGACGGCACCGACGACCCCGCCCTGGTCACGAGCATCGCGCAAGCCACCTGCTCGGCGGCGTTCACCCGAGTGGCGACCGACGCCATCCAGGTGCATGGTGGAATCGGGTTCACGTGGGAACACCAAGCGCATCTGTATTACAAGCGGGCCTACACCGACGCCGCGTTGCTCGGCAGCGCCGAACAGCACCGGGCGAGGGTCGCCGAGCTCGTCCTCGACGTCGCGCCCGACAAGGGCGCCCCGCGCGTCGCCACCGGGATGCCACGTTGAGAGGGGACGGGAAGTGACTGCGACACAACGACTTCTGGGAGTGGCGGCAGCCGCTGCCGCGGCGGTGGCCGTTCCGCTGGCGATGTTCGCCGGGCCCGCGCCGCAGACCGTCACCGCACAGCCGCCGGGATCGTGCCCTCCCGGTGAAACCGGGGCGATCTACGGCTGCGCGCCGTTCTGCGTTCCCGGCAAGTACCTCGACGTGCAGACCGGCCTGTGCATGCCGGTTCCACCTCCCCCGCCCCCGCCGGCGCCGCGCTACTAGAGTCACCCCGTGAATTTTCTGGACCGATTCTTCGAGATCTCGGCCCGTCGGTCGACCATGGGCACAGAGATTCGCGGCGGCCTCGTCACGTTCATCGCGATGGCCTACATCGTCGTGCTGAACCCGATCATCCTGTCGGGCGCCAAGGACGTCGGCGGGGGTTCCCTGAACTTCGCCGCCGTGTCGGCGACGACGTCGCTGGCCGCCGGCGTGATGACGATCCTCTTCGGCGTCATCGCCCGGATGCCGTTCGCATTCGCCGCGGGCCTGGGCATCAACTCGTTTTTGGCCACCACGGTCGTGAAGGACCTGACCTGGGCCGAGGCGATGGGCCTGGTGGTGATCAACGGTCTGATCATCGTGCTGCTCGCCGCGACCGGCCTGCGGCGTCTGGTGTTCGACGCGGTGCCCATGCAACTGAAGCTGGCGATCACCGCGGGCATCGGGCTGTTCATCCTGTTCATCGGGCTGGTCGATGCGGGTTTCATCGGCTCGACCGGCGTCGCCTCCCCTCCGGTCGGGCTCGGCCACGGCGGCATCGGCTCGATCAGCACCGTGCCGACCGTCGTCTTCGTGTTCACCCTGTTGCTCACCGGTGTCCTCGTGGTGCGGCGCGTCCGCGGCGGCATCCTGATCGGCCTGGCGGCCGGCACCGTCGTCGCGGTCGTGATCGAGGCGATCTGGCATCTGGGTTCGGCCACCGACAACCCGGGCGGCTGGAGCCTGTCGGTGCCCACACTGTCCGGGTCACCGTTCGCACTGCCCGACCTGTCGCTCGTCGGCGCGTTCAGCCTGAACAGCTTCAGCCGCATCGGTGTGATCGCCGCGGTCGTGCTCGTGTTCACCCTGGTGTTCGCGAACTTCTTCGACGCGATGGGCACGATGACCGGTCTCTCGCGCGAGGCCGGCCTGGCCGACGACAAGGGCACCTTCCCGCGGCTGAAATCGGCGCTGATCGTCGAGGGTGCAGGTGCGGTCGCCGGCGGCGCGACGTCGTCGTCGTCGAACACCGTGTTCATCGAATCCGGTGCGGGCATCGAGGAAGGCGCGCGCACCGGCCTGGCGAACCTGGTGACGGGCGTGCTGTTCCTGGCCGCGATGTTCGTCTCCCCGCTCGCATCGATCGTTCCCACCGAGGTGGCCGCGGCCGCGCTGGTGGTGGTCGGCGCGATGATGGCCTCGCACCTGCGCCACGTCGACCTGTCGGAGTTCTCCGTGGCGCTACCGGTGGTGTTGACCGTCGCGGTGATGCCGTTCAGCTACTCGATCGCCAACGGCATCGGTGTCGGGTTCATCGCCTGGGTCGTCATGCGCACCGCCGCGGGCAAGGTGCGCGAGATCAGCCCGCTGCTGTGGGTGGTGGCCGCCGGCTTCGCGGTGTACTTCGCCCGCACGCCGCTCGAGTCGGCGCTGGGCCTGTGACGCTACCGGTGCGGGCAGCCGTGTTCGGCGGCCACGCCGGTGATGATCGCGCGGATCTGCCTGGCGACGTCTTCCTGGCTCGTCTCGTCCGGTGAGTCGTTGGCAAGAGCGAAGATCAGGCCGCCGAGATAGGTCAGCACCACCGAGGCCTGCTCGTCACACAGCGAACGGTCCAGCGTTCCGCCGTTCGACTGCATCGCGACGATCATGCGCTCGACCAGCGCTCGGTAGCTCTCGGACATCTGCTGGAACTCCGCGGCGATGTCGGCGTCGCGCTTGGCCAGCATGGTCAGCTCGAGCCGGGCGCGCGTGCGCGAGAGCTGCGGCTCCTCGCGGATCAGCAGCACCTGCCGCGCGAGCATCGTCAGGATCTCCGCGCCGCTGCTGTTGGGCGCGTCCTTGAACGCCTCGGTGAACGCCTCGGCGTCATAGCGGACCAGCTGATCGGCGACCCCGTGCAACAGGGCCGCGCGGGTGCGGTAGTAGAACGACGTGGTGCCGTCGGCCACCGCGGCGCGACGATCCACCTTGAGATGACTCAACCCTCGCGGACCCTCCTCGGCCAGCAGGGCGATCGCGGCGTCGCACAGCTGGCGGCGCCGCTCGATCGGGTTGTGCTTTCTGCGGGTGTCGACCCGTCCGATTTTAGATTCCGGCCGGCCCGCGGGCACCCCTCCGCCGAAATTGCATTCCATGCGGCGCTTTCGGCGTTTCGAGCGCGTGGAATGCAATTTCGGCGGGTTAGAGCGGGACCGCGTCGGCGGATTTGAGGGTCTGGGCGGCGACCTGAAGCCCCTCGAGTTGTCCGAGCTCGACGTCTTCGTGCTCGATGTTGACGGCCATATTGGGGTCCACAGCCTCCAATGCTCGCAGGAATCGCGCCCAGAACGCGGTGTCGTGGCCGCGGCCGACGGCGACGAAGTCCCACGACGAGTCCTCGGGCCACTTGTTGACGACGTGGCGACCGCCGAGCCCGGTGGGGTTCTGCGCAAGGGGAATTCGCGTGAAGCGCTCGTCGAGCACGCCGTGGACACGGCAGTTGTCATTGATTCGGGTGTCCTTGGCGGCGGCGTGAAAGACCAAGGGCCCCAGCCATTCGATCGCCGCGACGGGGTCGATTCCCTGCCAGAACAGATGCGAAGGGTCCATCTCCGCGCCCAGGTGGGTCGCACCCGTCTTGTCGACGAGTCGCTTGAGCGTGGGCGGGTTGAACACCAGATTCTGCGGGTGCATCTCGATCGCGACCTTGACGCCGTGCTCCCGTGCCAGCGCGTCGATCTCGGTCCAGAAGGGCACCGCGACCTCGCCCCACTGGTAGTCCAGCGAGTCGAGATAGCCGGAGTCCCAGGTGTTGACGTGCCACGCCGGCCACGTGCCGCCCGGATGCGCCTGCGGCAGACCCGACATCGTCACCACGCGATCGGCTCCGAGCAGACCGGCGACGCGGATCGCCTTGCGGAGATCCTCGGCATCGTCCGGCCCGACTTCGGGGTCGGGGTGCAGCGGGTTGCCGTTGCAGTTCAACCCCGCGAGTGAGACCCCTGTGCCGTCGAACACCGACAGGTACTCGCGTGGCGACACGGCACCGGACAGGAGTTCGTCCACCGGCAGGTGCGGGGTCGGCAAGAACCCGCCGGCGTTGACCTCCGCCCCGGTCAGGCCCAGCGACGCGATGATCTCCAACGCTTCGGGCAGCGGCTTGTCGTGCAGGATCGCGGTGTACACCCCGAGCTTCATGATTCACGTCCTTCTTGTGCCGAACTTGCATTCCGCGCGCGGCTTTCGGCGTTTCGAGCGCGTGGAATGCAAGTTCGGCGGGAGGGGGTCAGCGGTATTTGGCGACGTATTCGGTCATCGTCTCGAGCTGGTAGCGCGAGACGTCCTGAGCCTGCTCGTCCTCGGCGAACACACTCGAGACCATGACGGTGTCGTCGCGGTCGTAGAAGCCGAGTCTCGCCAGCCCGCCGAAGAACTCGTCCCAGTCGATGTCGCCGTCACCGATCTTGAGGTGCTGGTGCACCCGCACCGGATTGCCCGGCGGGTTGGTGATGTAGCGCAGCCCGTGGCTGCGGTGGTGGTCCATCGTGTCGGCGACGTGCACCAGTCGTAGCCTGTCCCCGGCGGCGGCCATGATCTCACTCATGTTGGCGCCCATGTGGTAGGTGTGGCACGCGACGTAGACCATGCCGATGTTGGGCGAGTTCACCCCGCGGATGATGCGCAGCGCCTCCAGGCCGTCCTCGACGAAATCGTCGGGGTGCGGATCGATGCGCACATCGACGCCCTCGCGTTCGAAGATCGGCACCAGCTCCTCCATCGACCGGAAGAACGCCCGCTCGGACTCCTCAGCCTTCTCCGGGCGTCCGGAGAACTCGGTGTTGATCACGTTGACCCCGAGGTCGACGGTGATCTGTACGACGCGTTTCCAGTTGCGCACCGCCGCCTCGCGCGCGTCCTCGTCGGGGCCGGACCACCGCAGCACCGGGAGCACCGAGGCGATCCCCACACCGGCGTCGGCACACGCCGTGCGGAACTTGGCGACCAACGCGTCGTCGGCACGCGGATGGTTGAAGAACGGGATGAAATCCCGGTGCGGCGTCAACTGCAGATGCTCGTAGCCCAATTCCGCGACCAGAGCCGGAAATTCGAGCAGCTCGTAGTCGTGGTGGAACGGCGTCGGATCGAGCGCGATCTTCATGTCGTCAGGCTCCTGGAATGGAGGTGCGGTCGACCATGCCGACCGCGACGGGTTGTCCGGACTGCAGGGCCCCAACGCCCGCCTCGCACACGGCGGTGGCGGCGTAACCGTCCCACGCGGTCGGGCCGTCCACATAGTCACCGGTGTCCGCGCCGCGGCGAACCGCGTCCACCCACCGCTGGATCTCGGTGTCGTACGCGCGGCCGAACCGCTCCTTGAAGCTCGGCGTGATGGTGCCGCCCCATCTGCCGGGGACGCTCTTGCGCACCAGCCCGACGTCGAGACCGATCATCGCGCTGCCCTTCTCGGCGACGAGTTC
The DNA here is from genome assembly GCF_000266905.1 of Mycolicibacterium chubuense NBB4. The sequence goes on along the minus strand of NC_018027.1, from coordinate 319,056 downwards.
GGTGCGCACCTCGTAGGCCACACCGGTGGTGACGAACAGCTCGACGTCGACGTGCCGGCCGCTCGCGGTCCGCATGATCGCGATCTGCGGATCGGAAAGACCCTCGCGGGCCAGTGAATTCGGCGCCGGCTTGACGATCTGGATCGACGCGATCTCCTCGTCGAACAGGAATCGGGTGACGTCGACCTCGTGGACGAGCGAGTCGCGAACAGTCATGGCGGAATCGAAATGATCGGGCACCGCGGGGTTGCGGTGCACGCAGTGCAGCACCAGCGGCGCGCCCAGCTCGCCACTGTCGATCAGCGCCTTGAGGCCGGCGTACTCGTCGTCGAAGCGGCGCATGAATCCGACCTGGATCAGCCGGATGCCGAGTTCGGCTTCGCGGCGGACCACCTCGAGCGAGGTGTCGACATCGGTGGTCAGCGGCTTCTCGCACAGCACGGGCTTGCGGTGCTCGAGGCAGGCCAGCAGCTGCTTCTCGTGGGTGGGCCCCGGTGTGGCGAGCACGACGGCGTCGACACCCGCGTCGGCGATCGCGTCGAGCGGATCCGACACGGCGCGGCACCCGTCGATGCCGGCAGCGACCTGCTCGGCCTTCTCGGCGACGTAGTCGTTGACGACGGCGACCCGCGCGCCCGAGATGCGGGTGTCGATGCGCGCGACATGATCGGCGCCCATCAGACCGACACCGAGGACGGCAATGCGAAGATCTGACATGGCTTTTCGGCTCCTAACTGAACGTGACGGACGGGACGCCGCACGACCCGAGGTACTTCCGGGTGCGCTGGGCGATGGGCAGTGGAGCGTCGACCTCACAGGGGTACATGTCCTGCTCGACGATCGCGAACACGTCGATGCCGAGGCTCTCGATCTCGGCGAGAAGCGGCGGCATGTCCGGGATTCCGCGGGGCGGCTCGGTCATCGCGCCGAGCTTGACCGCCTCGCCGAACGGCAGGTCCTCGGCCTCGACCTTGGCGCGCACCTCGGGATCGACCTGCTTGAGGTGCAGGTAGCCGATGCGCTCGGGCGCTCGCCGGATGATCGCGATGTTGTCGCCGCCGCAGTAGGAGATGTGGCCGGTGTCCAGGCACAGGTTGACGAACTCGCCGTCGGTGCCGTCGAGGAAACGGTAGACGTTCTCCTCGGTGTCGACGTGGCTGTCGGCGTGCGGGTGGTATTGCGCTCGGACGCCGTACTTCTCGAACATCGCCTTGCCGAGTTCGTTCATCCCCTGGGTCTTCTTGCGCCACTGCTCGGGGGTGAGGTTGCGGTCCTCGAGCACCGCGCCGGTGGACGGGTCGCGCCACATCTCGGGGATGACGACGACGTGCTTGCCGCCGACCGCGGCGGTCAACCGGGCGACGTCCTCGATCTGGCCCCACACCGCATCCCAGGAATGATCCTGGTGCAGATGCTCGAAAACCGTTCCCGCCGAGAGCTTCAGCCCACGCGAGCCGAGCTCCTCGACCAGCCTCTCCGGATCGGTGGGCAGGTAACCGTACGGGCCCAGCTCGATCCACTCGTAACCGGACTCGGCGACCTCGTCGAGGAAGCGGTGGTAGGGAGTCTGCTGCGGATCGTCGGGAAACCACACACCCCATGAGTCGGGTGCGGAGCCGACGCGAATGGTGCTCATGCAGGGGTCCTTTCGAGTAGTGACGTGTTGCCCTCGGCCTCCAGGCGTTCCTCGAGCTGCTCGAGGGTGGTTCCTTTGGTCTCGGGCACGAAGCGGTGAACGAAGATCCACGACGCGACGTTGACGAGGACGAACAGTGCGAACGTCCCGGTGGACCCGAGCGTGTTGTTGAGCAGGGGGAACAGGAACGAGATGACGGCGTTGGTGCACCACAGCACGAACACCGCGATGCCCATCGCGAACCCGCGCACCGACAGCGGGAAGATCTCCGACAGCAGCAGCCACACACAGGTCCCGATGAACATCTGCACGAACGCCACGAATGCCACCATGCACGCGAGGATCACGTAACTGCGCAGTGTCGAGGCCGGCAGCAGGAAGGTGGCGGCCAGCACGGCTTGCGACGCGGCGACGCCGGCGAAGCCGATCAGCAGCATCGTGCGGCGCCCGACGAAACCCAGCAGGACGATGCCGATGATCGTGGTGATCACCGACGTGACGCCGACGGCGATGGTGGCGACCAGCGCCGCGCTGACCCCGAGGCCGCTCTGTTCCAGGATCGTCGGCGCGTAGTAGTTGACCGTGTTGATGCCGGTGGCCTGCTGCACGATCGCCAGCCCGCAGCCGATCAGCACCACGCGCCGGATCCACGGCACGTCGCGGATGACCGAGAACGGCGTGCTGGTGGTCTTGAGCATGTGGCTGGTGTGGTCGACGACGATCGCGTACTCGGCCTGCGCTTCTGCGGGGGTTCGGCTGAGCGCCAGGACCTTCCGCGCCTCCGGCATCCGGTTCTTCAGGGCGTACCAGCGTGGGGAGTCCGGCAGCGCGAACATGCCGAGCAGCAGCGCGACCGCGGGCACGGTGGCGACGGCGAGCATGGTGCGCCACACGTGCGGGTCACCGATGACGTGGTCGAGCAGAGCGTTGACGGCGAAGGCGAGCATCTGGCCGGTCACGATCATCAATTCGTTGATCGTGACCATGCGGCCGCGCCGGTCGGCGGGCGCCATCTCGGCCAGGTACAGCGGGCAGGTGACCGCCGCGGCCCCGACACCGAGGCCGAGAATGATGCGGGCGGCGACCATGATCTCGACGTCGGGCGCCAGCGCACAGCCGACCGCGCCGACGAGGAAGAGCCCCGCGCACGCCAGCAGGCTGCGCTTGCGGCCGATGCGATCGGCGACGCGGCCGCCGAACAGCGCGCCGAACGCGGCGCCGGGGAACAGCAGCGAGCTGACCACCGTGGCCTCGCCGAACGCCGACAGGTTCAGGTCGTCCTTCATGTACAGCAGCGCGCCGGAGATGACGCCGGTGTCGTAGCCGAACAGCAGGCCACCGAGGGTGGCGATGACGGTGAGCCTGGTCAGGAAGCGGCCCTGCGACGAGCGCTTGCGCGAGGAGCCATCGGCTCTGGCCTGCTGGGCTTGGACGGACACCGGGTACCTCGTTTCTCGGACTAACGCGCGTTAGTAACGCGCGTGAGGTCTACTATGAACCGCGTCACACGAATGTGTCAACCGTCACTTGCCCGAAGGAAGCGCCCCGTGAGCACCCCGAGACGACGGCGTCCCCCCGACGCGTCGCGACGTCCCACGATGGCCGACGTCGCCGCACGTGCGGGGGTCTCCCGCACGCTGGTGTCGTTCATCCTCGACGGCAAACCGGGGGCCAGTGAGGAGACGCGGCAGCGAGTGCTGGCGATCGCCGAGGAGATCGGCTACCGGCCGGACTCCGCGGCCCGGCTCCTCGCACAGGGCCGCAGCCGCACGCTCGGCGTGATGACCGATGTGCGGCAGCTGTTCCAGTCCGAACTCGTCACGCACATCTATCCCGCCGCCGAACACCTCGGCTACGAGGTACTGCTGTCGGCCAATCTGCCCGACCGCACGGAGGCGACCGTCGTCGACTCGCTGCTCAGCCACCGGTGCGGCGCGCTGATCCTGCTCGGTCCGAATGCCGACGCGGACTTCTTCCGCACGGTGGCCGCCCGGGTGCCGGTCGTGGTCGCATGCCGCCGGCTCCCCGGGGTGCACGCTGAGGACCCGTTGTCGACCGTACGCACCAACGACGCCAAGGGAATTCGGCAAGCGGTCGATTACCTGGTGGGCTTGGGCCACAGCGTCATCCACCATGTCGACGGCGGCACCGATCCCGGTTCGGCTGACCGGTCGCGGGCGTACAAGACCGCCATGCGCGCGCACGGGCTGGCCGACGAGATCACCGTCATCCCCGGCGCCCACAACGAAGACGCCGGCGCCACCGCGGCGCGGATGATGCTCGACAAACCCACGCTGCCGACGGCGGTGCTGGCCGGCAACGACCGCTGCGCCCTGGGCATCCTCGACGTCTTCACCCGAGCCGGGGTCGACGTTCCCGGTCAGGTGTCGCTCGTCGGATACGACGACAGCCGGCTGTCGGAGAATCCCCGCATCGACCTGACCACCATCCATCAGGACGCTCCGGAGATCGCCCGCACCGCGGTCGAGCTCGCGGTGCAGATGCTGGTCGAGGGACCGTCCCGGGCGGCCGACGTCGTCCTGGAGCCGACGCTGATCGTCCGCGGGACGACGGCACCACCCCATTACTGACCGCCGAAATTGCATTCCGCGTGCTCGATTTCGGGAAACGCGCGCGTGGAATGCAAGTTCGGCGGGGGTGGGGGGACGTGCCGGGCCGTGACGTCCCAGCTCGCTGGCCTACACTCTCGGAGCGATGGACGACGAACCCGCGGCCGTGCAGTTCGTCGGTGCCGGTCCCGGTGCCGCGGATCTGCTGACCGTGCGCGCCGCACGCCTGCTGAGCACGGCCGACGTCGTGCTCTATCCGGGCAGCTACCTCGATCCCGACGTGCTCGCCCACTGCTCGCCGAGCGCCGAACTCGTCGACACCGGACCGTTGGATCTCGATGCGATCGTCGCGCGCCTGATCGACGGTCATCGCGCCGGCCGTCGGGTCGTGCGCCTGGTCTCGGGGGATCCGTCGGTGTACTCGGCGCTCTCGGAGCAGACCCGCCGCCTCGACGCCGCAGCGGTGCCGTGGCAGGTGACCCCGGGGGTGCCCGCCTATGCGGCCGCCGCAGCGCGGGTCGGCCGCGAGCTCACGGTTCCGCTCGTCGCGCAGTCGGTCGTCCTGACCCGCACCCGGCAGCGGTCGACCGCGATGCCGGAAGCGGAGTCGCTCAAGGCTTTTGCCGCGACCGGCGCCACGCTCGTGCTGCATCTGGCCATCACCCGGATACGCGAGCTGATGACCGAACTGGCTCCCGACTACGGGCCCGACTGTCCGGTCGTGGTCGTCTACCGCGCCTCGCAGCCGCAGGAGCGGGTGCTGCGCGGCACGGTGCGGGACATCGCCGACGCGGTCGAGGCCGCCGGCCTGCGCCAGGCCGCGGTGATCCTGGTGGGACGCGCGCTGGCGGACGCAGCGGACCCCGACGCCGGCGAGAGTTACCTCTACGACCCGCGACGGGACCGTTCGGTGAAGACGACCGAGGGGTTGCGGTGACCGACACCCAATCCACCGGGGCCGCAGCGCTTTACGACATCATCAACCGGCGACGCGACACCCGTCGCGAGTTCACCGGAGTGCCGGTGGCCGACGAGGTGCTCGAACGGGTGCTGCTCGCCGCGCATGCCGCCCCGTCGGTCGGCATGTCACAGCCGTGGGACTTCGTTCTGGTCCGCTCCCCCGAGACACTGCGCGCCTTCCGTGACCACGTCGCGGGCGAGCGGGACGTGTTCGCCGCAGAGTTGACCGGCGAGCGCGCCGAGGTGTTCGCGCGGATCAAGATCGAAGGCATCTGCGAATCCGGCCTGGGCATCGTGGTGGGATACGACCCGACGCGCGGCGGTCCTCGGGTGCTGGGCCGGCACGCCATCCACGACGCCGGCCTGTACTCGGTGGTGTGTGCGATCCAGAACCTCTGGCTGGCAGCCACATCCGAAGGTCTCGGGGTCGGGTGGGTGTCCTTCTACCAGGAGGACTTCCTGCGCTCGCTGGTCGGCATGCCACCGCACGTCCGGCCCGTCGCGTGGTTGTGCGTCGGTCCCGTCACCGAGCTGCCCGACGTTCCGGACCTGGAACGCTTCGGGTGGCGCGCCCGGGCCTCGCTCGAGGACGTGCTGCACCGGGAGCGCTACCGGCTGCGCTGAGAGCCCTATGTCAAGCGGCCTCCGCTTCGAGGGTGTTGAGCCTGCCGTGGAGTTCGGGGTTGTAGGCGGTGTGGTCGTGCCAGCAGCGCCATAGGATCCTGGTCCAGGCTTGGGCCAGGATGCGTGCGGCGTGTGGATGGCGGCAGCCGCGTTGTCGGGCTCGGTAGTAGGTGTCGTGGGCCCAGGTGTTGGCGCGGGGGGTGTCTTGGGCCCAGTCGATGAGCGCAGCGCGTAGTTGTTTGTTGCAGCCTCGGCGGTAGGTGACGTTGCAGTGCTTGCCTGATTGGCGGGTTGATGGGGCGACTCCGGCTGCGGCAGCCAGGGATTGGGCGTCAGGGAAGCGGGCTCGGCAGTCACCGATCTCGGCGAGGAGGGTGGCTGCGCGCACGACTCCAGTCGTGGCAGGGACTGCATAATCGGGCCGTCGGGGTGAGCCAGTAGGGCTTCTTTGATCCGGGTTTCCAGTTCGGATTGTCGTTGGCGAATGCTGGTGAGTAGGTCGACCAAGCTCAGGACGATCAGCTCGCCGGCCTCAGAAGTGGCACCGCTGAGATGGCCGGTAGCGGCCTGGTGCAGATGAGTGAAGAGTTCCTCGGCAGTGGCGCGACCGCAATAACCGTTGGCATGAAGCCAGTGCGCCAGCCGGGTCGGCGACAACCAGGCGGCTTTGGCTTCACAGGGGAACCGCCGTAGAAAGGCCAGGCTGATCGGTATGTCGAGCTGGTGAAACAAGCCGATGGCGCCAGGGAAATGGTGCTGCAGTGTCGCCAGCAGCTGGTGATGCACCGCAATTCGATGTCCGACGAGGTCCTGGCGTGCACGGACCAAGCCCCGAAGCGCCACCGTCGCGTCGCTGTCCGGACGCACGACCGCCCACCGGTAGGGATCGGTGCGCAAAGCATCGGCCAGCACGAAGGCGTCGAACCGGTCATCCTTGTTGCCTGCCGACCCATACCGCGCGCGTAGCGATTTCACTTGCCGCGCCGAGATCACCACGACTTCCAACCCGTCGCGGATCAGGTGCTCGACGACCGGCCCATCGCCACGCTCGATCCCGACACGCTCCACGCCGTGGCGGTGTAGCAATGTCGTCACCTTGGCCAAGCCGGGCTTGCTGTGCGCGACGGTGATTTCCTCAACCCGTCGCCCGGCAGCATCGACGATGCATAACGCGTGGTGCTGCCAGGACCAGTCGATCCCGGCGTAAGTGGGCGTAACCTCCATCAGTAGTGCTCCTTCCGTCTGCCCACGGATTAAGCACTCCGGTCCGGGACGTGACGGTCGGTCGCTCACTGAGGCGCTCCGGGCGGTCGCACAACCGCCGTGGCGCATAGCCCTATGGCCGATCTGCACGTCCCGGGCCGCCAGGCCCCGCAACTCTCAGCGAGGTCATCCCATACGAGGCGACTCGGTCACTCCGGCAGTGACCCGACGAGCCCGGGGTGCATGACAAGACATACGCCTGTCCACCACCAATGGTCCACCAGTGAGCGTCACAGCTTCAGCACCCGCCCCGCGATCACCAGGTGCACCTCGTCGCACAGCGCCGCGACCCGCTGGTTGACGACGCCGAGCGCATCGCGGAAGAGCACGCCCGATCGGTGCGCGGGCACCACACCGAGGCCGACCTCGTTGGTCACCACGACCGCGTCGGCTACCGTCTCGAACACCTCGCAGAACCGGTCCACGTGCGCGCCGATCACGCCGTGAACGTCCTCGGCGCGGGCGTCCCAGAGATCGGCGTGGTCGAGCACCGCCACCAGCCAGGTGCTCAGGCAGTCGACGAGGACGGGACCGTCACCGTTCGCGAGAGCCGTTGCGACATCGGCGGTCTCGACGGTCTGCCAGTGCGCGGGGCGGCGCGCGCGGTGCAGGCGCACGCGCGCGTCCCAGTCGGGGTCGCCGCCGTCGGCGGGACGGCCGGGGGCGACGTAGGTGACGTGTGCCGCGTCGTGCAGCAGGCTCTCGGCGTGCCGCGACTTGCCCGACCGGGCGCCGCCGGTCACCAGGATCCTCACCGGGACATCGTAGTGAGGGCGCGCACCCACGCGACCGCCTCGCCGATGTCGTGCACCGTCGGGAGTTCGGGGGCGCGAGCGGGGCGGCGCACGATGACCACCGGAAGCGCCCGCTGCTCGGCCGCCTCCATCTTCGGCCAGGTGTGCTCGCCGCCGGAGTCCTTGGTGATCAGCACGTCGGCGCGGTGCTCGTCGATCAGCGCCAACTCCCCCGGCAGCGCGTACGGTCCCCGACTGGTGATGAGGCGCCAGGCCGCCGGCAGCGGCACGTCGGGTGCCTGCACGACCCGGGCCAGCACGGCGTGTCCGCGCAGCGCGGGCACGAAGCGGGCGATCTCCTGGCGGCCCACCGTGAGGAACGGGCGACGGCCCAGCCCGGCCGCGACCGCGGCGGCGTCCTCGTGGGTGTCCACCCAGCGCCACGACGGTCGGGACCGGTCGGCCCAGCCGGGCCGCTCCAGCCGCAGCAGCGGGACGCCGCCGCCGGTGCACGCCGCGACGGCGTTGGCGGAGATGTTCTTGGCGAACGGATGCGTCGCGTCGACCACCGCATCGAAGCCGCGAAGCGCCGATCGCAATCCGTCCACCCCGCCGAAGCCCCCGATGCGGACCTCGCCGACGGGCAGCCGCGGTTGGCTGACCCGGCCGGCCAGCGACGTCGTCACCTCGGCGTGCTCGGCCAGCAGCGCGGCCAAGGACCGCGCCTCCGACGTTCCGCCGAGCAGCAGAATTCTCACGGCGCACCCGGGGGCAGGAACGGAAGGCCGCGGGGTGGGCCCTGTCCGATCAATGCGAGCAGGGCCTCGACGTCGAGGTGCTGTTCGACGAGATCGCCGAGCAGATCGAGTCGTTCGTCGCGGGCGCGCGGAAAGGACACGCCGGACGGCTCGAGACCGAGCGCTTCGCGCAGGAAGCGGACCCGCAGTTCGTCCCCTTCGAACGCGCCGTGCCACATCGTCCCGAACACCGAACCGGCCCGCGCGCCGCCGAGGAACTCGTCGACACCGGCGCCCACCGAGATCCGGCCGTGGTGGATCTCGTA